>NZ_CP023406.1:914120-1218827 GCF_002327105.1 Luteimonas chenhongjianii | reverse complement strand
TATCGATGACCAGCAGCGTGTTCGTGCGCCGGTCGAAACTGATGCTGCCGCGCGAGGACAGGAAGCCGCGCTGCTGTGATGCACCGCCACCGCCACTTGCGCCGCTCTTGCTTTCATCCGTCAGCAACTTGGCGATGTCTTCCGCATTGCCGTAGCTGATCGGGATGTACTCCGTCGTCATCTCGGCGCGCTCTTCGATCGCCAGGCGTGCGTCTTCCTTGGCCTGCTCGAACGAAGCGATCTCGCTCTGCGGCGCGACCCAGACCACGTTGCCGCTGCGGCGCTTGTCCAGCGACTTGGCCTGCAACACGATATCCAGCGCCTGGTCCCACGGCACGTTCTGCAGCCGCAGGGTCACGCTGCCGGTCACACTGTCGCTGGCGACGATATTGAGATTCGACTCGTCTGCGATCAGCTGCAGCACGGTGCGTACCGGCACGTCCTGGAAGTTGAATGTCACCGGTGCGCCACTGTAGGCGCGCACGTCGGACACGGTGGCCGTGGCCGACTGGCCCATCGTCGCTGCAGTCGTGGCTGCACCGACCGCGCGGTCGCTGCCGGCCGCGCGCGGAATGATCTCGACGATGTAGTCGCGGCCACTCTGGTACGCCATCGGTTCGAACTCGCCACGTGCACTCAGCACCACCTGGGCGCCCTCGGCTCCGTGACGGGTGTCGATCCGCTGCACGGGCGTTGCGAAGTCGGTCACGTTGAGCGGCCGCTGCAGCGCCGACGGCAGGGATGCGCCGCCCAGGTTGATCACCACGCTGCCACCTTGGGTCCGCAGATCAGGCGCGGCTCCATCTCCATCGAAGCGCAGCACCAGCTTGCCCGAACCGCCATCGCCGCGGCGGAAGTCGAGGTCGGTCACCGAGACCGCACCCGTCGGCTGCACGGCCGTTGCGCCGGCCTGCAGCAGGGGCAGCATCGAAACGTGGGTCGGCACCTGCGCCGCGTGTGCGCCGCTGAACGCCGCCATCAATCCTATGGCAAGACCGAGTGCACAGGCACGCGTCGAGTTCGTCCGGCCCGCCTGCAGGCTCCCCGCTTTGCTCACGGTCATGTTGCTTCCCCTCATCATTGTTCGTTCAGCGCGAGCGAAGCCGGGCGCTCGAGCCAGCCGCCGGCGCCATCGGGCACCAGCTCGACGAGCTCGATGCGATTTTCGTTGACCGAGGTGACCCGGCCATCGTTCTGTCCCAGGTAGTTGCCAGGGGTGATGCGATAGGTGACCTTGTCGGGCGCCAGCACCAGGCCGACGATCCGCCCCCCTGTACCGATCGTGCCAACCATCGACATGCTGTCGAGCGGGAACTGCTCGGTCACTTCCTTGCGCCGGTTCGAATCCGGGCGCGGCCCGCTGCCGCCGCCGTCGTCGGTAAACGCGTTGCTGAAAGGATCGCGGATGCCCTGCGCCGAATACTCGAAGGTCTCGAACTGCTGCATCACCGGCAACGGGTCGAGCGCGGGCGCGGGACGCTGCTTGACCTCTTCGACCCAGACTTCGAGGTTGGGCGCATCGCCTGGCTGACTGCTGATGCCGCGGCCGCAGCCCGTCGCTGCAAGAACCAGGACGAACACCGACAAACCACGCGCGAATGCGGGAGTTGCGATCGCCATCACAGCATGCCTCCAGTCGCCGTTCCCGCAGCCGTCTCGCCTGCCGCTCCGGCCTGCGATTGAAGGCCCGTGTCTTCCTCGTCCAGATACCGGTAGGTCTTCACTGTGCCGGAGAGCTCCAGACTCGAGTTCGGCCCGATCGCGGCCAGACCACCCGCCTCGCCAGCCGTGCCCGCGCGTGGCTTCAGGGAGATGTCGTGCATCGTCATGATCACCACGCGCGGCAGCGAGGCGACGCCGCTGACGAATGCGCCGAACTGGTGATAGCTGCCCACCATGCGCAGCGCAATCGGCTGCTCGGCGTAGAACTCACGCGGTGCTTCCTCGCCCGGCTTGAAGAGGTCGTTCTGGATGCCGGTGGCGATGGCGGTCTGCGAGATGTCGACGATCAGGTCGGGCATCTCGGTCTTGCTCGGCAGCTGGCGCAGCATCTGCTGCAGTTGCTGCTCCATCTGTGCAAGTTGCTGCTTGAGCGGCTCGAGGTTGGCGGCCTTGGCCTGTTCCCGCTCGAAATCCGCACGCAGCCCTGATTCCTGCGCTTCGAGGCTCGCCAGCTCGTCGCCCTTCTCGCGGGTCACCACGTACCACAGCAGGAAGAAGATCAGCATGCCGACCAGCACACACGCGCCGATCTTGTACTCGCGGGGCCACGAACCACTGTTGTTGAAGTCGAGCTCGCGCAGCGACATCTTCTTCCTGCTCACGAGGCGGCTCCTTCGGCGGCGGGCGCAGCGACCGGCTGGGCATCGGATGCGGCGTTGCCCGAAGCGTCCGGTTCGAGACCCTCGACAGCCGCGGCTTCCTTGGCGGCCGGCGTGGACAGCTTCACGTTCAAGGTGAACGCGTACGGCAGGCCCGGAACGCCGTCACGCGCTTCGATCACCGACAGCTGCGGGCTGGTCATCCAGCCGGAGCTTTCGAGCGAGCGCATGTAGGTACTCACGCGCGCGTTTGATTGCGAGCGGCCCTCGAGCGTCAGGATCTCGCCCTCCTGCTTGAGCGAAGTCAGCAGCACCCCATCGGGAATGGTGCGGACCAGCTGGTCGAACAGGTGGACCATCTGCGAGCGCTTGCCCTGCAACTCCTCGATCACGCTCTTTCGCGCCAGCAGGCGCGCGCGCTGCGACTCGAGCGTGTCGATCTCCGCGTTCTGCTTCTTGACCTCGGCGATCTCCTGCTGCAGGAACGCGTTGCGTTCGTTCTGCCCGTCGATCTGCGCGTTGTAATACATGTTCACGAGGAACCACAGCGCGACGCCGGTCGCCGCGGCGAGGCCCACCATCACGCCGAATTCTTTCTGCCGCTGCTTGCGCCGTTCGACGCGCCACGGGAGGAGATTGATCCTGGACATCAGTCGAAGCTCCTCAGGGCCAGGCCGCAGGCGATCATCAGTGCCGGCGCGTCCTGGGCGAGCGCATGCGCCTGCACCCGCGGGCCGAGCGTCATCTGCGCGAGCGGATTGGCCAGCACGGTCTGCACGCCCAGTTGCTCCTCGACCATGTCTGCAACGCCCGGAATGGACGCGCAGCCGCCGGCCAGGACCACCTGATCGACCCGGTTGAAGTCGCTGCCGGCGTAGAAGAACTGCAGCAGACGGCTCACCTGCTGGACCATCGCCTCCTTGAACGGCTCGAGTACTTCGACTTCGTAGCTCTCGGGCAGACCCCCTTGACGCTTGGCGAGGCCGGCTTCCTCGTAGCTGAGGCCGTAGCGGCGCATCACCTCGTCGGTGAGCTGCTTGCCGCCGAACACCTGCTCGCGCGAGTAGAGGCTGCGACCGTTCCGAAGCACGTTGAGCGTGGTCATCGTCGCGCCGACATCGACCAGCGCAACCACGCCATCGGCCGGCATGCTGAGCGTGCCTGCAAGCATCGCGAAGGCGTTCTCGACCGCGAAGGCCTCGACATCGATGACCTTGGCCGTCAGGCCACCCAGCTCGAGCGCCGAGGCACGCAGCTCGACGTTCTCCGATCGTGACGCGGCCAGCAGCACCTGGACCATCTCCGCATTGCCCGGCATCGCACCGAGCACTTCGAAGTCGAGGTTCACTTCCTCGATCGGGTACGGAATGTAGTTGACCGCCTCGAGCTCGACCTGCGATTCCATGTCGTCCTCGTCGAGGTCGGCCGGCATCGGGATCGTCTTGGTGATCACTGCCGAACCCGACACCGCGGCTGCGGCATGCTTGGCCTTGGTGCCCGAACGCGACACCGCGCGCCGGATCGCCTCACCCACCGCTTCGACCTCGACGATGTTCTTCTCGACCACCGCATTGGGCGGCAAAGGCTCGACCGCGTAATGCTCGACGCGATAACGATTGCCCTGCCGCGACAGCTGCAACAGCTTGACGGCAGTCGAGCTGATGTCGACGCCGATGACCGGCACCTGGCTTTTTGTGATGAGCCCCACGGTATTTCCCCTTTGCCACGGGCGCTTAGCCACGCCTCGTGTCCCGGCGCATTAAATAGCGGACTTTGCTTGTATTGGCAACATGAACTTTGATTGACCATGCGGATTCCCAGACGGCGCTCTCGCTTTCTGACCGCTCGCCAGTCCGCGCGCCAGGCTCGCTGCCGCCCCCCGGCCGCCTCCCCTATACTGCGCCGCCATGAGCCCAGCCCCTTCCAAGCCGCAGACCCCCCGCCCTTCCCGGCTCCGCCGCCTGATGCGCTGGACCCTGATCGCGATCGCCGCCATCGGTCTGCTCGCCGCAATCACCGGCGGCATTCTCTACGCGGCCGTCGCGTCCAAGCTGCCGGACGTGGAAGCCCTGCGCGACATCGAGATGCAGGAGCCGCTCTATGTCTATGCCAGGGACGGACGTCTCATCGCCCTGTTCGGCGAGACGCGTCGTTACCCGGTCAAGATCGAGGAAGTGCCCGAGCGGTTGAAGCAGGCCTTCCTGGCGACGGAGGACGCGCGCTTCTACGAGCATGGCGGTATCGACTATCGCGGTGTCGGACGCGCGCTGTGGCTTCTGGCGACGACGAACGACCGCCGCGTGCCCGGCGGTTCGACCATCACCCAGCAGGTTGCGCGGCAGTTTTTCCTGAGCTCGGACTACAGCTTCACCCGCAAGTTCGCCGAGATGCTGCTGGCCCGGAAGATGGAGCAGAACCTCAGCAAGGACGAGATCTTCGAGCTCTACCTCAACAAGAGCTTCTTCGGCAATCGCGCCTACGGGGTGGCGGCGGCGGCGGAGTTCTATTACGGCAAGTCACTGGACGAGCTCTCCCTCGACGAGATGGCCTCGCTGGCGGCGATTCCGAAGTTCCCATCGAGCGGCAATCCGCTCAGCAATCCCGAACGCGCGAAGGAACGCCGCGATGTCTACGTGCTCGCACGGATGCAGGAGCTGGGCTTCATCAGTCCCCAGGAGGCAGCAGCGGCGCGTGCGGTCGAGATGCACGCAAGCCCTCACGAGCGCCCGATCGAGGTCTATGCGCCCTATGTGGCGGAGATGGTCCGGCTGGAGATGATCGCGCGCTACGGCGGCGACGTCCTGACCCGTGGCTACCACGTCACCACGACGATCGATCCGACGATGCAGGCCGCTGCCGAGCTCGCGGTGCGCAACGGGCTGTCGACCTACGACCGGCGCCACGGCTGGGTCAAGCCCACTGAAACCTTCGACTTGGCCGAGGGCGAGGATGCCGCGACCACGGCGCGGCGCCTGCGCGGTATTCCACCGCAGGGCGGCATGCTGCCGGCGATCGTCGTGCGCAGTGGCAACGCGAGCGCCGATGTGGTGCTCGCGGACGGGCAGTCCATCACCCTGGACGCGGCAGCCAGCCGCTGGACGGGCAAGAATCCTGCTGCGCTGCTTGCGCGTGGCGACCTGACCCGCGTACGCCGCATCGAGACGCAGGCCAAGCCGGCGGCGAACGCGTCAGCCGATACGCCGGCGCCGCCCAAGATCACCTGGCAGCTGGAACAGTTGCCGCGCGCGCAGGCGACGCTGGTCTCGATGGAGCCCGACGACGGCGCACTGCGTGCGCTGACCGGCGGCTTCAGCTTCGCGGGCAGCAACTTCAATCGCGCGACACAGTCGCGGCGCCAGCCCGGCTCCAGCTTCAAGCCTTTCATCTTCGCCGCGTCGTTCGAGAAGGGCTTCAATCCAGCGTCGATCGTGCTCGACGCTCCGGTGCTGTTCCGGATGCGTCGAGGCCAGGACTGGCGCCCGCAGAACTCCGACGGCAAGTTCGCCGGTCCGATGCGGCTGCGCGAGGCACTCGTACAGTCGCGCAACCTTGTGGCCGTGCGCCTGCTCGATGCCATCGGCGTCGACTACGCGCGCAGGTACATCAGCCATTTCGGCTTCGAGGAATCGCAGCTGCCGCCGAACCTGTCGATCGCCCTGGGCACACCCTCGCTGACCCCACTCGACGTGACCCGCGCCTATTCGGTGTTCTCCAATGGCGGGTTCCGCGTCACGCCATGGTTCATCGACGAGGTCCGCGATCGCGAAGGCACGCTGGTCTTCAAGGAGAATCCGGCCCGCGCCTGCCGCGGTTGCGGGGCCGGGGGCACACCGGGTCAGCCTGCGGCGCCGCGCCATGTCGTGGATGGGTTCAATCTGGGGCCGGCAGCCGAGCCACGGCAGGTAACCGCCGCCCCGGCGGCAGCGGCGGCCGCGCCCGAGCCGCGCGAAGACGGCGCCGCGCCGGTCATTGCACCGCGCGCGATCGACGAGCGGGTTGCCTACCAGCTGGTCTCGATGATGCGCGACGTCGTAAAACGCGGCACCGGCACCGCCGCGCGGGTACTCGAGCGCGACGACGTCGGCGGCAAGACCGGCTCGACCAACGACCATCGCGACGCCTGGTTTTCGGGGTTCGGCGGCAACCTCGTCACGTCGGTCTGGGTCGGCCGCGACGACAACCGCTCGCTCGGCTTCCGCGAGTACGGTGGACGCGCGGCGCTGCCGATCTGGATCGACTTCATGCGTGTCGCACTCGAGGGCGTACCCGAAGCATCCAACGAGCCGCCCGAGGGCATGGTCCGCGTCTCGGTGACGGCCGGTGGCCGCTTGCTGCCGACCACATCCGAGGGCGGCATCATCGAATACGTGAAGGTCGAGGATCTCGATCGCATGGAATCGGAGATCGACCTGCGGATTGACGAGACGCCCGCCGAGGAAGCGTTCGACATCTTCTGATCGTCCCCGACATGCCGCTGTCAGCGTTGACGATCTGCGTATTCTCACGCCAAACCCCGCACTACGGCGGGCGCGCGGCGGCGTCTTGACCGGGTACCGGGGAAGCGTAGAGTCGACGGCGGGGGATCAACGGAGAGGCGAGCATGCACCGCGCGCGCCAGCACTCGGATAGCCGCAACCGTGAACGCCGCAATCGCCTCGCGCAGGAGGCGGCCCGGCTGATGGCGGAAGGCGGAATCCACGATATCCATCAGGCAAAGCTCAAGGCGGCGGATCGCCTGGGTATCCATGACGAGGCGGCGCTGCCGCGCGACGGCGAGATCGAAGTCGCGCTGCGTGAGTACCAGCGGCTGTTCAGCGGCACGCGGCAGATCGACGCCCTGCGCGTACGGCGTGAAGCGGCCGAACGCGCGATGGCATTCCTTGCAGCGTTTTCCCCACGCCTGGTCGGTCCAGTGCTCGAGGGCACGGCCGACGCGCATTCGGCGGTGACGCTGCATGTGCACACCGACGACCCGGGCGCGCTCGTTCGCTTCATCGAGGAACACGGCATTCCGGCCGAGGGGCGGATGCGCCGCGTACGGCTGGATCGCCAACGGACGGTGGATGTCGATGTCTGGCTGTTCGCGGCGGAAGACCTGACGTTCGACCTGACCGTCCTGCCCGAAGCCAGTCTTCGGCAAGCTCCCCTGTCGTCCGGCGACGATCGCCCCATGCGGCGTATGTCGCACCCCCAGCTCCGCAAGCTGCTGACCCAGGAGTACGGGGCACCGGAAGCGCGATAGGCGCGCTACCGGCCAACGGAGCCACTCCCGGACGGCGCGACTATTCGGCGACGATCCGCGCGCTGTCGCCACTGCCGAAGACGCGCGCACGCGCCCCGACCCGCAGGCCGCTGGCATCGGCAGCGCGGATCGCGGATTCGCTCCCGTCATCGAAGCGCAGCATCACCATGAAAACGGTGGCCATTGCGCCGCCCGCTGCGGGCGTGGCTGCACCTTCCACAACGTCGCGAGTCACGCCACTGGCGACCTCGTAGGCCTCGTAGGAGTACTCGCCGGTGACCCGGGAGGCTGCGCGGCCCGCCATGCGTCCCAGCGCACGACCGATCGCACCGCCGCCGCGCGACGGCTCGCTGCGCTGCTGGCCGGCAGTCACCGGAACCTGCATGGTGCTGATTCCCGTGACCGTTCCACTGCGGAAAGACATTTCCTGTGCTCCAGTGGCGAAAGCGGCCAGCGCAATGCCGCAGCCAATCACTACCGCCCAGATCTGTTGCATCTTCATCGTCGCCCCCTCGCGTCGGATTGAAACCCTGCCCGGTCGATCCGGAACAACCACCGGATCACTCGACCAGTCTCACGAAGAGGCGCGGCGCAGAGAATCGGAAAACAACGGTGCGAGCCGTCAGCCGCCGCCTCCGGGCGCGATAGCACGAACATGAAAAAGGCGACCCATGGGCCGCCTTCTTCGTACTCCATCGATGACGGTGCGTGGATCAGCGCGCGCCGGCATCCTTGTAGTCACGCACGTCGTAGCCGGTATAGATCTGGCGCGGACGACCGATCTTGGCTTCCGGATCGACCTGCTGCTCGAGCCAATGCGCCACCCAGCCAGCGGTGCGGCCGATCGCGAACATCACGGTGAACATCTCGGTCGGGATGTTCAGCGCCTTGTAGATGATGCCGCTGTAGAAGTCGACGTTCGGATACAGCTTGCGCTCGACGAAGTAATCGTCCTTCAGCGCCGCTTCCTCGAGCTTCATCGCCACGTCCAGCAACGGGTCGTTGATGCCCAGTTCGCCGAGCACCTTGTGGGTCATCTCGCGGATGATCTTCGCGCGCGGATCGAAGTTCTTGTAGACGCGGTGACCGAAGCCCATCAGGCGGAACGGGTCATTCTTGTCCTTGGCGCGCAACACCGCCTTCTCGACGTTGTCGGCGGTGCCGATCTCGGCGAGCTGCTTGAGTACCGCCTCGTTGGCACCGCCATGTGCCGGGCCCCACAGCGCGGCGATGCCGGCGGCGACCGATGCATACGGGTTCGCGCCGGTGGAGCCGACGAGGCGCACGGTCGAGGTCGACGCGTTCTGCTCGTGGTCGGCGTGCAGGATGAAGAGCAGGTCCATCGCCTTGGCAACGACCGGATTGAGCTCCAGCGGCTCGCTCGGCATCTCGAACATCATGTGCAGGAAGCGATCGACGTAGCCGAGGCTGTTGCGCGGGTAGCGGATCGGCTGGCCGATCGAATACCGGTACGCGGCAGCGGCCAGCGTCGGAACCTTGGCGATCAGGCGGATCGCGGCGAGGCGGCGCTGTTCGGGATCCTGCAGATCCAAAGTGTCGTGGTAGAACGCCGACATCGAAGCGACCGAGGCGGCAAGCATCGCCATCGGGTGCGCGTCGTGGCGGAAACCCTGCAGGAAGCTCTTGAGCGACTCGTGCATCATCGTGTGATGCGTGACCTCGTGCTCGAACTTGGCGAACTCGTCGGCGTTCGGCAGTTCCCCGGCCTGCAGCAGGTAGGCGACTTCGAGGAAGCTCGACTTCTCGGCCAGCTGGTCGATCGGGTAACCGCGATACAGCAGCACACCCTCGTCGCCGTCGATGTAGGTGATCGCCGACTTGCAGCTGGCGGTAGCGGTGAAGCCGGAATCGTAGGTGAAGCAGCCGGTTTCCTTGGGCAGCTTCGAGATGTCGATGCACGGATTGCCGAGCGTGCCGTGGAGGACGGGCAGGGTCACCGTCTTGCCGGCGGCATCGAGCTTGACCTGGTCAAGCTTGGAATTGGATTCAGACACTCTGAAGGCTCCTCATTTCTACGGGCGGCAATGCCGTCCGGCCTGGCGGGCGCGGCGTGTGCCGCAACGCGTCAATTATCGCATAGCGTTTCCGCAGGCGCCGACCGCGTACGCGTGGGCGGACGACGAACACGGCAAAGCCCACCGCGTGCACACACGGCGGGGCTGATGACCTGCAAAACAGACGGCCGCCCGGAGGCGGCCGCTGGTGTCGCCGGACAATGCCCTCGCCTTGGCGAGCGCATCGCTCCGCACGCGATTACTTGGCGTAACGCTTGCGGAACTTGTCGACGCGACCGCTGATGTCCATGATCTTGTTCTGGCCGGTGTAGAACGGATGCGTGGCCGAAGAAACTTCGATCTTGATCAGCGGGTATTCATTGCCGTCTTCCCACTGGATCTTTTCCTTCGCCGTGGCGGCGAGGGTCGAGCGGGTCAGGAACTTGAAGCCATCGGACGTGACGTCCTGGAAGACGACTTCGCGGTAATCGGGGTGGATGTCGGCCTTCATTGGCGGGGACCAGTTTGCGCAAGGAAAGAGCGGCATTGTACCGGCACCCCGGCATCCGCTGCAAGTCGGGTATCGGACGCGGTCAGCGCGAGAGGACCCGACGGACGCGCGCATGGAAGCGGGCGATGTCGTAGCGCATCAGGATCCGTGCGCTGTCCGCCCGGCCCTCCCGGGGCTGCCAGTCGACCATCGTCATGCCGCGGCGCGGTCCGTGTTCTAGCACGACTTCGAGCGGGCGTTCCTGCATCTCCAGTGCGCCTTCAGGCTCGAGGAGCCAGGCCATCGTCAACGCGTCGGCCGAATGCCAGTCGTCGCCGCGGCGGTCCGCGGACCACTCGCGGGTCTTGCGCGAGATCTCCTCGTAGAACCCTCCGATCGGACCACCGCCGCTCATCCACTCCACCACCGCGTCATGCGGCAGGCCGTGGGCGACCGTCGCCTCCCAGTCGCAGAGGTCGAACCGCGGAAACGCATCGAACACGATCGATGCCGCCTCCGGATCGAAGTAGGCATTGAACTCCGCGGACGGGGTGATATTGCCTTGGCCGGTGACTGCGCCGGACATGGCGACGAAGCGCGACACGCGCGAAGGAAGCGTTGGATCGAGTTTGAGCGCCAGCGCGATGTTGGTCAGCGGGCCGAGCGCCGCCAGCACCAGGCGCCCGGCGTGCTCGTGGGACAGGCGCAGGATCGCCAGGGCTGCATGCTCGGGCTCTGCTGCGCGCAGCGCTGGCGCATACCCCACGTCACCGAAGCCGTCTTCGCCATGCACATACGCCGCGTCGGGCGCCGCATGCAGCAGAGGCGACGCACTCCCCGCGAACACGGGTACATCGCTACGCCCCGCCACCTCGCAGAGCTTGAGCGCGTTGCCGACCGTGTGACGCAGGCCCACATTGCCGGCGGCGATCGTCAGGCCGACCACGTCGTGGCGGTCATCGTCGAATGCCAGAAGCAAGGCGAGGGCGTCGTCCACGCCGGGATCGGTATCGATCAGCAGGGGAATCTTGTCGGTCATTCCACATTATGGCGCGTGCCGGCGATCGCGATGAACCAGCGGCCCGCATGCGGGCACCGCGCGTCTGCCCCGCCTACCGCTTGCGCCGTCATTCCGCGTCACGCGCTTGCGGCTCTCCCATCCCCGGCGCCAGAGCGCCAGACGTTGGCCCCGGACATATCCGTCGGATTGACTGTTGTCGTCGCGCCGAGCTGCACATCGCCGAGCGCTTCTGCCGAAAGCGTCTTGATGCTCCGACGGGGCCCACCGCGATTCCCCTCTCGGTCAGTCCTTGTGCGAACAGCCGCAGGACTTCCGCTTCATGAACAGATGCATGCGTTCAGGCCGCTGCGTACCGCGCAGCGCTGCCGATCCAGCGCTGGACGATGCGCTCCACAAGATCGGGACGCGAGTCGAGCAGGACGTCGCCGATCCGGTGGATTGCCGGCAGCAGATCCGCGTCCCGCGCAAGATCGGCCAGGCGGAACTCGGCCAGTCCGGTCTGGCGCGTGCCCAGCAGCTCGCCGGGGCCGCGCAGCGCGAGATCCTTCTCGGCGATCTCGAACCCGTCGGCGGTACGGCGCATGGTGTCGAGGCGCTCGCGCGCCATCCGCGACAGCGGCGACTGGTACAGCAGCACGCAGCTCGACGCGGCCGTACCCCGCCCCACCCGCCCCCGCAACTGGTGCAACTGCGCCAGGCCAAGGCGCTCGGCATTCTCGATCACCATCAGCGATGCATTGGGCACGTCGACGCCCACTTCGATCACTGTCGTCGCGACCAGCAGATCGATCCCGGCATCCTTGAAGGCGCGCATGGCCTCCTGCTTGTCGGCGGCTTTCATCCGGCCATGCACAAGCCCGATACGCAGACCGGGCAACGCCGCGACAAGCTGCTCGAACGTCGTCTGCGCGGCCTGCGCGACCACCTCGTCCGAATCGTCGATCAGCGTGCAGACCCAGTAGGCCTGCCGCCCCTGCGCGCAGGCATGGCGGATCCGTTCGATCAGTTCCGGCCGACGCTCGGCGCTGAGCACGACGGTCTGCACCGGCGTGCGCCCCGGCGGCAGCTCATCGATCGCCGAGACATCCAGATCCGCATAGGCGGACATCGCCAGCGTGCGCGGGATCGGGGTGGCGGTCATCACCAGCTGGTGCGGCACGTGGGTACCATCGGCGCCCTTGTCGCGCAGCGCCAGACGCTGGTGGACGCCGAAGCGGTGCTGCTCGTCGACGATCGCCAGGGCGAGGTCGCGGAAGGCGACATTCGCCTGCATCAGTGCATGGGTCCCGACGACCAGCTGCGCTGCACCGGAGGCGATCTCGCCCAGCACCCGGGTACGGGCGCGGCCGGTGACCTTGCCGGCGAGCCAGGCGACACTGATGCCGAGGGGCTCGAACCACGCCCGCAGGTTCTGCGCATGCTGCTCGGCCAGCAGTTCGGTCGGCGCCATCAGTGCGGCCTGCCGCCCGCCATCGATCGCCGCCGCCGCCGCCAACGCCGCGACCACCGTCTTGCCGCTGCCGACATCACCCTGCACCAGCCGCAACATCGGTCTGCGCGCGGCGAGATCCTTGAGCACGTCGCGGTAGACGCGGGCCTGCGCGCCGGTCAGCGCGAACGGCAATGCCGCCTGCAGGGCGCTGGCAAGCGGGCCCGGCCGCAGCGGGTGGGCACGGTGCGCCTGCAGCGCGATCCGCTGGCGGCGCAGGCTCAGGTGATGGGCGAGCATTTCCTCGAGCACGAGGCGACGCTGCGCCGGGTGACAGCCCGATGCCAGCAGGCCGATGTCGGCATCGCACGGGGGCCGATGCACATAGAGCAGCGCCTCGCGCAGCGTAGGCACCTCGAGCGATTCGAGGATGGCGCCAGGCAGCAGTTCAAGTGCAGGGCCCTGCGGCAGACGGTCCAGCGCCTGCCCCACCAGGCGGCGCAGCACCTGCGGGCCGACCCCCTCGATCAGCGGGTATACCGGATCGAGGCGATCGTCGAGCACCGTCGGCGCCTCGCGATCCAGCAGCCGATAACTGGGATGGACGATCTCCAGCCCATGCTGCCCGGGTCGCGGCGTGCCGAAACAACGCAGGCGCGTGCCCACCGCGAGTTGCGCCACCTGCGCGGCGCGGAAGTGGAAGAAACGCAGCACCAGGCTCCCACCCGATCCATCGTCGATCGCGACGCGCAGCAGCGGACGCCGCCGGAAGCCCTTCTCCACCGCTTCGACGACACCCTCGACCTGCGCCGGCACACCGCTGCGCAGGTGCCCGATCGGCGTGATCCGGGTGCGGTCCTCGTACTGCCGCGGCAGGTGCAGCCACAGATCTCCGACCGTGGCGAAGCCACGCGCGGCCAGCTTTTCGGCGACTTTCGGGCCGACCCCGGACAGGGCCGACAGCGGCGTCAGACCGGCATCGGCCAATGCCGGGAGCGGCGTCCTCGTCATGCCGGGCCGTGCACGGATCTCAGCCGAGCACCATCACCGCGTCGACCTCGAAGCGCGCGCCCTTGGGCAGCGCAGGCACCTCGATGGTGGAACGCGCGGGGAACGGCGCCTCGAAGTACTCCGCCATCACCGCATTGACCTGGGCGAACTCGCCCAGATCGGTGACGTACAGACCGACGCGGACGATGCAGTCCAGACTGCCGCCCGCGGCCTGCGCCACGGCCTTCAGGTTGTCGAACGCCCGGCGCGCCTGCACGGTGATGTCGCCGGCGACGATCTCACCGCTGACCGGATCCAGCGGGATCTGGCCGGAGAAATACACGGTGTCGCCGGCGCGCACGGCCTGCGAATACGGGCCGATCGCGGCGGGCGCGTCCGGCGTGGAAACGGGCGTGCGGGGCATGGGCAACTCCGTGGGCGGGAAGCGGGCATTCTAGCCGGCCGACCCGCCGCGCACGCGCAGCTCACATGCGTTGCACGCCGTGCACGACCGGCAACCGGCGGATGCGGCGGATCACGTCGGCCAGATGCTTGCGGTTCTTGACCTCGATCGAGAAGCGGATTGCGGCCACCGTGGTGTCCCGTTCGAGATATTCCACGCCGTCGATGTTGGACTGCACGCGCGCAATGGCAGCGGCCACCTGTGCCAGCACGCCGGGATGGTTCTCCACCTCGATCCGCAGCGCCACGTTGTAGTCACCGACGACCTCCCGGTCCCAGTCGATATTGAGCCAGCGCTCGGGCGACTTGCGGAACTCGGCCACGTTCGGGCAGTCCATCCGGTGCACGACGATGCCGCGGCCGGTGGTGTGGTAGCCCATGATGCTGTCGCCGGGGATCGGGGTGCAGCAGTTGGCGAACGTGATCACGCCACGCTCGTCGCCGCGGATGCGGATGGTCTCGCCCGCACGCGCCAATCGTTCGTTGGGAACACCGCCTTCGTGCTGCGCCAGTGCCAGCGCCACCTGCGCGGGCATGCGGTTGCCCAGCGCGATGTCGGCCATCAGTTCTTCGAGACGCGGATAGCGGGCTTCCACGAGATAGGCGTCCAGCCGTTCCTGCGGCAGCCGGTCGAGCGAGGTACCCAGCTCTTCCAGCGCACGGTCGATCATGCGATGCCCCAGCTGCACGGCGTCCTCATGCTGCAGGTGCTTGAGCTGCGCGCGGATCGCGGTGCGCGCCTTGCCGGTGGCCACGAACTCGAGCCACTGCGGCCGCGGCATCGAGGATTTCGCCGTGACAATCTCGATGCGCTGCCCGCTGACCAGCTGCGTGCGCAGCGGCACCAGCTTTCCATCCACGCGCGCAGCAACCGCGCGGTTGCCGATGTCGGTATGCACCGCGTAGGCGAAGTCCAGCGCGGTGGAGTTGCGCGGCAGCGACATGATGTCGCCCTTGGGAGTGAACAGGTAGACCTCGTCGGGGAACAGGTCGACCTTGACGTTCTCCAGGAACTCCAGCGACGAACCGGTCTGTCGCTGCGACTCCAGCAGCCCCGCGATCCACGAATGCGCGCGCGACTGCGCGCTGTTGGGGCCGTCGCCGCCGTGCTTGTAGGCCCAGTGCGCGGCGATGCCGCGCTCGGCGATGAGGTCCATTTCCTCGGTGCGGATCTGCACTTCGATCGGTGCGCCATACGGACCGAAGAGCACGGTGTGCAGCGACTGGTAACCGTTGGCCTTGGGAATCGCGATGAAGTCGCGGAAGCGGCCGTCCAGCGGCTTGAACACCGAATGCGCGACGCCGAGCGCGTGATAGCAGTCCGCGGCGGTGCCGACGATGATCCGGTAGCCGAACACGTCCATGACCTGGGTGAAGGTTTTCCCTTCACTCTGCATCTTGTTGTAGATGCTCCATGGCGACTTGATCCGCCCGACCAGCCGGTACTGCAGGCCGGCAGCGGTGAGCCGCTGCGCGAGCTGCGCCTCGATGCTCGCCAGCGCCTCGCGCCGCACCAGCGGCTGGTTGCGGATGCGTTTCTCCAGCACCGCGTGGCGGATCGGATACAGCGCATGGAAGCCGAGATCCTGCAGCTCTGCCTTGATCTTGTTCATGCCCAGGCGCTGGGCGATCGGTGCGTAGATGTCGAGGGTCTCGCGGGCGATACGCTCACGCGCCGGCCCCGGCTGCGCGCCAAGGGTCCGCATGTTGTGCAGACGGTCGGCGAGCTTGATGAGGATCACGCGCAGGTCGCGCGCCATCGCCAGCATCATCTTGCGGAGACTCTCCGCATCCGCCTCCTGGCGGCTGCCGAAGTTGAGCTTGTCGAGCTTGGTGACCCCTTCGACCAGTTCGGCGACGGTTTCCCCGAACTCCGACGCCAGCGCCTCGCGCGTCAGCGGCGTGTCTTCGATCGTGTCGTGCAGGATCGCCGCGACCAGGGTCTCGATGTCGACCTTCTGCTCGGCCAGCACCACCGCCACCGCCACCGGATGGGTGATGTAGGGCTCACCGGACTTGCGCATCTGGCCGGCATGGGCGGCCGCGCCCACCGACCAGGCGCGCCGCAGCTGCTGGCGCTGATCTTCAGGCAGGTAAAGCGTCGCCCGCTCGAGTACCTGCATGTACTCGGGTATCGCGTCGTCGGCGGACACGTGGGTCGATTCTGGAACGGGAGCGGGCGCGAGGGGCGTCATCCCCGAAGCCTACGGGCATGGTCGTCGATTTGGAACCACGACGCGTCATCGCGCATGCGCCTGCGAAAACGCAACGACCCCGCCGGAGCGGGGTCGTGGGTAGAGCCGACAATGCGCGCGCCCGAAAGCGTGCGCAGCGGACGATCAGATGTCGTCGCCCTTGGCCATGTCCTCGTCCGCGACGACTTCGGCCGCTGCCCATTCCAGGGCCTCGCGCTCCTTGCGCTCGCGCTCGGACTTGTCGACCGCTTCGATGAAGGACTGATCGATGCGGCGCGCGGCGATCTCGCGCAGCGCCAGCACGGTCGGCTTGTCGTCGTTCTCGCTGTTGTCGAGCTGCGGCTCGACGCCATTGGCCAGCTGGCGCGCGCGACGGGCGGCCATCATGACCAGCTCGAAACGGTTGTCGACAACTTCCAGGCAATCCTCAACGGTGATGCGGGCCATGCGGGCTCCCGGCGACCTGACGGCCGCGCGAATTCAGAAAATAGGGCCGAGCATCGTACTGCCACGGGCGCTTGCGCGCAAGCAGCCACTATACGAATCAATCGCTTACGGACTCAGGCGGCGTCGGTGCCGGCCGGTTCCTGCAACAGCCGCGCGATCAGAGCGGCATGGCGCTCGGCCTGACGTTCACGACGCAGCCGGCTGGCACGGAAGATCGCGCACATCTCGGACACCGCAGTGTCGAAATCCTCGTTGACCACGACATAGTCGAACTCGTCGTAGTGCGACATCTCTTCCTGCGCCGCAGCCAAGCGCTGCGCCATCACCGCCTCGCTGTCCTGGCCGCGCTTGCGCATGCGCTGGTCGAGGGCATCGCGCGAGGGCGGCAGGATGAAGATGCTCACCGCCTCGGGGACCTTCTCGCGGACCTGGCGCGCACCCTGCCAGTCGATTTCCAGCAGCACGTCCTTGCCGGCAGCGAGCTGCGGTTCCACCGACTGGCGCGCCGTGCCTTTCCAGTCGCCGTGCACCTTGGCGTACTCGAAGAACTCGCCAGCCTCGATCATCTGCTGGAACACGTCCTTGCCGACGAAGTGGTAGTGCTCGGCGTGGCGCTCACCGGGGCGGGCGAGGCGCGAGGTGAACGAGACCGACAGCGCGATGTCGGCATCGCGCGACAGGCATGCATTGACGATGCTCGACTTTCCCGCGCCGGACGGCGCGGCGACGATGAACAGCGTGCCGCGCATCGGCGGGGTGTCCATGGAATGGTGGGATTCGGGGGCCACGCCCGTCTCCGGCGCTCGGGAGGCTGCGCATCGTACCGCTTTACGTGGCCCGCCGCCGCGCGGCCCGCCGCCTACTCGATGTTCTGGACCTGCTCGCGGATCTGGTCGATCAGCACCTTCAGCTCGATGGCTGCCTGCGACGTACGCCGATCGACCGATTTCGACCCGAGCGTGTTGGCCTCGCGATTGAATTCCTGCAGCAGGAAATCCAGCCGGCGGCCCACCGGTTCGCGCTGGGTCAGCACCCGGCGGATCTCGACCACGTGGCTGTCGAGGCGATCGAGCTCTTCATCGACATCGAGCTTCTGCAGCCAGAGCACCAGCTCCTGCTCCATGCGCCCGGGCTCGACCGGATGCGGCAGATCGTCGAGGCGCGCCTGCAGCTTGGCGCGCTGGCCTTCGCGGATCTGCGGCATCAGCGTGCGCACCTCGGCGGCGATGGCCGCCACGCCGTCCACGCGTTCGAGGATGGCGGTGACGAGCTTGCCGCCTTCCCGCTCGCGCGCCTCGACGAAATCGGCGAGCACCTCGTCGAGCAGCGCCAGCACCTCGACCTGAAGGGCGGCCGGATCCACGCCGCGCGACTGCAGTACGCCGGGGAACTGCAGCAGATCGGTCAGGCCCGCGCGCAGCTCCGGAAAGCCGTCCCGCAGCTCCTGGGCCAGGCCCTGCAGCTGTGTCAGCAGCGCCCGGTTGAGCTGCAACTCGCCGCCGCCCTCGGCAGCCCGCAGGCGCAGGCCGACATCCACCTTGCCCCGCGACACCTTGGCCGCGACGCGCTCGCGCAGCGCCGGTTCCACGCCGCGCATCTCTTCGGGTATCCGGGTGCCGAGCTCGAGGAAACGGTGGTTCACCGCGCGCACCTCGCATGCCAGCGTGCCCCACTCGGTGCTGCGTTCGCGGGCGGCGAAAGCGGTCATGCTGCGGATCATCGGCGGGTTCACTGCGGAAATCGGCGCACGAGTATGCCATCGCCGGTCGGGGCGGCTGCAGGGGGCGCTGCTAGACTCCCCGCCCGCTTCCCCCTTGCAGATCCCGCCATGTCCGATCCCATCCGTCCCAGCGGCCGTACACCCGGCCAGCTGCGCAACGTGTCCTTCCAGCGCGGGTTCACCCGCCATGCGGAGGGTTCGGTGCTCGTGACCTTCGGCGATACCCGGGTGCTGTGCACGGCCAGCGTGGAGAACCGCGTGCCGGGCTTCCTGCGCGGCAAGGGCGAGGGCTGGGTGACGGCGGAGTACGGCATGCTGCCGCGCGCCACCAATACCCGTAACGACCGTGAGGCCACACGCGGCAAGCAGAGTGGCCGCACGCTCGAGATCCAGCGGCTGATCGGCCGCAGCCTGCGCGCCTGCGTGGACCGGCGCGCGCTCGGCGAACGCACGATCACCCTCGACTGCGACGTCCTGCAGGCCGACGGCGGCACCCGCACTGCCGCGATCACCGGCGCCTATGTCGCCCTGGTCGATGCGGTCGCCAAGCTGCGTGGCCGCGGCGAGATCAGCCGCGATCCCGTGCACGGCGCGATCGCCGCGGTCTCGGTCGGCATCTACAAGGGCGTACCGGTGCTGGATCTCGACTATGCCGAGGACAGCGACTGCGACACCGACATGAACGTCGTGATGAACGACGGCGGCGGCTTCATCGAGGTGCAGGGCACCGCGGAGGGCCACGCATTCCGGCGCTCGGAAATGGACGCGATGATGCAGCTTGCCGAAACCGGGGTCGCCGAGCTCGTGGCCCTGCAGCGCGCGGCGCTCGCGGGATGAAGCGGCACGACCGGGCGGACATGACGGCCCCCGGCAGCGCGGCGATCGATCGCGCCGGGCATGCGCTCCGCGCGGCGGATGGCCTGGCGGGCGCCTTGCGCGATGTTCATGGCGGGCGGTGCCGGCTGCCGGTGCAAAGGCCATGAACACCCTCGTCCTGGCGAGCGGTAACGCCGGCAAGCTCATGGAGCTGCGGGCGATGCTCGACGATCTCGGTCTGGTGATCGTGCCCCAGCGCGAGCTTGGGGTCGACGACGTGCCCGAGACCGCCACCACCTTCGTCGAGAACGCATTGATCAAGGCGCGCCATGCCTGCAGGCTCACCGGGCTGCCGGCGCTTGCCGACGATTCCGGCCTGATCGTCGATGCCCTCGGTGGTGCGCCGGGCCTCTACAGCGCGCGCTATGCGGGCACGCCGACCGACGATGCCGCAAACAACGCCAAGCTGCTGCAGGCACTCGAGGGCGTGGAGCCCGAGCGACGGACCGCGCGCTTCCATGCGGTCATCGTGCTGCTGCGACACGCCGACGACCCGCAGCCGCTGATCGCCGAGGGCAGCTGGGAGGGCCGGATCCTCGACACGCCACGCGGGCACTTCGGCTTCGGCTACAACCCCGTTTTCCTGGATCCGCCTTCCGGCCTGACCGCGGCGGAGATGGCGCCCGAGCAGAAGAACCGCATCAGTCATCGCGCGCTGGCGCTGCGGGCGCTGCGCGATCGCCTGGCGGCCTCGACGCCGCTCGCGCAGGCCACACGCTGAAGCACGGCGGACCGCCCGGCGCCCCCGAGCCTTGCGCACGCCGCCCACCGCCCTGACCTTGCCCTGATGCTGATTCCGCCGCCCCTGTCGCTGTACGTGCACCTGCCCTGGTGCGTACGCAAATGTCCGTACTGCGATTTCAATTCGCACGAGTTCGGCGGCGGCACGCCCCCGTTCGATGCCTATGTCGACGCCCTGCTCGCGGATCTCGACCAGGACTTGCCGCTGGTCTGGGGCCGCACCGTGCACAGCGTGTTCTTCGGCGGTGGCACGCCGAGCCTGTTTCCCGCCGATGCGATCGAACGCATCCTGCAGGGGGCCGCGGCGCGGCTGCGCTTTGCGCCGCAGGCCGAGATCACCCTGGAAACCAACCCCGGCACCACCGAGCACGGCCGTTTCGAAGACTACCGGCGCGCGGGCGTGAACCGGCTGAGCTTCGGCATCCAGACCTTCGACGACGCCTGTCTGGCGCGTCTCGGGCGCATCCACGACGGGGCGCAGGCGGCCGCGGCGATCGAACTTGCGCGCCAGGCCGGCTTCGACAACTTCAATCTCGATCTGATGTATGCCCTGCCGGGCCAGACCCTGGCGATGGCGGCAGCGGATGTCACCCGCGCGATCGAGTTCGCGCCGACCCACATCTCCCATTACCAGCTCACCCTCGAACCCAATACGGTGTTCGCGGCGCGCCCCCCGGCCGGCATTCCGGACGACGATCTCGCCTGGGACATGCAGGAGCAGTGCCAGGCCCTGCTGGCCGAGGCCGGGTACGCGCAGTACGAGGTCTCCGCCTATGCGCGCCCGGGGCGTCGCTGCGCGCACAATCTCAACTACTGGCGATTCGGCGATTACCTCGGGATCGGCGCTGGCGCGCACGGCAAGCTGACCCTCGGCAGCGAGCAGAGCATCCTGCGGCGCTGGAAGAGCAAGCATCCCGCAGCGTGGCTGGCGGGCGCCGGAACGCCTTCGGGGATCGGCGGCGACGAGTCCATCGAGCCCGCCCGCCGCCCGTTCGAGTTCATGCTCAACGCGCTGCGGCTGGTGGATGGCTTCACGCTCGCGGAGTTCGAGGCGACCACCGGGCTGCCGCCGACGGTGATTGACGGACCGCTTGAAACCGCCACACGCAACGGCTGGCTGCAGCGCTCCGACGACGGGCGGATCGTGCCGACCGAGCTTGGCCGACGCTTCACCAACGACGTCGTGTCGCTCTTTCTCGACGACTGACGCGGCGCGCGGGCCGCTCGACCAGCGACGCGTCGCAGCAGTCGGGCGCCGCACCGCTGCACCTCCCTCCGGGCCTCTTTCAAAACGTGACGCTGGTCGCGCTCGCACGCGCATGTTAAAGAAAGCGCTCGACCGCCCCGGCAATCGGAATGCCCGCACTCCTCAAGTCCACGTCCCCGCCCCGCTCGATCGCCTCGGCAGGCCTGCCGCCACGCGTGCGGCGCACGCTGGAGCGCGCATTGGCGCTGGTCTCCAGCGAGCTCGATCCCGGCCTGTCCAACCTGGTGTCGGAATTCGAGCAGGAACTGTTCCGGCTTGCCGACCAGGCGCGCAACCCGGGGATCGAGTCGGGCTACATGGCGACGTTGCGCGCGTTCCGCGCCAACCGGGCCGATCTGGTGCCGCGCTTCCTGCTGGCGCTGGAAGCCTCGTTGGCGGCACTGCGCACGCCCGCCCCGCCGCTGCCGCCCGCGCTCGCGGAGACGCCGTCATTCGGCGCACTGAGCCTGGTCGAGGATGCGGTCATGGACGAGGGCACGGTGCTGCGGGAGATCGCGAGTCGCCAGGAGGGACGCGCCAATCTGTCGCTTCACCTGCTCGGCCAGCGCTTCGGCGTGCTCGCGGCCACGCCCGCTTTCGATGCGGAGCGGCTGCCGCTGGGTCCGCAATGCCTGTGCCGGGCAATTTCGACCGCGGCCTGCGCGGTGGAGATCGAGCACGATGCACGCCTGCTGCTCTACCGCATCTTCGACCGGGTGGTCCTGGCCGGCTATGCGCGGGTGCTCGAGCAACTCGACGCACAGCTCGCCGCGGACGGCATCCTGCCCGCGCTGACCTTCGTGCCGGTACGCGCGCGCGCAGAGCCGATCGAGGCGAAGGATGACGCCCGCGCAGCCCGCGCCGAGACCATCGCCAGACAACGCAAACCGGTCGACGACGCACAACGGCCGTACACCGGTTGGGGCGAGCCGGCGGATGCCGGCGAGAGCGAGCGTGCCGAGGACATCCAGGCCCACGAAGCTGCATATGCGCGCCTCCAGGAGTTGATGTCCGGACGGCGCGAGCTGCTGCGCAAGTTCCAGCCGCGCGGTGAGACGCCGCTGCCGCGGCGACAGCTGGCCACCAGCGAGGTCGCCGATGCGCTGCGCCAGTTCCAGCAGGCGCCGCCCGGCGGCCGCACCGCCCGCAGCCTGGTCGAGATCAAGCGCTCGTTGCTCGCGCAGGCGCGGCAACGCACCGGCGAAGGCGCGAACCTCGCGCCGCAGGACGAGGATGCGTTCGAGCTGCTCGGCATGATCTACGGGCACATCGAACAGGAGATCCGCGCCGAGGCCCCGGCGGCGCCGCTGGTCCGCGAACTGCAGATTCCCCTGCTGCGCGCCGCGCTGCAGGACCATTCGTTCTTCACCCGCCAGCGCCACCCGGCGCGGCAACTGCTCAACACCGTGGCCGAGAGCGCGGCCGCATGGCATGAAGACACCGCATTCGATCCCCGCGTGCAGGCGGCGTTGCGCGCGGCTGTCGCCCACGTGGTCGGCAACTACGAGGGAGACGTCGCGGTGTTCGCCGAAAGCAATGCGCAGGTGCGCGCGCAGTTGCAGGTGCAGGCACGGACGGCGGAACTGCAGGAGCGGCGCCACATCGAAGCTGCGCGCGGCCGCGAGAAGCTCGCTGCGGCACGGTTGCGGGCCGAGGAGCTGATGCGCGGAATCGTCGGCGAGCGACGCCTGCCCCGGTTCTCCCGCGCACTGCTCGACCAGGCCTGGGCGGACGTGCTGACGCTGACCCTGCTGCGCCATGGGGAGTCGTCCGAGGAAGCCGGACGGCAGCTCGACACCACGCGTCGCATCGTCGAGGCCGCGCTGGAAGCCACGCCAGAGCCCCGCATCGATCTGCAGCGCGATGTCGAATCCTCACTCGGACAGGTCGGCTACCACGGCGAGGAAGCGACGGTGATCGCCCAGCGCCTGACCAGCCACCGCAGCGACGAGGACGATGCCGCCTCACGTACCGAGCTGGCGATGAAACTCAAGGCGCGCGCGCGCCTGGGCGAGGAGGCGGGCGCCGTCCGGCACGAAAAGCCACCTGCGCGCACGCCAGACGAGCAGGCGCAGTACGACCATCTGCGCACCTTGCCGTTCGGCACATGGATCGAATTCACCACCAACCAGCAGGGCGACCTCGTGCGTCGGCGCATGTCCTGGTTCAGCCCGATGACCGATCACGTGCTGTTCGTGAACCAGCGCGGGCAGCGCTGCGGCGAACAGTCGCTAGACGCAGTGGCCAGGCTGATGGCTTCCGGCAACGCCCGCGTGGTGACTGCGAACCGCGGCCGCCTCGTGGACCGCGCATGGCAGGCCGCGATCGGCGCACTGCGCAGCTTTGCGGGCCGCGGCGAGCAGGACATGTCGGAGGCAACCGCGTGATGCAGGAATTCCGCCGCGCCCGCCGCCGCAAGGCGCCCGACATGATCCTGGTCACCGACGCGATGACCGGCCGCGTGGTGGGACGGGTGGGCAACCTCTCGGAAACCGGCATGCTGCTGATCGCCAGCGAGCGTTTCGTCGATGACGCGCTCTACCAGCTGTCCTTCACTCTGCCCGATGCGCCGGACGCGCCGGTGGAGATCGGCGCGCATCTGCTCTGGCTCGACGACGCGACGCTGGCAGGCGCAAGCTGGGCGGGTTTCCGTTTCATCGCGGCGACACCTTCGCTGGCGCACCGGCTGCAGGGCTGGGTCAACGCGCCGGGGAGCCATTACGCCTGATCGCGCCTTTGCTGTTTGGCGTGCGAGGCCGCGAGCCGCCGCCCGGCAGCGCCGATACCGATCCGGCAGAATGGGCTGATCCACTCGCTGCCCCAGGATCGCGATGTCCATGCCTGCCCCGTCCACTGCCCGTCTCTACGCCGATCATCTTGCGACGCTGCAGGCCCGCGCCGCGACCGCGCTCGAGCGGGCCGGCTTCGATCACCTGGTCATTCCCAGCGGCACCCAGCACTTCCAGGTGTTCGACGATCGCGATTACCCGTACGCGGTCAATCCGCAGTTCAAGGCCTGGGTGCCGCTGACGCGCAACCCGGGCAGTTGGCTGGTGATCACGCCGGGCCATCGACCCAGACTGATCTACCTGCAGCCGCGCGACTACTGGCACGTGGTACCGGAAGCGCCGTCGGGATACTGGGTCGAACATTTCGATATCGTCGTGATCCGCAAGCCCGAAGAGGCGCAACAGCATCTGCCCAGGAACGCCGCGAAATGCGCAATCCTCGGCGAGTCGCAGAGCGCGCTGGGCCATTACGGCGCGTACCGGCCCAACAATCCGCAGGCGGTGGTGGATCACCTCGACTACCACCGCGCGTTCAAGACGCCGTACGAGATCGCGATGCTGCGCGCGGCCAACCGGCGCGCGGTACGCGCGCATGCGGCCGCCGAACGCGCGTTCCGCGCGGGCGCCAGCGAGTTCGGCATCCATCTCGCCTACTGCCAGGCCGCCGGACAGGACGCCAACGAGCTGCCCTACGGCAACATCGTCGCGCTCAACGAGCACGCCGCGGTGCTGCACTACACCGAACTCGGTCGACGTGCGCCCGATCCGCTGCGCAGCTTCCTGATCGATGCGGGCGCGGCCCACGCGGGCTATGCGGCCGACATCACCCGGACTTACGCCGCCGATACCGGCAGCGAGTTCCAGGCGATGATCGATTCGGTCGAGCGTGCGCAACGGGCGATGTGCGACCAGGTCCGCGCCGGCGCCGACTACCGTCAGCTCCATCTCGACGCGCACCTCGCACTGGCAGGTGTGCTGCGCGACTTCGGCGTTCTGCGCATCTCGCCGGAGGAAGCGCTCGAAACCGGGGTGAGCGCGGTGTTCTTCCCGCATGGTCTCGGTCATGGCATCGGCCTGCAGGTACACGACGTCGCCGGCTTCGCAGCCACGGAGACCGGCGGCACGATCCCCAAGCCGACCGGCCATCCGTATCTGCGCCTGACCCGGAGCCTCGCGCCGGGCATGGTCGTGACCATCGAGCCGGGGGTGTACTTCATCGACATGCTGCTCGAAGACCTGCGTGACGCAGGCAAGGGCGATGCGGTCGACTGGAACCGTATCGCGGCGTTCCGGCCTTACGGCGGTATCCGCATCGAGGACGACATGGTCTGCACCGACGATGCGCCGGAAAACCTCACGCGCGATGCATGGGCGGAGCTCGACGCCGCCTGACTCCGGCAGGCGGCCCGGCCCGTGGCATCGTGCGCCATCGACCTGCGCAGGCGGGCCCTGCCTTCCGAACCGATGCTTGCGAGGGCGCCGGTCACGATGTTCGAACGCGCACGCGCTACTTGCGCGCCATGAAGTCCTCGATCTCGTCGGCAGTGCGCGCCAGTCCCGACGTCAGCACTTCGTGCCCGGTCCTGGTGACCAGTACGTCGTCTTCGGTACGGATGCCGATGCCGCGCCATTTCGCGTCCACGCTCGTGTCGTCGACCGGAATATAGAGACCGGGTTCGATGGTGTAGACCATGCCCGGTTCGAGCAGGCGTGATTCGCCTTCGATGCGGTAGTCGCCCACGTCGTGGACGTCCAGGCCGAGCCAGTGACCGGTCTTGTGCCGGTAGTAGCGCTTGTAGCTGCCGTCGGCGATGCGCTTGTCCAGCTTTCCCTTGAGCAGACCGAGCCGCAGCAGGCCATCGGTCAGCGCCTCGACCGCGGCGTTGTGCCCGGCCTCGTAGGCGACGCCCGGACGGGCCTGCGCCAATGCCGCCTGCTGCGCGGATTCGACCACCTCGTGCAGCGCGCGCTGCGCGGGCGTGAAGCGGCCGTTGACCGGAAACGTGCGGGTGATGTCGGCGGCGTAGCCGCGGTATTCGGCACCCGCGTCGACCAGTACCAGATCGCCATCGCGGGCCTGGGCGTTGTTGGCGCGGTAGTGCAGCACGCAGGCATTGGCGCCGGCGCCGACGATGCTCTCGTACGCTGGCTGGGCATCGTTGCGCCGGAACACATATTCGAGCTCCGCCTGCAGCGCGTACTCGTGGATGCCGGGGCGCGCGGCGCGCATCACCGCGGCGTGCGCCTCGACACTGATCTTGGCCGCGCGGCGCATGAGCTTGAGCTCATCGGCGCCCTTGAACAGCCGCATCTCGTCGAGCAGATGGCCCAGCTCGAGGAACTCGTGCGGCGGCTGCGCGCCAACCCGCACCTGCGCGCGCACGCGATTGAGCCAGCCGATCAGCTGCAGGTCGAATTCGGTGTCGCGGCCGAAGTGGTAGTAGACGCGCGTGCGCCCCTCCAGCAGGCCCGGCAGGATCTCGTCGAGATCCTCGATCGGGTATGCATCGTCCATACCAAGCGTTTCGACCGCGCCTTCGGGGCCGACCCGTGGCCCGTCCCAGCCTTCGCGTTCCGGATCGCGCTCGCGGCAGAACAGCAGCGCCTCGCCATGCTTGCGACCGGGCACCAGAACCAGCACCGCGTCGGGTTCGGCGAAGCCGGTCAGGTACCACAGATCGGAATCGGGCCGATAGGCGTGATGGGTGTCGCGACTGCGCACCCGCTCCGGCGCACTGGGCAGGATCAGGATCGCGTCGTTGCCGGCCAGGCGCATCAGCTGGCGCCTGCGCTTGAGGTAACTGGCTGCGGTGATGCCGGTCGGCGACGCCATGTCAGTTCAGCTGCTTGCGGTGCCGCGGCCCCAGCGCTGCATCGCCGTGCAGAAGTAGCACCGCCACGCGCACGAACTCCTCGAGCTCGGCCAGGGCGTCTTCCTCGCCGGCATCGTCTTCATCTTCGGCATCGGGCTGCGCGGCGGCGAGCCGCGCCAGGTCCGACAGCGCCTCCCTGCCTTCATCGGACAGCGACGAACGCTCGCCGGTGGCGAGCCCGAAGCCGCCGAGAAAGCCGCGACACCAGTCGAACAGGGCGGCGCTGCGTACCGACAAGGGCTCACCATCGTCGGGCATCAGCAGCGCGAACGCGAAATCATGGTCCTCGAGCTGGAGCGCGGTGGCCACACGCATGCGATCGAGCGCACTGCCAGCGGCCGGCGCGGGCAGGTCGGGATCGGCCAGGACCGGCGCCAGCCAGGCTGCGACATTTTCACCGCCACCCGCCAGCCAGCCGCTGAGGCCGCCATGGAGTTCGCTGCCCGGGATGGCCAGTTGCAGGTGACGGATTTCCGCGTCGATTTCAGCGAGGCTGGGCAGGGTCTCGGACACGGGGGACGCTCACGTACGGGGGAGCTCCAGTGTACCAACGGGCCTTCGCTGCCGGCCTGCGTGCTTGTTGCCGCGCTGCGGCCTGCCTACACTCGAAAAGCCGATCCCGGCACGGAGCGCGCGCGTGATCGAACCCAGCCAACTGCTCGTGCCCGGCGCCGCGGTGCTGATCGCGCTGGCGCTGGCGCTGACGGTCGTCTGGCTCTACCGCCGACGCGGTATTGCGGACGCGCTCGACGACCGCCACGACCGTCTCAAGCTCGCCCTGTGGGCGACCGGCGAACGCTATTGGGATTACGACGTCGAAAGCCGCCAGCTGCGTCGTCTGCTCGACGACGCGCCCGGCGGCGATAGACAGATGCGCGAGGACACCGTCGCGGTGGAGGCGCTGGTCCATCCCGACGACATGGCGCCCGCGCGCGACATGCTCCAGCGCTATCTCGACGGCGCATCCAACCGCTACGAAGTGCAACTGCGCGTGCTCGGCGACGATGGCCGATGGATGTGGGTGCGGGTACGCGGCCGCGCGGTCGCGCGCGATGCGAGCGGCCAGGTCCTGCGCATCGCCGGCACCGCCCTCGACGTGAGCGCCACCCGCGAGGCGGAACGCGAGCGCCGGATCGCCGCCACGGTCCTGCGCAGCATGGCCGAGGCCGTCGCGGTGCTTGATGCGGATTTCCACTATGTCTCGGTGAACCCGGCCTTCCTGCGCATGACCGGCTACGCCGAGCGGGAAATCCTCGGACGCACGGCATCGCTGCTCGGCAGTGCCCAGAACGACAGTGCGCTCTACCGCCAGATCCGCAACCACGCCAGGCAGCAGATCCAGTGGAGCGGAGAGCTGTGGCTCCGCCGCAAGGACGGCGACGAGACCCTGACCGCACTCGAACTGCGCACCGTACGCGGCCCCGACGACCACAGCATGCTGCACGTATGCGTCTTCAACGACATCACCAGGCAGAAGCGCACCGAACAGGAACTGCGCTATCTCGCCAACTTCGACACCCTGACCGATCTACCCAACCGTGCATTGCTGTCGGAGCGTTTGTCACGGGCCATCGTGCGGGCGCATCGCCAGGACTCCCGGGTGGGGCTGCTGCTCCTCGATCTCGACCGCTTCAAGGAGGTCAACGATTCCTTCGGCCATTCGGCCGGCGACCGGATCCTGCGCGCCGCCGCCCTCCGCCTGCAGCGGACGGTCGGCAACCAGCACACCGTGGCGCGTCTCGGCGGCGACGAGTTCACCATCGTCATCGAAGACCTGGCCGACCCGCTCGACACCGAGCGCGTCGCGCGCGAGATCATCAACGCGTTCCAGGCCCCGCTGCTGCTCGACGACCGCCGCGAGGTGTCGATCTCGCCGTCGATCGGCATCGCCATCTATCCCGACCACGCCCAGGTGCCGACTGAACTGCTGAAGCGGGCCGACACCGCGATGTACCAGGCCAAGGCCGCGGGGCGTTGCACCTTCATCCGCTATGACGACCACATGGACGTGGCGGCGCGCCAGCGTGCCGTGGTGTCGGGCGCATTACGCAGGGCGCTCGATCGCGGCGAACTGCGACTGGTCTTCCAGCCGCGCATGGCGCTGTCGCCGCCCAGGATCACCGGGGTCGAGGCATTGCTCCGATGGTCGAGCCCCGAACATGGAGATATCGCGCCATCCGACTTCATTCCGATCGCGGAGGAGAACGGAATGATCCTGGAGATCGGCGAGTGGGTGTTGCGCGAGGCCTGCATGATGCTGCAGCGCTGGCGCCAGCACGGTCTCGACGACATGGCCGTATCGGTGAACGTATCGGTGCTGCAGCTGCTGCGCGGCGATTTCACCGACGTGGTCGCGCGCGTGCTCGACGACGTCGGCATTCCAGCGCACCTGCTGGAACTGGAACTGACCGAAAGCGTGCTCATGGCCAATGCGGAGCAGAGCGCCGCGCAGCTGCACGCGTTCCGCGCGCTCGGCGTCTCCCTGGCCATCGATGATTTCGGCACGGGGTATTCGTCGCTGGCGTATCTCAAACGCCTGCCCATCACCACGCTCAAGATCGACAAGGCCTTCGTCGACGGGCTGCCCCACGACGCGGAGGATTCCGCGATCACCCCGACCATCGTGGCGATGGGACATTCGCTCGGACTGCGCGTCGTCGCCGAAGGCGTGGAGACCCGCGCACAGATGCGCTTCCTGGCCGAGCGCGGCTGCGACGAAATCCAGGGCTTCTGGATCTCACCGCCGCTCGAGGCGGCACAATGCCTGGCGTTCGTGCGCAACTGGCGTCCCGCAAGCATGCAGCTGCCACATCGAGCTCCACTGGTGACCTCGCCTTGACCGGCCCCCGCCCCCTGCCTATGGTGCGAAGATGAACCAGCCCGACGTGGTCGCCGAGCTTCAGAGACTGACGTCGCGCGTCGACGCACTGATCGAGCGCGTCCGCACCCTCAGCGACGAGAACCGCAGTCTGCGCCAGCAGCAGGAACAGATCGTCGGCGAGCGGGCGCAGCTGGTGTCGAAGAACGAACAGGCGCGGTCCCGCGTCGAGGCGATGATCGCCCGGCTCAAATCCCTGGAGCAGCACACATGAGCCCCAACGAGGCCGTGAGCGTCCGTGTGCTGGATCGCGAGTACACCGTCGGTGTGGCGCCGGGCGAGCGGGACAGCCTGATGGCCGCGGCGCGGCTGCTCGACCAGCGCATGCGCGAGATCCGCGGTGCCAACCGGATGACCGGGGTGGACCGGATCGCGATCCTCGCCGCGCTCAATCTTGCGCACGAGCTGCAGATGCTCGGCGACGGCCAGCGACAGGGCTCGAATGCGATGGAAGAGGCAGTCGCCGCCCTGCATCGCAAACTCGATGCCTTCGACGCCGAACAGCGCTGACCGATCTTCGCGTTGCGCGCACGCAACTGAATCCCGCCCGCGGCGAGGACCGACGAACGGCCCACGCGCGCCGCGGCAGTTGGCTATACTGCGCATGCGTTCTCTGCCGTGTGCGACAGCGAGCAAAACATTCGCCTTGTCCCTTAACAACGACACCGGGGATGTCAGGAAACCGGGAGTGCATATCCGCCCGCGAGCGGAAAGCCCGAAGGAATCCCAGCGTTCCCACTTGAACCCAGGGTTCAAGGTCGTTTCGCAAGCATCGACATCGGCGGAGAACGCCTTTTTTCTGCCCTCCCGCCGCGTCGCCGGCACCTCCGACGACGAGCCCGGCCGCATGACCGACCGCCCCGCCCTTCGCCGACGTCTGCGCGACCAGCGCCGCGCCCTGGCAGCGCCTGCGCGTATCGCGGCGGCCGAGCGCCTGGCCGGCCACCTCCTCGAGATGCCCGAGTTGCCTCGCACCGGCTATGTCGCCGGTTACTGGGCGAGTGATGGCGAGATCGGACTGCATGTCTTCCAGATGCGCCTGCCCGGCGGGCTGCGCTACTGCCTGCCGGTGCTGCACGGCGACGTGCTGCGCTTCGCCCCCTGGCGCGCGGGCGACCCGTTGGTCACCAACCGCTACGGCATTCCCGAGCCCGATGTGGAACCGTCCTCGGCCCTCGACGCGCGCGACATGTCGGTCGTCATCACCCCGCTGGTGGGCTTCGATGCGCGCGGGCACCGCCTGGGCATGGGCGGCGGCTGGTACGACCGCAGCTTCGCATTCCGCCTCGAACAGGGCGCGCCACCGCTGCTGGTGGGCGCAGGCTTCGCGCAGCAGCAGCTTGATGCCTTGGACGCAGCCGAATGGGACGTCCCGCTGGATGCGGTGGCGACAGAGTCCGGCATCCTGCGCCCGCCCCCTTCCCCGTGACTGGCACCCCCATGAGTACCCGCAAGCGTTACTGGCTGATGAAGTCCGAGCCCGAGGACTTTTCCATCGATGACCTGGCCCGGGTCGGCACCGAGCCCTGGACCGGTGTGCGCAACTACCAGGCGCGCAATTTCATGCGCGACGGCATGCGGGTCGGCGACGAGATCCTGTTCTACCATTCGAACACCGACGTCCCCGGCATATACGGCATCGCCCGGGTCGCGAGCACCGCCTATCCGGATCCCAGCCAGTTCGACAGATCGTCGAAGTACTTCGACGAGAAGGCCACCGAAGAGACGCCGCGCTGGTTTCTCGTCGATGTGGGCTACCTGCGCACCCTGGCCGCACCGATCCCGCTTGCGGAAATCCGCGAGCATGCGGCCGAGCTGGGTGAAGAGTTCGCACTGATCCGCAAGGGCGCGCGGCTGTCGGTGCTGCCGGTCACATCCGCGCAGTGGAAACTGCTGTTGTCCCTGGAGAAGAAGCAATGAGCGAAGGCAAGCGGCTGGCCGCCGAGAAGGCGATCGAGTACGTCGAGGACGGCATGATCGTCGGGGTCGGCACCGGCTCCACCGTCGCCTATTTCATCGACGCCCTCGCCCGGATCAGGCACCGCATCGAAGGTGCGGTGTCGAGCTCCGACCAGAGCACCGAGCGCCTGCGCGGCCATGGCATCGAGGTATTCGACCTCAACGCCACCGGCCCGCTGGCGCTGTACGTGGACGGCGCCGACGAATGCGATCCGCAGCGACATCTGATCAAGGGCGGTGGCGCGGCGCTGACCCGCGAGAAGATCATCGCCGAGGCTTCGGCGCAGTTCGTCTGCATCATCGACCCGGCAAAACAGGTACCGGTGCTCGGCGCCTTCCCGCTGCCGATCGAGGTGATCCCGATGGCGCGCAGCCTCGTCGCCCGCACGATCCTGGAAACCACGGGCGGGCAGCCGGTCTGGCGCGAGGGCGTCACGACCGACAACGGCAACTGGGTGCTCGACATCCACGGCCTGTCGATCACCGACCCGGTGGGGCTGGAGGCAAAGCTCAACCAGATCCCGGGCGTGGTCAGCGTGGGGCTGTTCGCGCGGCGCAAGGCGGACGTGGTGATCGTGGGGACGGCGACACCGACGGTGTTCTGACAGCGCCAGGTGTTTGCAGGGGGATGTCGATCGGAACGACCGACATCGCCGCGAAAAACACGATCAGTGCGACATCCAGCCCGATGCCCAGCGCCGTCCACCAAGGGCGCTGATCCCATGCAGTGCGTCGTGCGGCGATCGCGTGCCCTGCCACCACCGCGTCAGGGCGAAGACCGCTTCCAGAGCACGATGAACGCCAGCGCCAGCGTCGGCAATGCCTCCAGCATCGTGATCGCGCCGGCCAGCACAAGCAGCGCGATCGCGGCATCGCGATCACCTCGGCGAGCCAGCCCATGGCGCGGAAATTCAAGGCCATGACGATCGCGCTTCCGACCAGGATGCCGAAGCTCCCTGCCAGCAGGCTGCCGATGTAACCGAACACCGGCACCGTGTCGCGCGCGGGCGCCGGATCGGACGCTGGCGCCGCGCAGGGATTGCGGCCCGGAGGCCGGGCGTCGTCCGTTCGGCGTGTTCGCGACAGCTCACCCACCTGGGGACGCCCATGAAAAAGCCCGCCTTCCGGCGGGCCTTTTCCTGTGACATGCCGCCTCGACTCATTCGACGTCGAGGAAGCTCCGCAGCTGCTCACTGCGCGAGGGATGACGCAGCTTGCGCAGCGCCTTGGCCTCGATCTGACGGATCCGCTCGCGGGTGACGTCGAACTGCTTGCCGACTTCCTCGAGGGTGTGGTCGGTATTCATGTCGATGCCGAAGCGCATCCGCAGCACCTTGGCCTCCCGCGGGGTAAGGCCGGCGAGCACGTCGCGGACCGTCTCCATCAGGTTGGTGTTGGTGGTCGCGTCGATCGGGGACTCCACATTGGTGTCCTCGATGAAGTCGCCCAGGTGCGAGTCCTCGTCGTCGCCGATCGGCGTCTCCATGGAGATCGGCTCCTTGGCGATCTTCATGACCTTGCGGATCTTGTCCTCGGGCATGTCCATTTCCTTGGCCAGTTCTTCCGGCGTGGCCTCGCGGCCGTACTGCTGGAGCATCTGGCGGGAAATGCGGTTGAGCTTGTTGATCGTCTCGATCATGTGCACGGGGATGCGGATCGTGCGCGCCTGGTCGGCGATCGAGCGCGTGATCGCCTGGCGGATCCACCACGTGGCATAGGTCGAGAACTTGAAGCCGCGGCGGTGCTCGAACTTGTCGACCGCCTTCATCAGGCCGATGTTGCCTTCCTGGATGAGGTCGAGGAACTGCAGGCCGCGGTTGGTGTACTTCTTGGCGATCGAGATCACCAGGCGCAGGTTGGCCTCGACCATCTCCTTCTTCGCACGGCGGGCCTTGGTCTCGCCATAGGCCATCGCACGGCTGATCTCCTTGAGATCCCCCAGGGTCACGCCCATCGCCTTCTCGATCGCGATGGTGGCTTCCTGCTCGGCGACGATCTGGTCGCGCACGTCCTTCAGGCCCGACGACCACTTCTGCTTGCGCTTGATCATCTCGTCCGCCCAGCCCGTATTGGTCTGGTTGCCGTCCCAGGCGCGGATGAAATCCTTGCGCGGCATCTTGGCGACGCGGGTCGACAGGTCGAGGATGCGGCGCTCGTGATCCTTGAGCTCGGAGACCACCTCGCGCAGCTTGCGGACCAGCAGATCGGTCAGCGGCAACGGCAGCTTGAAGGTCATGAAGACGTCGGCCATCTCGCCACGCAGCTTGACCACCGGCTTGGCGGTGGCGCCGCTCTTGGCGTAGGCCTTCTGGAACTGCTTGAACAGCTCTCCCATCGCCTCCATGCGCCGCGCGACCTCGGCCGGGTCAGGTCCGGTCGGGCCGGCGCTCTCTTCCTCGTCGGACGCATCCTCTGCGTCGTCATCGTCGCTGTCGCTGTCGTCCTCGGCCTCCACGACGGGGGCCGGCGCATTGCCCGCGGCAGCCTCCTCTTCGGCGGCCAGTTCCTCGAGCAGCTGGTCGTTGAAGCCCGCGACCACTTCGGCGAGGCGCTTCTTGCCGTTCTTGTGCAGCTCGTATTCCTCAAGCAGCAGCTGGACCGACCACGGGAAGCTGGCCACCGAGGCCATCATCTGGTTGAGGCCTTCCTCGATACGCTTGGCGATCGCGATCTCGCCCTCGCGGGTCAGCAGCTCGACCGTACCCATCTCGCGCATGTACATGCGCACCGGGTCGGTGGTGCGACCACCCTCGGTATCGAGCGAGGTCAGCGCGGCGGCGGCTTCTTCGGCCGCGGTCTCGTCGACCTCGCGGTTGCCGCTGGACTCACCGGCGAGCAACAGCGTTTCCGCATCGGGCGCCACTTCATGGACATCAATGCCCATGCCGTTGATCATGCCGATGATGTCTTCGATCTGCTCCGGATCGACCATGTCGTCGGGCAGGTGATCGTTGACCTCCGCATATGTCAGATAGCCCTGCTCCAGACCCTTGCTGATCAGGATCTTGATGTCGGACTGCTGGGCGGGACGTTCATTCGCCATGTGGCGCACCGTTGTCAAAGTGAACCCGTAATTATACCACCAGCGGGGCCGGGTTCATGCCCTCAGCAGGAAGGTGACCGGGCCATCGTTGACCAGGCTGACCATCATATGGGCACCGAATCGGCCGGTTTCCACCCCCGGATGTCGGGCCCGGCAGCTCGCGACTAGCCGATCGAACGCCTGTTCAGCTTCGTCGGGCGGAGCCGCGGTGCTGAAGCCGGGCCGGTTGCCCGACCGGGTATCGGCGGCGAGCGTGAACTGGCTCACAAGCAGCAGCCCGCCTCCGGTCTCGGTCAGCGAGCAGTTCATCCGGCCCGCGGCGTCGGGGAATACCCGGTAGCCCAGCAGGCGCTCGGTCATCCGCGCCACCTGCGCCTGCCCGTCTCCGGGCTCGACGCCGACCAGGGCCAGCAGGCCGGGCCCGATCCGGCCGATGACGACGCCGTCGACGCGCACCTCCGCCTGGCTGACCCGCTGGATCAGGGACAGCATGCTCAGCCGATGTAACGGTTGCTGATCGGGTAGCGGCGCTCGCGACCGAACGCACGGCGCGAGATCTTCGGCCCCGGCGCGGCCTGGTGGCGCTTCCATTCGCTGATGCGCACCAGGTGCAGAACGCGGTCGACGACGAGCGCATCGAAGCCTGCGGCGACGATCTCGTCCCGCGACTGCTCCAGATCGACGAAGCGGCGCAGGATGGCATCGAGCACGTCGTAGGGCGGCAGAGAATCCTGGTCGAGCTGGCCGGCGCGCAGTTCCGCCGACGGGGGCCGGTCGATCACCCCGGGCGGGATCACCGGCGCACCACCGACGGTATTGCGCCACTTCGCCAGCCCGAACACCTCGGTCTTGTAGAGATCCTTGATCGGCGCGTACCCGCCGCACATGTCGCCATAGATGGTGGCGTAGCCGACCGCGTACTCGCTCTTGTTGCCGGTGGTCAGCAGCAGGCCGCCATGCTTGTTCGACAGCGCCATCAGGATCGCGCCGCGCGTGCGCGACTGCAGGTTCTCCTCGGTGACGTCGCCCTCCTTGCCCTCGAACGCTTCCGAAAGCGCGTCGAGGAAGCCCTGGAACGGCTGCTCGATCGGAATGGTGAGCATGCGCACGCCCAGAGCCTCGCACTGCTCGGCGGCGAGATCGTTGCTGAGCCCGGCCGTGAAGCGCGAGGGCAGGCGTACCGCGGTAACGTTCTCCGCGCCCAGCGCGTCGACCGCCATCGCCAGTACCACCGAGGAGTCGATGCCGCCCGACAGGCCCACCCAGGCCTTGCCGAAGCCGTTCTTGCCCAGGTAGTCACGGGTGCCACGCACCACGGCGCGCCAGGCCAGCGCATCGATGCTCTCGTCGCCGTCATCGACCCATACCACCGGCGTGAACGCGCGCCGCTCTGGATCGAAATCCACCACCAGCCAGTGGTCGTCGAACGCGACCGCAGCCGGATGCACGGTGCCGTCCGCATCGGCGACCACCGACGCGCCATCGAACACCAGCGCGTCCTGTCCGCCCACCACGTTGACATAGGCCAGGGCCACGCCGCTTTCGCGCGTCCGCTCGGCCAGCAGGGCATCGCGCTGGCGATGCTTGCCGCGGTCATAGGGCGATGCATTCGGCACCACCGCGACCGCCGCACCGGCCGCCGCCGTCGCGGCCAGCGGCTCGGCGAACCACAGGTCCTCGCAGATCACCACGCCCACGGGCACGCCGTCGACTTCGAACACGCAGGGTTCGCCATCCGGGTCGACATGGAAATAACGACGCTCGTCGAAGACGTTGTAGTTGGGCAGCTCGCGCTTGCGGTAGGTGCGCTCGAGCTTGCCGCCGCGCAGCACGCTGGCCGAGTTGTAGAGCACGCTGCCGGCGGACTCCGGCCAGCCGACCACGGCGACGATGCCGTGCACGTCCTTGGCGATCTGCATCAGCGCCGCTTCGCAGTCGATCAGGAATGACGGCCGCATCAGCAGGTCTTCGGGCGGGTAGCCGCTGATCGCCAGCTCCGGGAACACGACGACCTGCGCGCCGAATTCGTCGCGCGCCTGCGCGATCATCTCCGCGATGCGCTCGGCATTGCGGCCGACGTCTCCAACCGGGAAATCGAACTGGGCGAGCGCGATGCGCAACGGGTCGGTCATGGGAAGGCGGCAGTGGGCGGGGCCTTTCATCATAGCGAGATGCCGACGGCATGCCGAAGCCGCCGGACATGAAAAAGGCCGCCCGAAGGCGGCCTTTCCCAGTGCATCGGTAGCTGCGCTTACTTGACCAGCGCGGCGATCGCTTCGCCCAGGTCGCCCGGCGAACGGACGGTCTTCACCCCGGCCGCTTCCATCGCCTTGAACTTGCCTTCGGCCGTACCCGAACCGCCCGAGGCGATCGCGCCCGCGTGGCCCATGCGCTTGCCCGGAGGCGCCGACGCGCCAGCGATGAAGCCGACGACCGGCTTCTTGACGTGCGCCTTGATGTACTCGGCGCCCGCTTCCTCGGCGTCGCCGCCGATCTCGCCGACCATGATGATGCCCAGCGTCTGCGGATCTTCGTTGAACAGCTTCAGGCAGTCGACGAAGTTCAGGCCGTTGATCGGGTCGCCGCCGATGCCGATGACGGTCGACTGGCCCAGGCCCGCCGCGGTCGTCTGCTTGACCGCTTCATAGGTCAGCGTGCCCGAGCGCGACACGATGCCGATCTTGCCCGGCATGTGGATGTGGCCCGGCATGATGCCGATCTTGCACTCGCCGGGGGTGATCACGCCGGGGCAGTTCGGACCCACCAGGGTCACGTCCGGGTGCGACTTGAGCACGTTCTTGACGCGCAGCATGTCGAGCACCGGGATGCCCTCGGTGATGCAGACGATGACCTTGATGCCGGCCGCAGCCGCTTCGAGGATCGCGTCGGCCGCGAACGGCGGCGGCACGTAGATCACCGAGGCATCGGCGCCGGTGGCTTCGACCGCTTCGCGCACGGTGTTGAACACCGGCAGGTTGATGTGGGTGGTGCCGCCCTTGCCGGGCGTGACGCCGCCGACGACCTGGGTGCCGTATTCCACCATCTGGGTGGCGTGGAAGGTGCCCTGCTGGCCGGTGAAGCCCTGCACGATCACCTTGGTGTTCTTGTTGATCAAAACGGACATGAGATTTTCCTGTTGAGCCCCTCTCCCGACGGGAGAGGGGTTGGGGCGAGGGCCGGCGCTCGCGAGCGTTCCAGGACCCTCATCCGCCCTTCGGGCACCTTCTCCCGGAGGGAGAAGGGAAAGAGCAGCGGGTTTTGCAGCGGAATCAGGCGGCAGCCGCGACAGCCTTCTTGGCGCCGTCGTTGATGTCGTCGGCCGGGGTGATCGCCAGGCCCGACTCGGCCAGCAGCTTCTTGCCCGCTTCGACGTTCGTGCCTTCCAGGCGCACGATCACCGGCACCTTGACGTCCACTTCCTTGACCGCGGCAATGATGCCCTCGGCGATCATGTCGCAGCGGACGATGCCGCCGAAGATGTTGACGAAGATCGCCTTGACCTTGTCCGAGGACAGGATCAGCTTGAAGGCCTCGGTCACGCGCTCCTTGGTCGCGCCGCCGCCCACGTCGAGGAAGTTCGCCGGCGAGCCGCCGTTGAGTGCGATCACGTCCATCGTCGCCATCGCCAGACCCGCGCCATTGACCATGCAGCCGATGTTGCCGTCCATGGTCACGTAGTTCAGGTCGTACTCGCTGGCGCGAACCTCGGCCTCGTCTTCCTGCGAGGTGTCGCGCATCGCGGCCAGATCCTTGTGACGGAAGGTCGCGTTGTCGTCGCTGTTGACCTTGCCATCCAGCGCGTAGAGGTCGCCGTTGTCGAGGATGGCCAGCGGGTTGAGTTCGACCAGCGCCAGGTCCTTCTCGTTGAACAGGGTGTAGAGGCCAGCCATGATCTTGGCGAGCTGGTTGGCCTGCTTGGCGCTCAGGCCGATCTTGAAGCCGATGTCACGGCCCTGGTAGGGCTGGAAGCCTTCGACGAAGTCGACGTTGAGCGTCTCGATCTTCTCCGGGGTCTCGGCAGCCACCTGCTCGATGTCCACGCCGCCCTCGCTGGAGACGATGTAGGTGATCGACTGCGTGCCGCGATCGACCAGCACCGACAGATACAGTTCCTTGGCGATCTCGCCGGCCTCGGTGACCAGCACCAGGTTCACCGGCAGGGCGACGCCCGCCGACTGGTAGGTCGCCATGTTGGTGCCGAGCATGCCGGCCGCGGCCGCCTTCACGTCGTCGGTGGTCTTGCAGAACTTCACGCCGCCGGCCTTGCCTCGGCCACCCGCATGGATCTGGGCCTTGACCATCCAGGGGCCGTTGCCCAGGGAGTTCGCTGCTTCGACTGCTTCATCGGCCGTGGACGCGACGCGTCCGGCCGGCACGGGGATGCCGTAATCGGCAAACAACTGCTTCGCCTGGTATTCGTGGAAGTTCATGTGGAGTCCGTACGGAAAGGAAAGACACCATCGACGGGCGGCGCGGGGACGCGCGGACAGACCGACGGGGTCCGCTATTCTCGCTCATGCGCGCTCGGCGGGCAAAACGCCCGGCCCGAGCGGCATCGGGCGGCCGCCTATACTCCGGCGTCCGGTCCAGAGGGAACGCGCCGTGCCCCTGCTCGCAGCTTCCACGCCCACCCCGTCTCTGCAGCAACGCGAGCTGGCGCTCTTCTCGCTCTACCGCGTGTTCGAATCGGCGCTGCTCGCCCTGCTGGTGTTCAGCCCTTGGGGCGAAATGCTGGGCAAGGTCGTCGACATGCCGATCGCGGTTTCGGTCGGCGTCGGTTACGTGGTGGCCTCGATCGGCCTGCTGCTGCATGCGCGGCGGCCCCTGGTCGATTACCAGGCCCACGCGACGGTGGGGGTGGGCGTCGACATCGCGGTCGCCACCCTCATCACCCACGCCGCGCCGGAAGTCGCGCCCGGCATCGCGATGCTGCTGCTGTTCAATATCGGCGCCGCGTCGCTGTTCCTGGACTTCCGCACCAGCCTGCTTGTCGCTGCGGCAGCCACCCTGGCCCTCGGTGCCGAACGCATCGTCGGCCTGTTCGGAACCGGCACCTTCGACCGTCCGTTCGCGGAAATGCTGATGTTCGGGCTCGGCTTCTTCGCCGCCGCATCCCTGAGCCGCCTGCTGGGCATGCAGGTACGCGAGAGCCGGGCCCTGGCCGATCGCCACGGCGCCCAGGCGGCGAACCTGGCCGAAATCAACGAGCTGATCATCCGCCGCATGCAGACGGGCGTGCTGCTGGTCGACGGCTCGGGCCATGTCCGCCTGGCCAACGAAGCGGCAATCCTGCTGATCGGCGATGCCGGGGCGCCGGGCGAGGACGGTCGGAGGGGCCGCACGCTGTCGGAACTGGCGCCGCCCCTGGCGATGCGCCTGGCGCAGTGGCTGCGCACCGGCAACGTCGACAGCGCACCGCTGACCCTGCGCGAACACGCGGACGTGATGCCGCGCTTCGTGCGGCTGCTGGCCGAAAGCGACAACACCCTGGTGTTCCTCGACGACACCTCGCTGGTCTCGCGGCGCGCCGAATCGCTGACCCTGGCCACGATGGGCCGGTTCTCCGCCAGTCTCGCCCACGAGATCCGCAACCCGCTCGCGGCCATCAGCTATGCCACCCAGTTGCTGGAAGAGTCCGAGGAAATCGGAGAGGCGGACCGGCGCCTGCTGCAGATCATCCACCAGCAATGCGTGCGCACGAACGGCATCGTCGAAAGCGTGCTGGGCCTGGCCCGCCGCGAACGCGCACGGCCGGAACACGTCGACCTCGTCAGCGCCGCGCACGCCTTCGTCCAGGACTACCGGCTGATCGTCAGCGCCGACAACGCCGAGCTGAAGATCAGCTGCGACCAGCCGACCCTGCGCGCCATCATCGACCCGCGCCACCTGCACCAGATCCTCAGCGCGCTGGTCAACAATGCCGTGCGCTATGGCCGCATGCCCGGCGAGCTGGCACGCATCACCCTGCGTATCGAACAGGCCGGGGAATGCCCGACCCTCAGCGTGCTCGACCGCGGACCGGGCATTCCCGACGCCGTGGCCGCGCAGCTGTTCCGCCCCTTCTTCACCACATCCGAAAGCGGCACCGGCCTCGGTCTCTACATCGCCCACGAACTGTGCCGCGCCAACGAGGCGCATCTGGAGTACGTAGCCGTGCCGGGCGGCGGCGGATGTTTCCGCATCACCCTGGCAGCGCGTCCGGGCCTGCTGCGGCACTGAGCTTTTGACTGGCCGCTGAGACCCGCGCACCGGCACCAGCAGGCCTGCGGCGTGCGTGGCGGCTACGTGGCGCCGCGCTGAGCGGCTGTGCGCAAGCCCACTGCGGGAGCGGGCGGATACCGGTCCTTGCCGATTGGCGCGTCGCATCCACCGCGGTTCCGCAGCTAGGCCATGCGGCGTCCCGCGAAGGTGCGCATGCGCCGCGCGCCACGCCGGCGCCAGCGGAGTCGTTCGCCGGACACGACCGGGATCGCCGCCGCGAGCCGCCGCGCGCGCAAGCTCGCGGCGGGGGGTGCCTTCATGCCCGCAACAATTGCGGTTTGACGGGACGTCCCGCACCACCGCCGCAGCCCGCGCGCCCGGGCGGCCTCGTCGCTTTTGGCAAAAGCTGTCAATATGCGTCACATCAAACAGCCGTTTAGATGAGAGCGAATGAGTGAACATCGCAGCGTCCTGATCGTCGATGACGAGCAGGACATCCGTGAACTGCTGGTCCTTACCCTCGGTCGCATGGGTCTGCGTACCGAAACCGCACCGACGCTCTCATGCGCCCGTGAACTGCTGGCCTCGGGCCCCTTCGACCTGTGCCTGACCGACATGCGCCTGCCCGATGGCTCGGGCCTGGACCTCATCGGCGAGATCGCGACGCGCTACCCCGGCATGCCGGTGGCGATGATCACCGCCTACGGGAATGTCGAGGCGGCGGTCGAGGCGCTTAAGGCCGGCGCATTCGACTTCGTCAGCAAGCCGGTCGACATCCACGTGCTGCGCGGCCTGGTCCGCCAGGCGCTGGAGCTGGGCGAACGCGCCAAGCGTGAGACCGAGGCGCACAGCAGTCGCCTGCTCGGCACGTCCGATGCCATGGTCACGTTGCGCAACACCATCACCAAGGTGGCCCGCAGCCAGGCGCCGGTCTTCATCAATGGAGAATCGGGCACCGGCAAGGAACTGGTCGCCCGCACCATCCACGCCCAGGGCGCCCGCGCCAGCGGCCCCTTCATCCCGGTCAACTGCGGCGCGATCCCGACCGAGCTGATGGAGAGCGAGTTCTTCGGCCACCGCAAGGGCAGCTTCACCGGCGCGAACAGCGACAAGCCCGGCCTGTTCCAGGCCGCCGATGGTGGCACGCTGTTCCTCGACGAGGTGGCCGAGCTGCCGCTGGCCATGCAGGTCAAGCTGCTGCGCGCGATCCAGGAGAAGTGCATCCGCCCGGTCGGCGCGCCGGCCGAGGTACAGGTGGACGTGCGCATCCTCTCGGCCACGCACAAGGATCTGGCGCAGCTGGTCAACGACGGCCGCTTCCGCCACGATCTTTACTACCGCATCAACGTGATCGGCCTGCACGTGCCGCCGCTGCGCGAGCGCACCGGCGACCTGCCGCTGCTCTCGGACGCCATCCTGCGCCGACTGGCCCAGGCCATGCACCGCGCGCCGCCCGCCCTGACCGACGACGCCGTCGCCGCGCTGGAGGCCTACCGCTTCCCCGGCAACGTGCGCGAACTGGAGAACATTCTCGAACGCGCCCTGGCCATGGCCGACGGCGATCGCATCACCGCCGCGGACCTGCACCTGCCCGCGTCGAGAAACCTCCAGCAGACCGCCCAGCCGCAGCGGAGCTCCCCCTTCATCACCGGCACCCACCAGGCCCTGCCGGCCGGCCCCTCCCCACCGCGCGACCCGCGCACGCTCAGCCCCTACGACACCGCCAGCTCGGCGCTGCCGTCCTTCATCGAGGACATCGAGCGCGCCGCGATCCAGCAGGCGCTGCAGGAAAACCGCTACAACAAGACCAAGACCGCAGCGGCGCTGGGGATCACCTTTCGGGCGCTGCGCTACAAGCTGAAAAAGCTGGGGATCGACTGATTCCTTCGCGCCATACGGAGGCCTGCTGTGCCCGGGCCTCCGGTCAGCAACACGCAGCCTGCAACTCCTCGGTAGCGGCGTGAGCTCGAGGCAGCGTGCGCGGCCGGGCTGCATTGCACTGGCTTGCGGAAGCCCCGGTCCGGACGCAAGAATCCGCCACCCCGGCTACCGCTCCTGTTCGCCATGAATCGATGGAAAGCCTCGGCTACCCACCTTGCCCTGAGCGTCGTCGTCATCGGCGGCATCGCCATATCGGCGTTCCTGCTCTGGTACCCCTACGGAGTGCATCGCGTCGCTGGTCTGGACCGCATCCTGCTGGTGATGCTGGGCATCGATCTGACCGCCGGTCCATTGCTGACCCTGATCGTCTACAAGCGCGGCAAGCCCAGCCTGCGCTTCGACATCACGGTGATTACGCTTTGCCAGATCGCATTCCTGGGCTACGGTCTGCACACCCTGTGGCAGGGACGACCCGTGTTCCTGGTCGGCACGCCGGAGACGTTCACGCTGGTATTCGCCAACGAGATCGATGCCGATGACCTGGCGCAGGCGAGCCGCCCGGAATGGCGACGCCTCTCATGGACTGGCCCACAGCTGGTCGGCACGCGAATGCCGGACGATCCAGTGGCGAGACGCGAGGTCATCGAGGCCTTCATGGCCGGCGGCGCGGGCATCGAGCGATCGCCCGCGTACTACCGCCCGTACGCGGACATCGCACCGCAGCTCCTGCAGGTCGCGACCTCGACACCTCAAGCCGTTGCCCCGAGGGACGGGAAACCCGTCGACCGCAACGATTCTTCAATAGCAGGACAGGTCCCTGTCGTCTCGCGGCGCGGCGAAGGCCTGATGCAGCTCGACGCGCTCGGCATGCCGCTGCGGACAATCGGGACGTCAAGCCCCTGACCGACGATACGAGTCACAAAGTGACATTTCCTGCCGATCGCGCGTCATGGTTTTGACGCCCCACCTGATGAACCGCTGGGCACCGGCTTTGCCGTCTGTGGCGGCGTTCCAAAAAGTTGGCACGCCTCGTGCGTAACCCATCCCACACGTGCAGCCAGACGACTCAGCACGTGAAACATCCACTCCTAGGGGATACACCATGAAGAAGATCCAGAAAGGCTTTACCCTGATCGAACTGATGATCGTCATTGCGATCCTCGGCATCCTTGTTGCCATCGCCCTGCCGGCGTACCAGGACTACACCGTCCGCGCCCGCGTGTCGGAAGCGGTTGCGCAGACCGCGCCGGCGAAGCTGGCAGTCGCAGAGACCGCTTCGTCGATGAACAACGGCTTGGCCGGAATTACGACCGGTGCAGAAGCCGGCTTCGACTTCCCGAACGAGACGGATTACGTGACTTCCATCGACGTTGGCGCTGGCGGTGTCATCACAACGGTGGCTGGCGGTACTCAGGGTACCGGCGCAGCAACAGAGCCGACGATGACCTGGACTCCGACGCACGCCTCGGCCGAAGACCAGACCTCGCCGATCAACTGGGCATGCAGCACCACGCCCGCCGCTTCGTTCAAGTATGTGCCGGCTGAGTGCCGTACCGAAGGCGAGGAATAAGGTCTACCGATTATAGGAATAGGAGATCAGAGTAGTTTTTTTCGCTGAAATACTCGTCCTATGTCGCAAACCCCGCTTCGGCGGGGTTTGTTGTTTCTGGCGGTTGTGGTGACGTTCCTGCGGTGCCGCCGTGAAGTGAATGCCTTTGGGCCGGGAGGGCCAAAAATGGGCACGTACATCGGGGTCGTGGTTTCTGGACGCCTGCAGGTAGCAGTAGAAAATTCTATGACCAGCATTCGCAACGCTTACTGCCACGGTTGCGGTTCTGATTGCCCACCCGCTTGATGGCAAACGCTAGTATTTGTCCACTTCCGCAGTAGGCGCCGCCCATGAACGCTGTTTCCTCACAGAACCTCGTCGGCATCACCGGCATTGCCCGCCGTCTCGTGCTGGACGGCGCGCTCGACGAAATCGCAGCGCGAGAAGCACTCGACAAAGCCACCGCCGCCCGCAAGCAGATCTCGCAGTACCTGCGCGAACACAAGCTGGTCACGGCCGCGCAGATGGCCGCGGCCAATTCGATCGAGTTCGGAATGCCGATCTTCGATCCGTCGGCGATGGACAGCCAGGCCAGCGCGATCAAGCTGGTCAGCGAGGAACTGCTGCAGAAGCACGCGGTGCTGCCGTTGTTCAAGCGTGGACCGCGCCTCTATGTCGGCATCGCGGATCCGACCGACGCGCAGGCGCTGGACGAGATCAAGTTCCACACGAACCTGACCGTCGAGCCGATCCTGGTCGACGAGGACAGCATCCGCCGCACCCAGGACATCTGGCTGCAATCGTCCGACAATTTCGGCGACTCCCTGGACGACTCCGACGGCCTCGATGCGCTCGACGTGGGCAGCGATGACGATGCCGGCAAGATCGAGAACGTGGCGGACGGCAAGGACGACACGCCGATCGTCAAGTTCGTCAACAAGGTGCTGGTGGACGCGATCAAGCGCGGCGCCTCCGACATCCACTTCGAGCCCTACGAGACCGATTATCGGGTGCGCCTGCGCATCGACGGCATTCTCAAGCAGGCGGCGAAGATGCCGGTCAAGCTCAACGGACGCATTACCGCGCGCCTGAAGGTGATGGCACAGCTGGACATCGCCGAGAAGCGCGTGCCGCAGGACGGGCGCATCAAGCTCAACCTGTCCAAGACCAAGCAGATCGACTTCCGCGTCAGCACCCTGCCCACGCTGTTCGGCGAGAAGGTGGTGCTGCGTATCCTCGATGCCAGTGCGGCGAAGCTGGGCATCGACAAGCTGGGTTACGAGCCCGACCAGCAGAAACTGTTCCTCGACGCCATCCATAAACCCTACGGCATGGTGCTGGTCACCGGCCCGACCGGCTCGGGCAAGACGGTGTCGCTGTATACAGCGCTCGGCATCCTCAACGACGAGACCCGCAATATCTCGACCGCGGAGGACCCGGTGGAAATCCGCCTGCCCGGCGTGAACCAGGTGCAGCAGAACAACAAGCGCGGCATGACATTTGCCGCGGCGCTGCGCTCGTTCCTGCGCCAGGATCCGGACATCATCATGGTCGGCGAGATCCGAGATCTGGAAACCGCCGAGATCGCGATCAAGGCCGCGCAGACCGGCCACATGGTGCTCTCCACGCTGCATACCAACGATGCGCCGCAGACCATCGCGCGCCTGATGAACATGGGGATCGCGCCGTACAACATCACCAGCTCGGTGACCCTGGTCATCGCCCAGCGCCTGGCGCGCCGGCTCTGCGGCAAGTGCAAGCGCCGCGTCGACCTGCCCGAGCACGCGCTGCTGGCCGAAGGATTCAACGAAGACCAGGTGCGTGCCGGCATTGAACTGTACGAACCCGCGGGCTGCGACGAGTGCACCAATGGCTACAAGGGTCGCGTCGGCGTGTACCAGGTGATGCCGATGAGCGAGCAGATCCAGGAGATCATCCTGCAGGGCGGCAACGCGATCCAGATCGCCGAAGTGGCCGAGCGCGCGGGCGTCAACGACCTGCGCAAGTCCGCGCTGGAGAAAGCGCGCCAGGGCCTGACCAGCCTGGCCGAAATCAACCGCGTCACCAAGGACTGACCCGCCTTTCCGCTTTTCGGATCGCACCCGGCGCAACCGTGACCGGGAGCCTGCCACTGCCGCCAATTACCCGGTACCATTCGGCGATCCGTCCGGTTTGGGGAAATCGGACCCAGGGGAACGCCAGCATGTCGATCACACGCAGTGCCGCCAAGAAATCGCTCCCGCGCAAGCCGCCCGCGCGGCCTGTCCGCGAGGGCGTAACACTGGACACGTTCGTCTGGGAGGGCTCGGACAAGCGCGGCGTCAAGATGAAAGGCGAGCAGCAGGCGAAGAACGCCAACATGCTGCGCGCAGAGCTACGACGCCAGGGCATCCAGCCCGGCATGGTCAAGATCAAGCCCAAGCCCCTGTTCGGCGCGGCAGGCAAGAAGATCACTGCGAAAGAGATCGCGGTGTTCAGCCGCCAGCTGGCGACGATGATCAAGTCGGGCGTGCCGGTGGTGCAGGCGCTGGAGATCATCGGCAACGGCCACAAGAATCCACGCATGGCCTCGATGGTCAATGGCCTGCGCCAGGACATCGAGGGTGGCTCTTCGATCAACGAAGCGCTGTCGAAGTACCCGGTGCAGTTCGACGAGCTGTTCCAGAATCTGGTGCGCGCGGGTGAGACGGCGGGCGTGCTCGAGACCGTGCTCGACACGATTGCGACATACAAGGAAAACACCGAGAGCCTGAAGGGCAAGATCAAGAAGGCCCTGTTCTATCCGGCTACGGTCATCGCGGTGGCGATCCTGGTCAGCGCGGTGCTGTTGATCTTCGTGGTGCCGCAGTTCGAGGCGACGTTCAAGAGCTTCAATGCGGAGCTGCCCGCGTTCACCCAGCTCATCGTCAACATGAGTCGCTTCATGACCTCGTGGTGGTGGGCGATCCTCGGCGGGTTCATTGCCGCGGGCACGCTCTTCATCTATGTGTTCAAGCGTTCCAAGCCGCTGCAGCACACGGTCGACCGGCTGATGCTCAGGATCCCGGTGATCGGCCAGCTGCTGCATAACGCCGCTATTGCACGGTTCGCGCGCACCTTGGCGACCACGTTCAAGGCCGGCGTGCCGTTGGTGGAGGCACTGGATATCGTGGCGGGCGCGACCGGCAGCGTGGTCTACGAGCAGGCGGTACATCGCATCCGCGACGACGTCTCCGTGGGCTACCAGGTCAACATGGCGATGAAGCAGGTCAACCTGTTCCCGCACATGGTGGTGCAGATGACCGCAATCGGCGAAGAGGCCGGCGCGCTCGACACCATGCTGTTCAAGGTGGCCGAGTTCTACGAAGAAGAAGTCAACAACGCGGTCGACGCACTGAGCAGCCTGATCGAGCCGATGATCATGATCATCATCGGCGGCGTGATCGGCTCGATGGTGATCGGCATGTACCTGCCGATCTTCAAGATCGCCGCGACGATCTGACCCCACTCGACTGATGGCATTCCTCGACCAGAACCCCGCGCTCGGATTCCCGCTCGCCGCAGGCTTCGGCCTGCTGGTGGGCAGCTTCCTCAATGTCGTGATCCTGCGCCTGCCGCGGCGCATGGAGTGGCAGTGGAAGCGTGATTCGCGCGAGATCCTCGGGGAACCGGAGCTCTATGATCCGCCGCCGCCAGGGATCGTCGTCGAGCGGTCCCATTGCCCGCATTGCGGGCACCAGCTGTCGTGGTACGAGAACATCCCGGTCCTGAGCTGGCTGGCGCTGCGTGGCAAGTGCCGCAGCTGCAAGGCGCCGATTTCGATCCAGTATCCGGCGGTCGAGCTGTTGACGATGCTGCTGTTCGTGGCCTGCGTCTGGCAGTTCGGCTTCGGCTGGCAGGGCTTCGGCGCGCTGGTGCTGACCAGCTTCCTGATCGCACTGTCGGGCATTGACATCCGCACCCAGCTGCTGCCGGACTCGCTGACGCTGCCACTGATGTGGCTTGGGTTGATCGCCAGTCTCGACAACCTCTACATGCCGGCCAAACCCGCGCTGCTCGGAGCCGTGGTGGGCTATGTGAGCCTGTGGACGGTCTGGTGGCTGTTCAAGCAGGCCACCGGCAAGGAAGGCATGGGCCACGGCGACTTCAAGCTGTTGGCTGCGCTCGGTGCATGGTGCGGGTTGAGCGGGCTGCTGCCGATCATCCTGTTGTCGGCCGTGGCTGGCGCGGTCATCGGGTCGATCATGCTCGCGGTGCAGGGCCGTGACCGCGCCACGCCGATCCCGTTCGGGCCCTATCTGGCCATCGCCGGCTGGGTGACCTTCATGTGGGGGCACGACCTGATCGGCGCCTACTCGCGTGTCGCCGGACTCGGCTGACCACCCGCTGCAATGAGCGCGCTGATCATCGGCCTGACCGGCGGCATCGCCTCGGGCAAGACGGCGGCCACCCAGGCCTTCCAGAATCGTGGCGCGTTCGTAGCCGATGCCGACGTGGCCGCTCGGCTCGCGGTTGCGCCCGGCAGCACGGGACTTGCGGAGGTCGTCGAAGCTTTCGGCGCCGGCGCCCTTGCCGACGATGGAAGCCTGGATCGCGCCGCGATGCGGCGCCGGATCTTCGACGATCCCCCCGCACGCCATAGACTGGAGGCGATCATCCACCCGCGCGTACGCGCACTTCTGCAGTCCGAGTGCGAACAGGCCACCAGCCCCTATGCCGTCGCGGCGATTCCGCTGCTGACCGAAGGCGGCCGCGCGGCCTATCCGTGGCTGCAGCGGGTGCTGGTGATCGACGTGCCGCGCGAGCTGCAGCTGGCCCGGCTGCTCGCGCGCGACGGGATCGATGCCGCGCTTGCGGAGCGGATGGTCGCGGCCCAGGCCACGCGCGAGGCGCGACTGGCCATCGCCGACGACGTGATCGTCAACGACGGGACGCTGGAAGCGCTGGATGCGGCCGTCGGCGCGCTGGATGTGCAGTACCGCGGAATGGCGGCTGCGGGTGTTCAAGCCTCACCGGGACGACGTCCACTCGATCGTTAGGTGCCACCGGTGGGCGACAGGTGCAGCAGCGCGAGGCGGCGACCGCAGGACGGATGGATCAAGGCGGAACCCTTTGTCCCTCTGCAATCGGGGATCGTCCAGACACGTGCCCGGCGAACAGATTCTGCAGGAGGCTGGCGAGTACGTTAGTGAACTCCGATCCGCCTCTGCATTGCCGCTCGGGGTGGCTGATCGGTGTTGTCCACGGCCGTCGCTGCGGAAGCACCGTCAGGCGCTTCATGCAGCCCGGAAAGGCGCCCCGTTGGCCGAAGCAGGGTGCATCGCGAGCGTTCGCCCTCACCCCAACCCCTCTCCCGGAGGGAGAGGGGCTTGTCGCGCACCGCCGACGCATCGCTTATGCCGGATCGCAGCCGGTAGTGGACGTGTCCGCACCGTCCGGGTTTCCTTGGCGAAGCCTGGACGCGCTCAGTCCGGCGACCACAGGCTCCGAATGGCGGCGATGCCCTGGGCGCCATGGCGTCGGGCTTCGGGAATATCGGCCGGCGCCATGCCGCCGATCGCGTAGATCGGCAGCGCGCAGGTCTCGCGCAGGCGGGCGAACTCGGACCAGCCGATTCCCGGCTCACCGGGATGGCTCGCCGTCTCCGCCACCGGGCCCAGCACGACGAAATCGCAGTCGATCGCCACGGCGTGGGCAAGGTCGCCGGCATGGTGGCAGGAGGCGGCCAGGGGAATGCCGGCAGGCACCGGACGCATCGTGCATGCCTGCAGCGCAGCCGATGCGAGGTGGACTCCGGCGCCGGCCGCGAGCGCGACGTCCACTGGCCCGTTGAACAGCAGCTGGGCGCCGTGCAGGCGGCAGCGGATCTGCGCCTCCCGCAACAGCGCCTCCTGGCGATCACCCGGGATGCCCGGCAGGCGCAGCTGGACGCGGCGCACACCGCGGCGCAATGCCGCGTCGAAGCTCTGGAGCCAGGCCGCGTCGTCGTCGCCCGGTGGCGGTGTCACCAGATAGCGGTCCGGGGTTTGCAGTGCGGCGACGACCGGCAGATCCGCCGGCGGCATCGAATAGCGCCCGAGCTTGTCCGGCGCGACCCAGGCCAGTGCCTGGCCCTCCCGCCCCCGGGCCACGCCCTCCCAGTGCGCCACATGGCGCACATCCAGGCGCAGGCGCTTGGCCGGGTAGCGCTGCGGCACCACGATCAGGGGCGCACCGACCGTCACGCGGATACCCAGCTCCTCATCCAGTTCGCGCGCCAATGCCGCCTCGGAGGTTTCACCGTGTTCGCGCTTGCCCCCGGGAAACTCCCACAGCCCGGGCATGTCGCGGTTGGGCGTGCGTCGCGACAGCAGGACACGGCCGCGCTTGTCGGTGATGACACCGGCAACGACTTCGATGACGCGCTCGCTCATGCGGCTTGGGATCCGGAGAAGGCGGTCAGGGTATGCGGCGCCCGTGCGCTTTGCCAGCCGCAAGACAATTTCCTCAGACAGCACCCGCGTGGCCGCGACGCAACTGCTCAAGGCCCTTGCCTCCGGGCGACGGGTTGGGCGAGGCTCTCTGCGGCAATGCCCTGCCTCACCCAACGCGCGATGCGCGTCGACCTCTTCCGGAGGGAGAGGGGTGCGCACTCGTGCGCAGTGCGTCGCCCCGGATCAGGCCGGGCAGCGCCCTCCCAGATCGAGAAGAATCGTCCGCCCGCACGCCATCCTGATCGTTCGCGCAGGCTCAGCGCGGCCAGAGAAGACGCTGGATGTCCCGGAATACCGGTCACGCAGCAGCGTCCCACCGGACCGCACTCAAAGCCCTCGCCGTCCGCGAGAGGGGTTGGGGTGAGGGCGCTTTGCAGCAACCCCCTGCCCTCATCGGACCCGTCACGCGCACACACCTTCCACGGAGGGAAGGTGCAAGCACCCGTGCACGGTGCGCGACAATCCGGATCAGGCTGGGCAGGCTCCCTTCCAGAGATATGCGCGCGGCTTGCCCGCCCGCACGTCATCCTGATCGTTCACGCAGGCTCAGCGCCGGACAGAGAAGACGCTGGATGTCCCGGAATGCCGGTCACGCAGCAGCGTCCCACCGGACCGCACTCAAAGCCCCTCTCTTCTTTGGGAGAGGGCGCGTTGCGGCAACGCCCTCCCACCCCGCGCGCCGTGCGCCTTGCTCTCCCCGAGGAGAATTGCATGCACGCTGGCGCTGCGCGCGTCGCCACGGGATCGGGTCCGGGGCGGCGCGCTGCCGTCGGGAACCGTGTCGGCAGCAGGGGGTCCCGGCCTTGGGCAGTCCTGCAGAAAACGTCGCTCGAAGGGCAGTACGCCCGGCCGATCAGTTCAGCTGACCGTGGCAGTGCTTGTACTTCTTGCCGCTGCCGCAGGGGCAGGGATCGTTGCGGCCGACCTTGTCGACGTCGCGGACGATCGTGGCGGGCTGGGCCGCCGCGCGAGTGGCGCGAACGTCCTCGGCCTCCTCGTCGGCGCTGTAGCTGCCGGCGTCGGCGTGCTGGAACTGGGCCTGGTTGAGCTTGGCTTCGACCTGGCGACGCTCCTCCGCTTCCAGCGCGGCGATCTCGTCGTCGCTGCGCACGCGCACGCGCGCCAGCATGGTCACCACGTCATGCTTGACCTTCTCGAGCATTTCCGAGAACAGCTCGAATGCCTCGCGCTTGTACTCCTGCTTGGGCTGCTTCTGCGCGTAACCGCGCAGGTGGATGCCCTGGCGCAGATAGTCCATGCGGCCCAGATGCTCCTTCCAGCCCTGGTCGAGCACGTTGAGCATGATGTGCTTCTCGAGCATGCGCATGGTCTCGTCGCCGAGCTGCGCTTCCTTCTCGGCGAACAGGCGGTCGACTTCCTGCTGCACAAAGGCGGAGATCTGCTCGTCGTCGAGCTCTTCGCGGCTCTTTGCGAGGTCGACCAGCGACAGGCGCAGCCCGAATTCGCGCTCGAGCTCCGACTCCAGGCCCGGCAGATCCCATTGCTCGTCGATGGACTGCGGCGGCACGTAACGCGCGACGATGCCGGCGACCACATCCGCGCGGATGCCGTCGATGTTCTCCTTGACGCTCTCGGCGTCCAGAAGCTCGTCGCGCTGGCCGTAGATGACCTTGCGCTGGTCGTTGTTGACGTCGTCGAAGTCGAGCAGGTTCTTGCGGATGTCGAAGTTGTGCGCCTCGACCTTGCGCTGCGCGTTGGCGATCTGCTTGGTCACCAGCGGCGACTCGATGATGTCGTCTTCCTGCAGGCCCATGCGCGCCATGACCTTCTGCACCCAGTCGGCGGCGAAGATGCGCATCAGATTGTCTTCGAGCGACAGGTAGAAGCGGCTGGAACCCGGGTCGCCCTGGCGGCCGGAACGGCCGCGCAGCTGGTTGTCGATACGGCGCGACTCGTGGCGCTCGGTACCGATGATGTGCAGTCCGCCTGCAGCCTTGACCGCATCGTGGCGCACCTGCCACTCGGCGCGCAGCCTGGCCTTCGTGGCCTCGTCGACCGGCGCGCCGGTATCGGCTTCCAGCTGGGCGAGCTCGGCCTCGAGCGAACCGCCGAGCACGATGTCGGTGCCGCGGCCGGCCATGTTGGTCGCGATGGTCACGGCGCCGGGACGACCGGCCTGGGCGATGATCTGCGCCTCGCGCTCGTGCTGCTTGGCGTTGAGCACCTCGTGGGCGATGCCTTCCTTGCGCAGGTGCTCGGACAGCAGCTCGGAGACTTCGATCGACGTCGTGCCGACCAGCACCGGCTGGCCGCGCTCGTTCGCCGCCTGGATCTCGCGCGCGACCGCGCGGTACTTGCCGGCGCGGTTGAGGAACACCGCGTCGGGGTTGTCCTTGCGGATCATCGGGCGATGGGTCGGGATCACCACGACCTCGAGCGAATAGATGCTCTCGAACTCGTAGGCTTCGGTATCGGCCGTGCCGGTCATGCCGGCGAGCTTGCCGTACATGCGGAACAGGTTCTGGAAGGTGATGCTGGCAAGCGTCTGGTTCTCGCGCTGCACCGGCACCCCTTCCTTGGCCTCGACCGCCTGGTGCAGGCCGTCGGACCAGCGGCGGCCCGGGAGCGTGCGGCCGGTGAACTCGTCGACGATGATCACCTCGCCGTCGCGGACGATGTAATGGTCGTCGCGCTGGTAGATCGCGTGCGCCCGCAGGCCCGCGTTGAGGTGGTGCACGATGTGGATGTTCTGCGGCGCGTAGAGGCTCTCGTCCTCGCCGAGGATGCCGGCCTTGCGCAGCAGTTCCTCGGCGTGCTCCTGGCCGGCCTCGGACAGGTGGACCTGCTTGCCCTTCTCATCCACCCAGAAGTCGCCGTCGCCGTCTTCGGTCTCCTGCCTGACCAGCGAGGGCACCAGACGGTTGACCTTGATGTAGAGCTCGGGGGAGTCGTCGGCGGGGCCGGAGATGATCAGCGGCGTGCGCGCTTCGTCGATCAGGATCGAGTCGACTTCGTCGATGATCGCGTAGTTGAGGCCGCGCTGGTAACGGTCGGCCTTCGACAGCGCCATGTTGTCGCGCAGGTAGTCGAAGCCGAATTCGTTGTTGGTGCCGTAGGTGATGTCTGCGCGGTAGGCGTCGCGCTTCGCTTCGCCGTGGGGCATGCCCGGCCAGATCACGCCGACCGACAGACCCAGCCAGTTGTAGAGCTTGCCCATCTGCGCCGCGTCACGGCGGGCGAGGTAATCGTTGACCGTGATGACGTGGACGCCCTTGCCCTCGAGCGCATTGAGATACGTCGGCAGCGTGCCGACCAGGGTCTTGCCCTCGCCGGTGCGCATCTCGGCGATCTTGCCCATGTGCAGCACCATGCCGCCGATCAGCTGCACGTCGTAAGGGCGCATGCCCAGCACCCGCTTGCTCGCTTCGCGGCAGACCGCGAAGGCCTCGGGCAGGATCTTGTCGAGCGATTCGCCGTTGGCGATGCGTGCCTTGAACTCGGGCGTCTTGGCCTGCAGCTCCGCGTCCGAGAGCGCCTCCATCTGCGGTTCCAGGGCGTTGATCTTCGCGACGATCTTCTCGAGCTGTTTGACGAAGCGGTCGTTGCGACTGCCGAAGACACTGGTGAGCAGGCGATTGAGCATTGGAGTACCGGGTTCGGGAATCGAGGCGCGGCGCAGGCGGTTTCGCCGCAGAGCCGCAAAAGAAAAGGGCGCCGGGCGCCCTTTCGTTGGCAACACGCATTGTAGCTTGGGGAGGGCGGCTGCGCTTTCAAGCCACCCGGACCGCGCGGGTGGCGCCCTTGCGGCTACCGGTGGACGGCGGACGGGAGCCTTTCTCTGACAGGGCGCCTGCCCCGCGCGGCTGCGGACCGGTATGCGTCGGCGTTGCCGCACGCTGCCGGGCTGCGTGTGTCGAACGCCAGGAACAGGCGCAAGCCCGACACGTCGCCCAGCGTCGCCCCGGATCCGGCCGGGTCAACGCGCATGCGCAGGACCCGCTGCGTCTGCGCCAGAACGCAGCGGCTGCGGCCGGTTACTGGCGGGTGACACCCATGTTGCCGAGGAACTTGCGCGGGTTCTGCACGCGGCCGTTCTCCCACACCTCGAAATGCACATGGGCGCCGGTAGAGCGACCGGTGGAGCCGGCCTTGGCGATCTCGTCGCCGACGCGGACCAGATCGCCCACCTTCACCACGTTGCGCGAATTGTGCGCATAGCGGGTCACGTAGCCGTTGCCGTGATCGACCTCGACGACATTGCCGTAGCCACTGCGCACGCCCGAATAGCTGACCACGCCGTCGGCGACCGTCATCACGCGATCGCCGGTGCGGGCGCTGAAGTCGATGCCCTTGTGGAACTGGCCGCCGCGACCGAAGGGGTCGGCGCGGTAGCCATAGGACGAGGTCACGTAGCTCTTGCCCACCGGCGAACGCGACGGCAGCGCGTTCTGCTCGATGCGCAGGTCGAACAGCAGGGCCTCGAGCACCGAAAGCTGCTGGCCGGCGGAGGCGAAATCATCATCGAGCGCATCCATGCCGCCAAGCAGCGTGCGCGCCGGCATGTCCCGCGCGGGTTCCGCACCACCCTGGCCGACCGGCTGGTCGAAATCGAACTCGCCGTCCTCGAGGCCTGCGCCGCGCGCAAGCCGGTCACCAAGGGCATTGAGACGAGTCGCCTGGGCCTGGAGTTCGCTCATCCGCGCAGCGAGTGCGTTGATCTCGCGCTGGGCTTCGCGGCGGGTGGCGTCGATCGCGCGTTCGTTGCTGGCGGCGACGCCATGCAGGCGCGCGACCTCGGCGGCGTTGAGCGCGGCGCCCCCGCACAGGCCGGCGACGGCGACGGCAGCAGCGACGGTCAGCGGCCGGCGCGCCGACACGGCGCGGGCCCGGGCGGCCACCTGCGCGACACGGCCGCGCATATCATTCAAAAACGAGTTCAGGGTCATACGTACCAATGTCTGATTTCAGGTCCAGATCCAAACCGCCCCGCATCGGCGCTTCCCGCGTGGGAGCCCCGACGGCCGCACTGGAAGCGGCACTGGGCGGTACGTCGGCCGATCCGATCCGCCGGGCCATGTGGCTCGACGCGTTGGATCGCCGTCTCGTTCCCCTGTTGCCACCGACGCTGGCGCCGCATGCGCGGTTGGCCAATGTGGATGGCAGCAGGTTGGTCTTCCTCGTCGATTCGCCCATCTGGCACGCCAGGCTGCGCCTGTCGGCTGATGTGCTGCTCGACGCCGCCCGGTCCATCGGGCTGGATGTCAGCGACATCGTGGTCAGAACCTCGACCCGGCCGCTCCGACCCGAGGTCGATGCTGGCCGCGCACGTACCACCCCACCTTCGCCGGTGGCCCGCGCTGCGCTGAAGGCGGCGCTGGCTTCGCTGCAATCCGGCGAGGATGGCGACGAACGAAAATGAAGCGGCGGTCCCGTCCCCTGCTCACCAAAGTCGAGGCCAGGTGAAGGGGGGAGGGGCCATCCTACTGGCCGAAAGCGGGCAGGAGGTTAACTACAAGTTACGGAATCAGAAAGATAACGTTAACTTTTAGTTAAGTATCGCCACAGACATGAACAGGTCCGGCGCGGTCACGGCCAAGTTCATCGCGTGTTGGCGAAGGTGATCACCGCCGCTCAGGCGGCAACCGGGGCGCCGTAGGCGAGCGGTGCATTGCCCGCCCGGTCGAACGTGACCTCTTCCCAGGCGTCGCTCTGCGCCAGCAGTGCGCGGACCAGCTTGTTGTTGAGCGCATGGCCCGACTTGTAACCGACGAACCGCCCGAGGATGGGATGGCCGGCCAGATAGAGGTCACCGACCGCGTCGAGAATCTTGTGGCGCACGAACTCGTTGGCGTATCGGAGGCCGTCGTCGTTGAGCACGCGGAACTCGTCGAGCACGATCGCATTGTCCATCGACCCGCCGAGACCAAGATTGCGCTCGCGCATGTATTCCAGGTCGCGCATGAAGCCGAAGGTGCGCGCCCGGCTGACTTCGCGGATGTAGGCCTCGGTCGAGAACTCGACTTCGGCGCGCGACTGCGCCAGCGGGATCGCGGGATGGTCGAAGGCGATGGTGAAGTCGAGCTTGAAGCCGTCGAACGGCTCGAAGCGCGCGATCTTGTCGCCCTCGCGCACTTCCACCGGCTTGAGCACGCGGATGAAGCGCTTGGGCGCATCCTGCTCCACAACACCGGCCGACTGCAGCAGGAACACGAAGGGGCCGGACGAGCCGTCCATGATCGGAACTTCCGCCGCGGACAGCTCGACATACATATTGTCGACACCCAGGCCCGCCAGTGCGGACATCAGGTGTTCGACCGTCTGGACCTTGGCCGGGCCACAGCTCAGTCCGGTACACAGCGTGGTCTCGGTGACCAGATTGCCGTGTGCGGGAATGTCCACGGGCGGGTCGAGATCGACGCGTCGGAACACGATGCCGGTATCGGGCGCCGCGGGACGCAGGGTCAAAAACACTTTCTCGCCGCTGTGCAGGCCGACGCCTGTCGCGCGGATCACGTTCTTGATGGTGCGTTGGCGGGGCATGGGGGAGTCCGCAGGAGAGAAGATTCCGCGCATCCGTCATCGGACTGCCATCGGAACCGCGAGGCAGATTATCACGGCACCGGCTGAACCTGAACGGAAAGGCGGGCGATGCTGACTGCGCGGCCAAACGCCGTCAAATGCGCTGCGACGGCTGGAAAACGGCCCATCGGGACGAGCCCGATGGACCAAAAGGCGACGCGCGGACAACGCGCCGCCGGGCACTTCAGGACAGGAGGACGCTCCGCCCTGCGGCGACGGCCATCCGCAGGCCGCCCGGTCGGGCGGACGCGCATGCCGTCGCGCGGCGAGGAATCAGCCCACCTGACGGTGCAGGACGGGGCGAAGCGCGGGCGAGGCACTGCCTCGCGCTTCGTCACGCGCCCGGTTACGGCAGGCCGGGAGGGGCCTGCCGCAAGCGATGACCCTCGCCAGGGACGGCATCAGTCGGCCTGGCGACGCAGGAACGCCGGAATGTCCAGGTAGCTGCTGTCGCTGCCGAAATCGGCGACCTTGGGGGCCTCGCTCGACTCCGCACGGGCGTTGCTGCGCAGCGGAGAGGTCGACTGGCCGCCCGCGTTTCCGCGCAGCGAGGCCGCGATGCTGTTGCCGGGGCTGTAGGGCGCGACCGCGTCGGAGCCGTCCTCGATCAGCATGCCGGTCGTGCCGTCGCGCACGCCGCGCTGGTTGTTGCTGATCAGCTGGACCTGCGGCTTGCCGCGGCCCGCGCCTTCTCCGCTGTAGCCTGCCGCCCGCGCCGGGGCGCGGTTCAGGCCGGTCGCGACCACGGTCACGCGGACCTCGTCCTGCATGTCCGGATCGAGCACGGTGCCGATGACGATGGTCGCGTCCTCGCTGGAGAAGTTCTCCACCGTGCGGCCCACTTCGTCGAACTCGGCCATCGTGAAGTCGGCGCCGGCGGTGATGTTGACCAGGATGCCGTTGGCGCCGGCCAGGTTGACATCGTCCAGCAGCGGGTTCTGGATCGCGGCTTCGGCGGCGGCCTGGGCGCGGTCGTCGCCACGGGCAAGGCCCGTACCCATCATCGCCAGGCCCATTTCGGACATCACGGTGCGGACGTCGGCGAAGTCGACGTTGATCAGACCGGGACGCACGATCAGGTCGGCAATGCCCTGCACGGCGCCGAGCAGCACGTCGTTGGCGGCGCGGAAGGCCTGGATCATCGTGGCGTTGCGGCCGAGCACGGTGATCAGCTTCTCGTTGGGAATGGTGATCAGCGAGTCGCAATGCGCCGACAGTTCCTCGATCCCCTTGAGGGCGACCTGCATGCGCCGGCGGCCTTCGAAGGGGAACGGCTTGGTGACCACGGCGACGGTCAGGATGCCCATCTCCTTGGCCATCTGCGCGACCACGGGCGCAGCGCCGGTGCCGGTGCCGCCGCCCATGCCGGCGGTGATGAACACCATGTCGGCGCCCTGCAGCGCATCCATGATGATCTCGCGGTCCTCGAGCGCGGCCTGGCGGCCGACTTCCGGGTTCGCGCCTGCGCCCAGGCCCTTGGTGACGCTGCTGCCGAGCTGCAGCTGCAGCTTGGCGCCGCAGTTCTTGATCGCCTGCGCGTCGGTGTTGGCGGTGATGAACTCAACGCCATCGACGCTGTTGTTGACCATGTGCGCGACTGCATTGCCGCCGCCGCCGCCGACACCGATGACCTTGATCACCGCGTTTGGGGCCATCTTCTCGACCAATTCGAAATGTGCCATGTCCGTCGTCCTCTCGTTGGACCGGGTTCGGCGTGGTGACCACGTCCTTCCCGGCGTCTATTGATGTGCCTTGCTATGCCGTACCGCTGGTTTCGTCGCTGCCCTGCCCGCCGCGTCCCCACCCCCGTTTTCGTGTGCGCGAATCAGAATTCGCCGTTGAATCGCGCCCATATCTTTTTCAGCCACCCGCCGGCGCGGCCCCCGGAGACCACGGGCCGGCGCGGATGTTCGATCTGGCTGCCCATCAGCAGCAGGCCCACCCCAGTGGCGTGGACCGGATTGCCAACCACCTCGCCCAGGCCGGTGACGTGCTGGGGAATGCCCACCCGAACCGGCATCTGCAGCATTTCCTCGGCCAGTTCGACCACGCCTTCCATCTTCGAGGCGCCGCCGGTGAGCACCATGCCGGCGCGCACGTGCTGCTCGAAGCCCGACCGGCGCAGTTCGGCCTGCACCATCTCGAAGATTTCCTCGTAGCGCGCCTGCACGGCCTGCGCCAGCGACTGCCGCGGCAGACGCCGCGGCGGGCGGTCGCCGACGCTCGGGACCTGGATCGATTCCTCGCTGGTCGCCAGCTGCGCGAGCGCGCAGGCGTAGCGCACCTTGATCTGCTCGGCCTCGGGCGTGGGGGTGCGCAGCATGTGCGCGATGTCCTCGGTGACCTTGTCGCCGGCGATCGGCAGCGAAGCCGTGTGGCAGATCGCCCCCTGCACGAACACCGCCAGATCGGTCGTGCCGGCGCCCATGTCGACCAGCACCACGCCGAGCTCGCGCTCGTCGGAGGTCAGCACCGCGGTGCTCGAGGCCAGCGAGGACAGGATCAGATCGTCGATCGACAGCCCGCAACGCTGCACGCACTTGCTGATGTTGGCCGCGGCCGACTGCGCGCAGACGACCAGATGCGCATGCACCTCGAGGCGCACGCCGGTCATGCCGACCGGGTTGCGGATGCCTTCCTGGGAATCGTCGAGCACGTACTCGCGCGGAATCGCGTGCAGGATCTTCTGGTCGGCCGGGATCGCGACCGCCTTGGCCGCATCGAGCACGCGGTCGAGATCGGCCCAGGTCACTTCGTTGTCGCGGATCGGCACGATGCCCGGCGAATTGCGGCACTGCACGTGGTTGCCGGAGATCGAGGCGTAGACCGAGCGGATCTCGCACCCGGCCATCAGCTCGGCTTCCTCGACCGCGCGCTGGATCGACTGCACGGTCGATTCGATGTCCACCACGACGCCGCGCTTGAGGCCGCGCGATTCGTGGCTGCCGATGCCGATGACCTCGATCGGATTGCCGGGCGAGTACTCGCCGACCAGCGCCACCACTTTCGAGGTGCCGATATCGAGTCCGACGATGAGTGTCTTGTCGCCCTTGCGGTTCATGTGGAAAAGCCGGAAACGGAGGTGGAAGAACGGTGCGCGACCGGGTTGGCGGTCGCGTCAGCGGCCCGGGCTGCATCGGGCGCGGGTGGATCGCCCCAGATCAGCGCGAAACCGTTGGTGTAGCGGAGGTCGGCGCGGGTCAGCGGCTCGACCCGGGTGCCGGTCAGGCGCGGCAGCATCCGCGCGAAGCGGGCCAGGCGCAGGCGCGCTTCCTGGCTGCCGACGACGACATCGGTGCCGCTGGACAGGGTCAGCTGCCAGCTGCCGCGCGCGTCGAGCGCGACGCGCTCGACCCGGATACCGGCAGTGCCGAACAGCTCCCGCGATTCGTTGTAGAGCGCGACGATCTCGGGAATGCGATTCTCGGGGCCGTCGAAACGCGGCATGTCGGTGGGCACGTCGACGCCCTCGGCGGCGAACAGGCGGCCACGCGTCGACAACAGCCGCGCATCGCCCCAGCGCGCGAAGGGCACATGCTCGGCGATGCGTACATGCAGAACGTCCGGCCAGCGCTTGCGCACCTCGACCCCGGCCACCCATGGCAGGCGCGCGACATCGCGCTGCGCCTGAGCCAGATCGACCGCGAAGAAGCCGCGCTGCGCATGCGGCAACACGGCGGCGCGCACGCGCGCGGTATCGACCTGCTCGAGGCCGTCATTGATGCGCAGCACGCGCAGCGGCCAGCGCTCGGCGCCGATCCAGCCGTTGACCACGGCGACCACCGGCAGCGCCACCAGCGCAACCGCCAGCGCCCATGCCAGGACCCGCACCATCGTGCCCAGCGCCTGGTTCATCGCGCTTCCACCTCCACCGGAATCGTGGCTTCGAGCACGCGCCAGCACAGCGCCGCGTAATCCATTCCGATCTGCGCAGCAGCCTTGGGCACCAGCGAATGACTGGTCATGCCGGGCGCGGTATTGACCTCGATCAGCTGCAGGCCACGCTCGATGTCGCGCATGACGTCGACGCGGCCCCAGCCGCTGCAGCCCGCCGCACGGAAGGCGGCCAGTGCGAGCGCGCCGACCTCGGCTTCGTCCTCGGGGGACATGCCGGGGCACAGGTACTGCGTGTCGTCGGCGATGTACTTGGCGTGGTAGTCGTACCACTCGCCTGCGGGCACGATGCGGATGGACGGCAGCGCGATATCGCCGATGATGCCGACGGTCAGCTCGTCGCCACGCACCATCTGCTCCATCAGCAGTTCGCCGGCATAGCCGGCGGCGAACTCGACGGCCGGTTGCAGGTCCGCTTCGCTAATCACGCGGAACACACCGACGCTGGAGCCTTCGCACGACGGCTTCACGAAGACCGGATAGCCGAGCGACGCCGCGGCAGCGTGGAGATCCGCGCCTGGTGCCAGGCGGGCGAAGCGCGGGGTCGGAAGACCTTCGCTCATCCACACCTGCTTGGTGCGGATCTTGTCCATGGTCAGCGCGGAACCGAGCACGCCCGAGCCGGTACAGGGAATGCCGAAAGCCTCCAGCAGGCCCTGGACCACGCCGTTCTCGCCGTCGCCGCCGTGCAGGATGTTGAACACGCGGTCGAACTTGCCGGCGAGGATCGCCTGTGCGAGCGCCGGCACCCCGTCGACCGCGTGCGCATCGACGCCGCGCGAGCGCAGCGCATCGAGCACCCCCTGCCCCGACTGCAGCGAGACCTCCCGCTCCGAGCCCGAGCCGCCGAGCAGCACCGCAACGCGGCCGAACACGCCCGGCTCGGTGAAACGGGGTGCGGACAGCGTGGCGCTCATCGGCCCGCCTCCGGGCGCGCTGCGCCGATGAAACCTGCCTGCGCGAGGCGCTGCACGGCGACGCCGATGTCGCCGGCGCCCATCATCAGCAGCAGGTCGCCATCTTCGAGGATGTCGGGCAGCACGCCGGCCAGATCCGCGGCGCCGGCAACGACGACCGGATCGATCCGGCCGCGCGCGCGGATCGCGCGTGCGAGTGCCTTCGCATCGGCGCCCGCAATCGGCGCCTCGCCCGCGGGATAGACCTCGGTCAACACCAGTGCATCGACATCCGACAACACGCCGGCGAAGTCGTCGAACAGGTCGCGGGTGCGGCTGTAGCGGTGTGGCTGGAATGCGACCACGAGGCGGCGATCGCTCCAGCCTCCGCGCGCCGCGGCGAACACCGCCGCCAGCTCCTTGGGATGATGGCCGTAGTCGTCGACCAGCTGTACGCGGGCGCCGGCAGGCGTGACCAGCTCGCCGAGCAGGTTGAAGCGGCGGCCGATGCCCTGGAACGCACCCAGCGCGGCGACGATCGCCTCGGGGGCGACGCCGAGCTGCCAGCCCACCGCGGCTGCGGCGAGTGCATTGAGCACATTGTGGCGGCCGGGCAGCGCAAGCCGCGCGCGGATGCGCGTGTTTTCGGGCAGGCACAGCGTGAAGGTCATCGCCGCGCCGTCCTGGGCGACGTCCTCGGCACGCACGTCGGCGGCATCCGACAGGCCGTAGGTCATCACGTGGCGCGGCGTGGCCGTGGCCAGGCGCGCGACCTCGGGATCGTCGATGCACAGCACCGCGAGTCCATAGAACGGCAGTCGATGCAGGAATTCGTCGAACGCGGCCTGGACGCGGGTGAAATCACCGCCGTAGTTCTCCAGGTGGTCGGCGTCGATATTGGTGACGATCGCGATCAGCGGATTGAGGCGCAGGAAGCTGCCGTCGCTCTCGTCCGCCTCGGCGACGAGCCAGTCGCCACTGCCCAGGCGCGCGTTCGCGCCGGCAGCCAGCAGCTGGCCGCCGACGACGAAGGTCGGATCGAGGCCGCCTTCGGCGAGCACGCTCGCGGTCAGTGACGTGGTCGTGGTCTTGCCGTGGGTACCGGCCACCGCGATGCTGCGGCGGAAGCGCATCAGTTCGGCCAGCATCTCCGCGCGCGGCACGATCGGGATGCGCTGCGCGCGCGCCTCCATCAGTTCCGGATTGTCGGGCCGGATCGCGCTGGACACGACCACGCAGTCGCTGCCCAGTACATTGGCTGCCGCATGGCCGCGATGCACGGTCGCGCCAAGGCTCGCGAGCCGGCGCGTGGTCGCGCTGTCGGCGGTGTCGGAGCCCGACACCTTGTAGCCCAGCGTGCACAGCACTTCGGCGATGCCGCTCATGCCGGTGCCGCCGATGCCGACGAAATGCACGCGCGAGAACACCTTGGCGAAGTCTTCCTTCGACAGGCCGCGGGTCTGGTGGAGACGACGGATCATGCCTGGCTCCTGCCGCCGAAACTCGGCTCGACGCGCTGGCGCAGGCGGCTGGTGCCGCGCACCGGCGCGCCCGGCTGCACGGGCAGCGGCGGCTGGGTGGTAGTGGGGACCGGGCTCGCCGGCGCCGGCGACGCGGCATCGCCCCGCAACCGGGCGACCTGGCGCTGGGCGCGGTCGAGTTCGTAGGAGACGCGCAGCAGCAGGCCGAGCGCGAGACAGGTCATCATCACGCTCGAACCGCCCGACGACACCAGCGGCAACGTGAGGCCCTTGGTCGGCAGCAGGCCGAGGTTGACGCCGATCGACACCAGGCTCTGCATGCCGATCATCATTGCGACGCCGAAGGCGCAGTAGCCGGCGAAATGGCGCCGCATCTCCACGCACTTCAGGCCGATCCACAGCGCTCGGCCGACGAGTGCGGTGAACAGGCCGACCACCAGGCACACGCCGGCGAAACCGAGCTCCTCGGCGAGCACCGAGAAGATGAAGTCGGTATGCGCTTCGGGCAGATAGGACAGCTTCTGTACCGATGCGCCCAGGCCCACGCCGGAGAATTCGCCGCGACCCACCGCCATCAGCGCATTGCTGAGCTGATAGCCGGCGCCGAGCTGGTCTTCCCAGGGATTCATGAAGGACGTGATGCGGCGCAGGCGGTAGGGCTCCATCACCGCGACGCCCACCACCGCCGGCAGCAGTGCGACGACCGGCAGCATCATCCGCTTGAGGTGACCGCCGCCGAGCACGAGCATGCCGGCGGTCACGCCGAGCAGCAGCATCGACGAGCCGAAGTCGGGCTGCAGCAGCAGCAGGGCCACCAGCACCACGGCGACGCCGATCGGCTTGAGCATCGCGCCCCAGGTCGCATTGACATCGTCGCGGAAGCGCACCAGGTAGCTCGCCAGCCAGACGATGTAGATGACCTTGACCGCCTCGACCACCTGGAAGTTGGAGATGCCGAGGTTGATCCAGCGATGCGCGCCGTTGACCGAACGTCCCAGCCCGGGCACGAACACCAGCAGCAGAAGCACGGCGCAGCCCAGCAGCAGGAACCGGTCGTACTTCTCGATCGTCTTGAGCTCGGTGCGCATCACCGCGGTCGCCAGACCCAGGCCGAGTGCGAGGAAGATGAAATGGCGACTGAGGAAGTAGTAGCGACCGACCTGCATGTCCTCGCCGATCGCGATCGAGCTCGACGCGACCATGATCACGCCGAGTGTGGCGATGGCGACGATGATGCCCACCAGCCAGGGATCGAAACGCCCGTGGATGTCGTCCAGGCGCGTGGCCTGACGCGCGGCGGCGCTGTCGTGAGCCATCTGCTCGAAGGTGCGGGCCATCAGCGCACCTTCAACGTGGCGAGGCCGACCAGCACCAGGATCACCGAGATGATCCAGAAGCGCACGATCACGCGCGGCTCGGGCCAGCCCTTGAGCTCGAAATGGTGATGGATCGGCGCCATGCGGAACACGCGCTTCCCGGTCAGCTTGAAGCTGGCCACCTGGATCATCACCGACAGCGTTTCGATGACGAAGATGCCGCCCATGATCACCAGCACCAGCTCCTGGCGCACGATCACCGCCATCGTGCCGAGCACGGCGCCGAGCGCGAGCGCGCCGATGTCGCCCATGAAAACCATGGCCGGGTAGGTGTTGAACCACAGGAAGCCGAGCCCTGCGCCGGCGATCGCGGCGCAGATGATCACCAGCTCGCCGGCCCCGGGCACCTGCGGGATCTGCAGGTAGGTCGAGAACACCGCGTTGCCCGATGCGTAGGCGAACACGCCCATGCCGCAGGCGACCAGGACCGTCGGCATGATCGCCAGACCGTCGAGGCCGTCAGTGAGGTTGACGGCGTTGGAGAAGCCGACGATCCAGAAGTAGGCAATCGCGACGAAGCTGATGCCGGCCAGCGGCAGCGCGATCGACTTGAACAGCGGCACATAGAACGTGGTTGCGGCCGGGACGTCGGCGTAGAGATAGAGATACAGGCCCGCAGCCAGGCCGAAGATCGACTGCAGCAGGTACTTCCAGCGCGACTTGAGCCCGTTGGGATCACGTCGCACGATCTTGATCCAGTCGTCGTACCACCCGATCGCGCCGAAGGCGACCATCACCGCGAGGATCACCCATACGTACTTGTTGCGCAGATCGCCCCACAGCAGCACCGACAGCAGCACCGTCAGCAGGATCAGCGCCCCGCCCATCGTCGGCGTGCCGGCCTTGGAGAAATGCGACTGCGGTCCGTCCTTGCGGATGGGCTGGCCACCCTTGAACTGTGCCAGCCTGCGGATCACGGCCGGGCCCAGCCACAGCGACAGCATCAGCGAGGTCAGCGCCGCGAGGATGCCGCGGAACGTCAGGTACTCGAACAGCTTGAAGAAGTCTTCGAGGCCCTGCAGCCAGCGCGCGAGTTCAAGCAGCATGTCCGGTTCCTTCAATGTTGCGCAGCGCGGTGACCACCCGGTCCATCGCACTGCCTCGCGAGCCCTTGACGAGCACCCGCGCCCCGGCGTGCAGATCGGTCGCCAGCGCTTCGATCAGCGCCGCATGGGAGTCGAATCGCCGGGCACCCTCGCCGAAGGCGTCGGCCGCGGCCGCGCTCAGCGCGCCCAGCGCATAGAGTCGGGCGATACCCGCCGCCCTGGCGCGCACGCCGGCCTGGGCATGCATCGCCGGGCCGTCACCGCCCAGTTCACGCATGTCCCCGAGCACCAGCCAGCGCTCGCCGCCGGCCGCGGCGAGCGTATCGATCGCAGCGTTGAGCGAGCCGGGGTTGGCGTTGTAGCTGTCGTCGATCAGCACCGCGCCACTGTCGAGCGTGTGGCGCACCAGCCGGCCTGCGACTGCCTCGGCGGTCTCGAGCGCCGCGACGATGGCGTCCAGCGGCACACCGGCTGCCAGCGCGATCGCGGTCGCCGCCAGCGCATTGCGCACGTTGTGGCGGCCCGGCAGCGGAAGCGCCACCTCGGCCTCACCCGCAGGCGTGACCAGACGGAAGCGTGCGCCCGCGTCCTCGAGGCGCACATCGCGCGCGAGCACGTCGGCGGTCGCTTCGATGCCGAAACGCAGCAGGCGACGACCATGCGCACGCTGGGCGAAGTACGGCGCGAACGCATCGTCGGCGTTGATGACCGCGGTGCCGTCGGCCGGCAACGCGTCGTAGATCGCGGCTTTGGTGTCGGCGATGCCGAGCAGGCTGCCCATGCGTTCCATGTGCGCGGGCGCGATGTTGTTGACCAGCGCGATGCGCGGCCGAGCGATCGCGGTCAGATAGGCGATGTCGCCCGGCTTGCCGGCGCCCATCTCGTAGACGGCGAACGCCGCGTCTTCAGGCGCATCGAGCACCGCCAGCGGCAGGCCGATCTCGTTGTTGAAGTTGCCGGGATTGAAGCAGGTGGCGGCGTGCCGGGAGAGGATGGCGGCCACCAGTTGCTTGACGCTGGTCTTGCCGTTGCTGCCGGTGATCGCCACGACGGTGGCGCTGCGCTCGCGCTGCACGGCACCCGCCAGCGCGCCGAGCGCGACCTGCGGATCGGCGACGACGATCTGCGGCAGCGGCGTGTCGAGCTGCCGCGCCACCAGCGCGGCGCGTGCGCCGTGAGCCGCGGCTGCCGCGACATGGTCGTGGCCATCGAAGCTCTCGCCCCGCAGCGCGACAAACAGCAGCCCGCGGGGATCGGCCGGGTCGAGCTTGCGGCTGTCGGTGACGACGGCTTCGATCGAGACGTCGTCGCCGCCATGCAGGCGGCCGTTGACGAGTCGGGCAATGCGGGCGAGCGGCATCGGCATCACGGTCGCGCCTCCTGCCACGCATCGAGCGCTGCCTGGGCGACGATGCGATCGTCGAAGGGATGCTGCACGCTGCCGATCTCCTGATAGGGCTCATGGCCCTTGCCGGCGATCAGTACGATGTCGCCGGGCGCAGCCGTCGCGATCGCATGTTCGATCGCGCGACGGCGGTCGCGCTCGACGACCACCGCTTCGGGCTTCGCGAAGCCGGCCATGATGTCGGCGACGATCGCATCACCCTCCTCGCGGCGCGGATTGTCGTCGGTGACGATGACGCGATCGGCGTGGGCTTCGGCGATCGTCCCCATCTGCGGCCGCTTGCCGGCATCGCGCTCGCCGCCGCAGCCGAACACGCAGACCAGTTGGCCGCGCAGATGGCCGCGCAGCGACTGCAAGGCCTGCTGCAGCGGATCGGGCTTGTGGGAATAGTCGACGACGACCAGTGGCTGCGTCCCGCCGCCGAGGCGGTTCATGCGACCGGCGATGGGTTCGAGCGCCCCGAGCACGCGCACGATCTCTGCCGGCGCATGACCCAGCGCCAGCAGCACGCCGGCGACCGCCAGCAGGTTGTCGACATTGAAGCGACCGAGCAGCGACGAGCGCACAGGTAGGAACTGCCCATCGATGCGCATCGAGAACGCGATGCCCGACGCGTCGAAGGTGACCTCGTGCGCGGAGAGATCCGCATCGGCGTTGCCGACAGCGCTGATGGTGATGGCGCGGACGTCGTCGGCGAGCTGCGCCGGCAGCGTCCGGCCGAATGCATCGTCGATGTTGATCACCGCGGCGTTCAGGCCTTCGCGTGCGAACAGCTTCGCCTTCGCGGCGCCGTAACCGGCCATGTCGCCGTGGTAGTCGAGATGGTCGCGGGTGAGGTTGGTGAACACAGCGACATCGAAATGCACGGCGTCCACGCGGCCCTGGTCGAGCGCGTGCGAGCTGACCTCCATCGCCACCGCCTGCGCGCCGGCATCGCGCATCTGCGCGAGCAGCGCATGGGTCTGCAGGACCAGCGGCGTGGTGAATCCATTGGCCTCGAGCGCGCCATGCAGGCCGGCGCCGAGCGTGCCGATCGTGCCCACGCGGGTGCCGCTCGCCTCGAACGCCTGCGCGAGCAGCTGCACCGTCGAGGTCTTGCCGCTGGTGCCGGTGACGCCGACCATCGCCATCGCACGCGAAGGCTGGCCATGGAAGGCATCGGCCATCGCGCCCATGCGCGCGCGCAGGCCGGGGACCGCGATCGCATCGCTTGGCAGCGACGGGATCTCGGCCGGCACCGGCGGTTCGAACAGGATCGCGCCAGCACCGGCGGCGCGGGCGACGTCGGTGAAGTGCAGGCCGTGCGTGCCGAAGCCGCCGATCGCGACGAAGGCATCGCCGGGGCGGATCGCGCGGCTGTCCTGCACCAGGCCGGTGATGAGCGTGTCTTCGGGAACCGCTGCGACATCCGGCAGCAGCTCGCGGAGCGCCATTGCGCGGATCATCGCTGGACTCCCGCGACGGCGACTGGCGCCGACGATGCAGCGACCGGTACCGGGACGGCTGGCGCGGCTGCAGGCGCCGGCTTCGCCGACCTGCCCTGCTCGCGCGCACGCTTGGCGTCATTGGCGGCCTGCGCGGCCAGCCAGGTGTCGATGTCGTCGGGCGGCACGTCCATCAGGCGCAGCGCGCCGTCCATGACCCGCTGGAACACCGGGGCCGACACATAGCCGCCGCCGTAGGTGGACCCGCCCTTGGAGGTGTCGGGATCGTCGATGACCACGGCCATCGCGAAGCGCGGATTCTCCACCGGCACCAGCCCGGCGAAGAAGGCAAGATACCGACGCGCGTAACTGCCACCGCTGGCCTTGCGCGCGGTACCGGACTTGCCGGCCACGTGGTAGCCGAGGATCGCCGCGCGCGTGCCCGTGCCGCCCGGTTCGGTGACGGTCTGCATCATCCGCACCACTTCGTCGGCCACGCCGGGCGACACCACCTGACGCGCTTCGCCGGCGCCGCCCTTGACGAAGGTCGGCGGCAGCGCACGGCCGTGGTTGCCGAGCGTGGCGTAGGCGTGCGCGATCTGCATCGGCGTCACCGACAGCCCGTAGCCGTAGGACATGCCCTGCTTGCTCGTGCCGCTCCAGCGCGATGGATCGGGGAACAGACCCGCCGCTTCGCCGGGAAAGCCGCTGCCGGTACTGCGGCCGTAGCCGAAACCACGCACGAATTCGTAGAAATAGCGATCGTCGAGCTTGCGCACGATCATCGACGAGCCGACGTTCGAGCTCTTGGTGATGATGCCGGTGGTGTCGAGCACCCCGTAGTTGCGGAAGTCGCTGGTCTTGAAGCGGCCGTTCGGAATCCAGCCGGGGTTGGTGTTGAACGTGGTGCTCGGGGTGATGACGCCTTTCTCCAGCGCGGCCGCCACGGTGATCGGCTTCATCGTCGAGCCGGGCTCGAGCAGATCCGTCACCGCGCGGTTGCGATGCGCGTCGCGGTTCTCGCCGGTGACGCGATTGTTGTTGTAGGTCGGCAGGTTGGCCATCGCCAGCACTTCGCCGGTCGCCACGTCGAGCACGACGATCGACCCGGCGCTGGCGCCGGTTTCCTCGAGCGCACGGCGCAGCTCGCGGTGGGCGAGGAACTGGATGCGCCGGTCGATGCTGAGCACCAGGTCCTTGCCCGGCTCGGCGGCGCGCACCAGGCTCACGTGCTCGACGATGCGGCCGTGGCGGTCGCGGATCACGTTCTGCGCGCCGGGCTTGCCGGCCAGCCATTCGTCGAACGCCAGCTCCACGCCTTCCTGGCCGCGGTCGTCGATGTTGGTGAAGCCGAGCACGTGCGAGACGGCTTCGCCCTGCGGGTAGAAGCGGCGGTATTCGCGCTGCGAGAACACGCCGGGAATACCCAGGTCGAGCACGCGCTTGGCCGCCACCGGACTGATCCGGCGGTGGCGCGGGATGTACATGAATTCCTTGTCCGCGCGTTGCGAGACCGCGCGTGCGAGTTCCTCGAGCGGCAGGCCGGTGACCTTGGCCAGCTCCGGCAACCGGTCGGGATGCTTGCTCAGCTCCTGCGGGTTGACCCACAGCGATTCGACCGGCGAGGAGATCGCCAGCGGCTCGCCGTTGCGGTCGGTGATCATGCCGCGCGAGGCCGGGATCGGCACTTCGCGGCGGAAGCGCGCGTCGGCCTTCTGCTGGTAGAACGCGTTGTCGATCAGCTGCAGGTCCACCGCCCGGCCGACCAGCGCGACCGCGCCCAGACCCAGCGCCCCGCCGACCAGCATCAGCCGCAGGCGCAGATCGAACTGCGCACGCTTGCGCGGCTTCTTGGCATGGCCGTCGCCCGCCTTGACGAACCTCGTGAGCCGGCCGAACTTCATGGCCGCACCACGACGATTTCCGCCGTTTCCGGGAACCGCATGCCCAAGCGCTCACGTGCCACCTGGTCGACGCGGTTGCTCATCGCCCAGGTGGCCTGTTCGAGCTGCAGCCGGCCGAAGTCGATGTTGAGCTCGTCGCGCGCGCGCTCGAGCCGGGTGAGATCGATATAGAGCTGGCGATAGTCGTGGCGCGCGTGGACCACGCCGATCGCGGTGATCACGTTGGCGGCCAGCAGCACGGCGACGAGCAGATGGCGCAGCTTCATGCGGCGCCCTCCGCGTCGAGCTTTTCGGCCACGCGCAGCACGGCGCTGCGGGCGCGCGGATTGGCGCGCAGCTCCGTCTCGTCGGCCTTGGTGGCATCGCTGACGATGCGCAGGCGCGGCACGAACGGCGCCGCTTCCGGCAGCCGACGGTTGCCGGCCGGCGCTTTTGCGTGGCCGGCGATGAAGCGCTTGACGATGCGGTCTTCGAGCGAATGGAAGCTGATGACCGCCAGTCGACCACCGGGGCGCAGTGCGTCCATCGCCGCGCTCAGGCCGGTTTCCAGATCCGCCAGCTCGCGGTTGATGTGGATGCGGATCGCCTGGAACGAACGCGTTGCAGGGTGGGTTTCCTTCTGCCCGGGCTTGGGCCTGCCGCGCGGCACATTGGCGGCGATCACCGCGGCGAGATCGGCGGTGCGCAGGAACGGGGCCTCGACGCGGCGCGCGACGATCGCGCGGGCGATGCGGCGGCTCATGCGCTCCTCGCCATAGGTCCACAGCACGTCGGCGATGTCCGCCTCGGCCGCGCGCGCGATCCACTCCGCGGCGCTTTCGTCGGCCTCCGGGTCCATGCGCATGTCGAGCGGGCCGTCCTTGCCGAAACTGAAACCGCGCTCGGCGACGTCGAGCTGCGGCGAGGACACACCCAGGTCGAACAGCGCGCCGTCGAGCGGCGCTTCGGCGACCGCGCTCCAGGCCGCCAGGTCGGCGAAGCTGCCGCGACGGATCGACACGCGCGCATCGTTGCCGAAGCGAGCCTGTGCGACCGCGATGGCCTCGGGATCCTTGTCCATCACCAGCAGCCGGCCGGCCTCGCCCAGTTGCGCCAGCACGCCGGCGGCATGTCCGCCGCGACCGAAGGTGCCGTCGAGGTAGCGGCCGTCCGGGCGCACCTGCAGACCATCGAGGACCTGCGCGTACAAGACCGGGAGGTGGCCGGACGTGGCATCCGTACCACCCGCGGTCACAACGGCAATCCTTCGAGATCGTCTCCGGCCATGTCCTCGTCGGTGAGGGTCTGGCGGATCTGCGCCTGATGCGCCTGCTCGCTCCACAACTCGAACTTGTCGCCCATCCCCACCAGGACCGCGCGCCGGTCGATGCCGACCGTGTTGCGCTGGCTGGGCGGAATGCCGATGCGGCCGTTGCCATCGGGCTCGAGCACGGTGGCGGCGCCGACGAGCTTCAGCTGCAGGATGCGGTTGCGCGCCAGCGTGCGCGGCAGGGCGTTGACCTGGTCACGCAGCACTTCCCAGGCCTTGTAGGGGTAGAGGTACAGGCCGCCTGCGTCGAAGGGGTTGTAGGTCAGGACGAGCCGGTTGCCACACTCGCGCGCGACAAAGTCCCGGTAGGCGGTTGGAATCGCCATCCGGCCCTTGTCATCGATAGTGATGGCGGTCTCGCCCTGCAACACGTCCGTCTCTGCCCGTTGGCGCCCGTCTGAAGCAGGCTTGTGTGATGGAAAACCACAAAAAACCCGGTTTCCCCACGAGTCGCCACCTTAGGACTGGGCATTTGGGTTGTCAACAGCTTCGTGTGGGCCTTTTCACCTGTCCGGTCAATGACTTGCAGCACTCTTCAGAGAATTGTTCAAGCTTTATCCACAAGCGATTGTTTCATCTCAAATTTTGAGAATCAGGCAGATTTCGCAATGAACGGAACCCTCACGCAGGCTTCACGAAATCCAATGCTGCGATGCGGTAAAGCCCGCTGCCGAAGGCGTCCGCGGGAGGGTCTGTGCGCGAACGAGAGCGCGTAACGATCTCCGGTCTACTTCCGCGCCAGCTCTCTGGAGGCTCCACCCGGGTGACACCGACCGCCCCCTCGCCCGGGCGTCTCCAGACGTGAATGCATTTCCGCACTTCGCAGAGCCACCCGACCCGGAACCGGGATGCGCGGCGCCCGCCTTTGCAGCGCCGCAGCCGGACAGAAGACCGCTGACGGACCGGCCCTGTGTCCGGGTGGGCAACATGGAGATCCACGAAGGCTCAGCCTGAGGATCCCGAGCCGGCCGTCCACCCGCGTCCAACTCAACCCGGATGGTCCGAGGCGGCTGGAGAGGAACTTCAGTCGCCCTGGAAGAGAGGTCCCCACCGCTCCGGGCTTCCCGGGAGCTCGACAAACCAGCGCGAGGGTGGACACGGCTGGTTCTCATGGCATGGATGACAAGACCCGCCACGCCTGTCGAGCAGCGGGGATTCCAGCGCCCCGCCTTGGAACGTTGGGCGGCGGTCCCCCACCCTTGCGGTCAAAGGTGTAGGCCCGCGATCTGAAGAAGGTGGCGGAGCCGGCCGATAAGCCGGGTTCTGTCGTGGACAGTCATTCCTCTAGGCGCACCGTCACCGGTACGCTCGAGCAACCTACCCGGACCCGACGCGGGCAACGTCATGAGGTCCCTATTTGGTCTTGCTCCAGGTGGGGTTTGCCGTGCCGGCCTGTTACCAGGCTCGCGGTGCGCTCTTACCGCACCATTTCACCCTTGCCGTCCTGCCGAAGCAGTCTTGGGCGGTATCTTTCTGTTGCACTTTCCGTCGGCTCGCGCCGCCCAGGCGTTACCTGGCACCTTGCCCTGTGGAGCCCGGACTTTCCTCGGCATCGCCGGGTGCCGAAGCTCCCGTGATGACGCGACTGTCTGGCCGACTCCGCCGGCGCGGATTGTCGCATGCTCCAGCGGTCCACGCCGGTCTAGCCAGCCGACAGGGCCCGACCGGCCAGCGCCATCAGCGGCACCAGCAGCCACGGCGGCACGCGCAGCCCGGCCAGGATGAACAAACCCGCCACGACCAGCACGACGTCGTGCCAGTCCTCGACCGCGCTGCGCCACAGCGGATCAGCCTGCCTGGCGAAGGCGATCGCCAAGCCCACCGGCTGCTCGCCGGCGCAGCTGGCACAGCGCGACGAGCTCGGCGTACTCGGTCTCCCGCAGCCAGCGCCGCCGCACTACGAGCTCGGCGTGGAAATACGCCAGATGCGCGACCGGGCCGCCGAAGGCCGTGAGGCCGACCCGCAGGAAGACGCCGAAAATGCGTCGGGACAGCCGCCTCAGCCGCCGGTGGCCTCGGAGTCGGCGCCGCCGCCCATGCCATACAGCGCCTTGCGCGGCGCACCGGTGATGTCGGCGGCGAGCTTCGCTGCCAAGGACGGTTTCATCTCCTTGCTCAGCAGCGCATACACCCGCCGTCCTTCCGCCAGGCGCGCATCGGCGTCCTCGCCTGCCCCTTCGACCAGCACCACGAACTCGCCCCGGCGCTGGTCGGCATCGGCGGCGACCCGCGCCGCGAGCGTCTCGAGCGGACCGTCGAGCACGGTCTCGAACAGCTTGGTGAGCTCGCGGGCGACCACCGCGGGGCGCGTGCCGCCGAACGCCTGCACCGCGTCGGCGAGCATCTCCTCGATCCGGTGAGAGGACTCGTAGAACAGCAGGGTCCGCGGCTCGGCGGCCAGCGTCTGCAGGCGCTCGCGCCGCGCGCCGGCCTTGGCCGGCAGGAACCCTTCGAAGACGAAGCGATCACTGGGCAGGCCGGCAACACTGAGCGCGGCGATCAGCGCGCTCGGCCCCGGCACCGGCGACACCCGCAGCCCGGCCGCGCGCGCGGCGCGGACCAGACGGAAGCCCGGATCGCTGACCAGCGGCGTGCCGGCATCGCTGACCAGGGCCAGCGAGTCGCCAGCGCGCAGACGCTCGACCAGGCGTGCCGCGAGCCCGTCCTCGTTGTGCTCGTGCAGCGCCAGCAGCGGGCGATCGATGCCGAAATGACCCAGCAACTGACGGGTATGCCGAGTGTCCTCGGCGCAGATCGCGTCGACGCTGCGCAGCACGTCCTGCGCCCGCGGCGACAGATCGCCGAGGTTGCCGATCGGCGTGGCCACCACGTGGAGGACGCCGGGGGCGCGGGAGGAATCGGTCATCGTCTGCACGCCGGGAACGCTAGAATGCGGCCATTATCCTGCAGCGGAACCGCGACATGGCAGCAACGCTCCAGCCTTCGAACGCCCGCACCCACGCCACGCGCCTCCGCGGCACCCGGCCCCGCGCCCTGCGCCTGCTCACCGGCGCTGCCCTGGCGGCCGTGCTTGCCGGTTGCGCCACCGTGCGGACCTCGGGCCCTGCGCCCGTCCCGATGGAGCCTTCGACGACAACGACCAGCGCGCCGACGCGCTGGCATTTCGACGATACGCGCGCGCCCGCCGATCGCGACGGCTACCGCCCTCCGCGCAAGCTCGCGGTGCTGCTGCCGATGAGCGGCCCGCTGGCCACTGCCGCCGCGCCGGTGCGCGACGGCCTGCTGGCCGGCTATTACGGCGAGCGCCGCGCCCGGCCCGAACTCGCGTTCTACGACACCTCCGGCACCGCTGCCGGCGCCACTGCCGCCTATGCACGGGCGATCGCCGAGGGCGCCGACCAGGTGCTCGGCCCGCTTGGGCGCGACGAGGTGGACGCGCTGTTCCGCGGTCCGATCTCGGTGCCGGTGGTCGCCCTCAACCGCGGCTCGGCCGAGGCGCCCGACAATGCCGCGGCATTTTCGCTTGCCCCCGAAGACGAGGGCGACGCCGCCGCGCAGTACCTGCTCAAGCGCAATGCCCGCAATGTGCTGGTGCTGAGCAATGGCGAGGACGCGGCCCGTCGCAGTGTCGATGCGCTGGCCGCGCGGCTGGCCCAGAACGGCGGCAGCGTCGTGGCCACGCTCGCAATCATCGGCGACGCTCCGGGCGACCAGACTGCCGCGCTGCAGAACGCACTGGCCGGCGAAGTCGGCGTGGATGCGGTCTACCTGGCCATCCGCGGCAACCAGGCCCGCGTGCTCGCCCCACAGATGTCGGTCGCCGGGCTGGCGACGCGCCCGCGCGTGGGCAGCTCGCTGCTGACGCATGGCACCGGCAAGGCCGAGGAGGACCAGATCCTCGACGGCATCGTGTTCCCGACCGAAAGCTGGTCCATCGGCAGCGGCGCACGTTCCTTGCCTCCCCAGGCCTCGGTCGCCAGCGACCTGCCGACCGCGCGCGGCCCCGCCGCACGTCTGTTCGCATTCGGCTTCGATGCCTGGCTGCTGGCCGGCTATCTCGAGCACCTGGCGCTTGCACCTGATGCCACGGTCGGTGGCGCGACCGGGATGCTGCGCATTGCCCCCGACGGCAACGTGATGCGCCAGCCGGCGTGGTCGACCTGGCGCAACGGCTATGTGGTGCCGCAGGCGGACGCCGGCGGTTGAACGAGCGGCGGCGCGAGGGTGCCGCCGTCGAGCGGGCCGCGGCCGCGCATCTGCAGGCTGCCGGTCTGCGGCCACTCGCTGCGAATGTCGGATTCCGCGGCGGCGAGCTGGACATCGTGATGCTGGATACGCGCGCCGGTGCGCGGACGGTCGTGTTCGTCGAGGTCCGCCACCGCCGCACGGCCGCCTTCGGCGGGGGCGCGGCCTCGGTCGATGCCGGCAAGCGCCGCCGGCTGGTGCTGGCCGCCCAGCAGTTCCTGATGCGCCAGCCCGGGCTGCGCGAGCTGCCGTGCCGCTTCGACGTGGTCGAAGCGAGCGGCGACGCGGCGTCGCCCACGCTGCGCTGGATCGAGGATGCGTTCCGCGCGGATGACTGAAGGCCGCGGCGGATGCCATCGGCGGGGGACTTCAGCCGGAAAAGTGATCCCAGCCCGCGCGTGGCGGCGTCCAGGGCGCGCCGTCGGCGCCGACTGCGATGACTTCTGCCCCTGAGCCGATGCGGCCGATCCGGGTGACCTCCACCCCTGCCCCATCGCCCGCCTCGAGAACGGCCCCGCGGCGGTCAGGCGAGGCGGTGAAGCACAGCTCGTAGTCGTCGCCGCCGGTGGCCTGGAGTGCGCGGCGCGTGTCGCGATCGGGCGCGGCAGCCCGAAGGGCGTCCGACACCGGCAACGCATCGAGGTCGATCGTGGCGCCCACGCCGCTGCCACGGCACAGATGGGCGAGGTCGGCCAGCAGGCCATCGGAGATGTCGATCGCGGCACTGGCGAGGCCGGCCAATTGCAGGCCGAGCGCGAGCCGCGGGGTCGGCCGGTCGAGGCGCGCGCGCAGCGCCGGATCGCGCGGGCCGCCCGCCGACCATTGCGCCAGCGCGGCCGCCGCGTCGCCGGGCGTGCCACTGACCCACACGTCGTCGCCGATCCGCGCGCCATCGCGGCGCAGCGCCATGCCCGGCGCCACGAGGCCGAACGCGGTGACGCAGACCGAGAGCGGCCCGCGCGTGGTGTCGCCGCCGACCAGCGCGACATCATGCAGGCGCGCGAGGGCATCGAAGCCGTCGAGGAAGCCGTCGATCCAGACCGGATCGGACGCCGGCAATGACAACGACAGGGTGCACCAGGCGGGCGTGGCGCCCATCGCGGCCAGATCGGACAGGTTCACCGCGAGCGCCTTCCAGCCGATGTCCGCAGGCGCGGTGTCATCGGGGAAATGCACGCCGGCGTTGAGCGTGTCCATCGCGACGACGAGCTGCTGGCCGGCGGGCGGTTGCAGCAGCGCGGCGTCGTCGCCGATGCCGAGCACCACGTCACCGCGCGCGACGGTGCGGGCGCGGATACGCTCGATCAGATCGAATTCGCCGGCCATCGTCGGCGCGCCGGGGGCTCAACGCCCGCGCAGCGCCCCCACTTCCGGCGCACGCCAGGCCGCGGCGGCCTTGTCGAGCACGCCATTGACGTAGGTATGGCCGTGTTCGGAGCCGAAGCGCTTGACGGTCTTGAGCGCCTCGTCGATCACCACCCGGTAGGGCACGTCGATGCGGTGCTGCAACTCGTAGGCGGCAATGCGCAGCATCGCGCGCTCGATCGGATCGACCTCGTCGATGCCGCGGTCGAGGAACGGCGCAAGCGCTGCGTCGAGTTCGCGGTAGCGCGCGCCCACGCCGTGCACCAGATCCTCGAAGTACGCCAGATCGGCGACTTCCTTGGCCTGTTCGTGCGCGAACTGGGCGACGATCTCGCGCGGTTCGGTGCCCGACATCTGCATCGCGTAGATGGCCTGCAGCGCGCGGCGGCGTGCACGCGAACGCAGCACGGGGTCGACGCCATGGGGCTTGCGGGTCTGGTTCATCCGATCTTGTCCAGCAGGTTGCTCATTTCGATGGCGACCAGCGCCGCCTCCTCGCCCTTGTTGCCGTGGACGCCGCCGGCGCGCTTCTCCGCGTCGCCGTGGGTCTCCACCGCCAGCACGCCGTTGGCGACCGGCACGCCGCTGTCGAGCGCGACGCGCATCAGCGCCTCGCTGCAGCCGTCGGCGACCTGTTCGTAGTGGCGCGTGTCACCACGCACCACGCAGCCCAGGGCCAGCAGCGCGGTATATCGGCCCGCGCCGGCCAGGCGCGCGCAGACGACCGGAATCTCCCAGGCGCCCGGCACGCGGATCACGTCGACCGCGTCCTCGGCGACGCCATGGTCGGCGAACGCGGCGCGCGCGCCGGCCACCAGGGCATCGGTGATCTTCGGGTTCCAGCGGCTGGCGACGATCGCGTAGCGCGCGCCGGCCGGGGCGCGCAGGTCGCCTTCGATGTGGCTCATGGGCATGGGGTCTTGCGCAGGGCCGTCCAGTTTACCGCGCGTCATGCCCCGACGTATTCCACGACCTCGAGCCCGTAGCCGGCAAGGCCCACCTGCTTGCGCGGCGTGCCCAGCACGCGCAGCCGGCCGAGGCCGAGGTCGGCGAGAATCTGCGCGCCGGCGCCGTTCCGCCGCCACTGGCCGACATCCTTGTCCTTGCCCGGGGGCCGCACCACCGCTTCCTTGCGCAGCTTCGCCAGCAGGGCCTCGGAATCGCGCGGCGCCGACAGCACCACCATCACGCCGCGGCCTTCGGCGGCGATCGCCCGCAGCGCATCGCTGCCGGCGATGCCGAAATCGTCGCGGCGCCAGTGCAGCAGATCGGCCAGCGGATTCTCCACCTGGACGCGGACCAGCGTCGGTGTCTGCGCGTCCGGCGTGCCGCGGACCAGCGCGAAATGCAGGTCATGGGCGATGCGGTCGCGGTAGGTCACGAGCCTGAAGGGGCCGAACTCGGTGTCGATCTCGCGCTCGTCGATGCGCTCGACGGTGTGCTCGGTGGCGAGACGGTAGGCGATGAGGTCGGCGATCGAGCCCATCTTCAGGCCGTGCTCGCGGGCGAAGGCTTCCAGCTCCGGGCGACGGGCCATGCTGCCGTCGGGATTGAGGATCTCGACCAGCACCCCGGCCGGCTCCAGGCCCGCGAGCATCGCCAGGTCCACGCCGGCTTCGGTATGCCCGGCGCGGGTCAGCACGCCACCGGGCTGGGCGACCAGCGGGAAGATGTGGCCGGGCTGGTGCAGATCCTCGGGCCTGGCATTGGCCTTCACCGCGGTGCGGATCGTATGCGCGCGGTCGTGCGCCGAGATGCCGGTGGTCACGCCCTCGGCGGCCTCGATGCTGACGGTGAAGTTCGTCTGGAACTGCGCGGTGTTCGCGCGGACCATCGGCGCCAGTCCGAGCTGCGCAGCGCGGCTCGGCGTGACCGGCAGGCAGACCAGGCCGCGGCCGTGGGTGACCATGAAATTGATGTCCGACGGCTTGACCAGCTCGGCGGCCATGATCAGGTCGCCTTCGTTCTCGCGGTCCTCGTCGTCGACGATGACCACCATGCGGCCCTGGCGGATCTCTTCCAGCAGTTCGGGGACCGGGGCGAAGTTCATGCCTGCGCTCCCGCCGGCACCACGCCACTGGCGAGCAGCCGCTCCACGTAACGGGCGACCAGGTCCACTTCCAGGTTCACCCCGTCGCCGACGGCCGTGCTTGCGAACGCCGTGTGGGCAACGGTGTGCGGCACCAGCGCGACCTCCAGGCCCGTGGCGTCCACGGCATTGACCGTCAGGCTGACGCCATCGACGCAGATCGAGCCCTTCTGGGCGATGTACTTCAGCAGCGCGGCCGGCACTTCGAAGCGCCAGCGCTGCGCGCGGGCATCGTCGTGGATCGAGGCCACGCGGCCGACGCCATCGACATGACCGCTGACCAGATGGCCGCCGAGGCGATCGGTCGGGCGCATCGCGCGCTCCAGGTTCAGCGCGCGGCCCGGAACGAGTGCGCCCAGCGTGGTCAGCGACAACGTTTCGGTCGAGGCATCGGCCTCGAAATGCGCGTCGTCGAAGTCGACCACGGTCAGGCACACGCCATTGACCGCGATGCTCTCGCCCATCGCCACGCCCTCGAAGGGCAATGTGCCGACCGCGATGCGCAGCCGCGCGTCGCCGCCACGCGATTCGATGGAAACCAGGCGTCCGACGCCCTCGATCAGTCCGGTGAACATGTCGCTGCCTCCGTCCGCGCGGCACCCGCGCGGTCAAGCGAGAAGGGAACGGTCCGGGACGCGACAGCGTGCGCGGCCGTTCGGCCACGCATGAGGTCGTCTTCTCGCATCCGGACTCTGACCGTCGGCTCCGGATTTCGACCGGATCTGCTGACCCGCCGGCAGCTGCCGGCGGCGCTCGCGGGCTCGCGCGTCGCCGCGCCTACCGCCGGTGGGGACTTCCACCCCGCCCCGAAGACATTCGATTGATGCCGGCACGCCGGCCCGCGCATTCTAGCAGCGCCGCTCGCGCTGCCTCCCGCGCCCGGCGGGATGCTTCATTGCAGGGACAGCGGAGCCGCAAGCCCGGCGTACGTGAAGCTCGATCCCGGCCCCGGGAAAGCGAGCAGGAGGCGGGAGCCGGCAAGCGCCTTACAGCCGGGGCCCGCCGCCGGTCGAAACCCTTGGCTGCCTAGCCATCGAAACTCGATTCCGGCGCACTGGTCGCGTGCCCACCGCCGACTGCGGCACATCATTCAGACAGCGGGACGGAGCAGGATCCTGAAGTCGTCACCGATCCGGCGCGTGTCGACAGTCTCCAGATGCAGCCGCTGCGCCATCGATTCGATGCCGAGGCCGTCGAACATCGGCCGGCCGCGTTCGCCCAGCAAGACCGGGGCGATGTAGAGCAGGAGTTCGTCGACGAGTCCGGCGCGCAGGAACGCGCCCGACAGCGTCGCGCCCGCCTCGACCTGGACCTCGTTGATGCCGCCCTCGGCCAGCGCTGCGAGGACCGCCTGCAGATCGAGCTGGCCGTCGGCCCCGCGCGCGACGGCGAGGCGAGGCGCCGCGAAGCCCTGCGGCGGCTTGGCATCGCGGGCATGCACATAGAGCGTCGGCGCGGCGCCATCGCGCACATTGCCGCGCGCGATCGTCGCCAGGCCCGCGTCCAGCACGACGCGCAGCGGCGGGGCGAACGGCGCCTCCGGCTCGAGGCGCACGGTGAGCCGGGGGTCGTCGGCCAGCACCGTGCCGCTGCCGGTCAGCAGCGCGCCGGCGCGGGCGCGCCAGCGCATCACGTCCCGGCGCGAGGCCGCGCCGGTGATCCATTTCGAATCGCCATTGGCCATCGCGGTGCGGCCATCGAGGCTGCAGCCGAGCTTGACCCGCAGCCAGGGCCGTCCGCGCTCGATGCGCGAAAGAAAGCCACGGTTGAGCGCGCGCGCCTGCGGCTCCATCAGGCCGGACGCCACCTCGACGCCGGCCGCCCGCAGCCGGTCGAACCCGGCCCCGTCGACCTGCGGAAACGGATCGCGCATCGCCGCGACCACGCGCGAGACACCCGCCGCGATCAGCGCGTCCGCGCAGGGCCCGGTGCTTCCGGTATGCGCGCAGGGCTCGAGCGTCACGTAAGCGGTCGCGCCCCGCGCACGTTCACCGGCCGCCTGCAATGCGACCACCTCGGCGTGGGGGCCGCCCTTGTGCACGTGGAAGCCTTCGCCGACAGGCTCGCCCGCCGCGACCAGCACGCAGCCGACCATCGGGTTGGGACGAGTGGTCCAGGCCCCCCGCTCGGCCAGATACAGCGCGCGGGCCATGAAACGGTGGTCGTCGGCGGTGAAGTCGGTCATGCGCAATCCTCGAATCGATGGGGCCGCCGGTTCGCATCCTGCCCGGAAGGGGGCCGATCCGGGATGGCGGGCGCACGTGCCGGCGAAAGTGCGCCCGGGCATGCCTCGCCCAGGGCTGGTCAGGCCGGGGCGTGATGCGGGGCCAGGTCCACTGCCGGACCGGGAAGCCGTCCCGACCCGATGCGACAGCCCTTCACCGCGCGCGTGGCAGGCACCAACGAGCGGAGCGTTCAGCGCTTGCGCGGTCCCTTGACCGGGGTCGCGGCGGCGCCCTCGAGCAGCGGCAACTGACCATCGCCCGGCAGCTCGCGCTCGAGCCGGTCGAGCTCCTCGCGGAAATCGGCCACGTCCTCGAACGCGCGGTACACGGAGGCGAAGCGCACGAAGCCGACGTGGTCGAGCTTGCGCAGCTCGGCGATCACGAACTCGCCGACCCGTCGAGAGGAGACCTCGCGCTCGGCGGTCATGCGCAGCTGGTGGACGACCGCGCGCACCGTCGCTTCGATCTGCTCCTCGGAGACCGGGCGCTTGTGCAGCGCGCGGTCCATGCTCAGGCGCAGCTTGCGCGCATCGAACGGCTCACGCCGGCCGTCGCCCTTGATGATCGTCGGCAGCTTGAGCTCGATCGTCTCCAGCGTGCTGAAACGCTCCCCGCAGGCCTCGCATTCGCGCCGCCGACGGATGGTCGCGCCGTCCTCCGACACGCGCGAGTCGATCACGCGCGTGTCGGTGCTCTGGCAGAAGGGGCAATGCATGCGTCAGTCCGTCAGCCGGTGGCGCGCCGTGGCGCTCAGCCGTAGACCGGGTACTTCGCGCACTGCGCGGCGACCTTGTCGCGCACCGCGGCGATGACGCTCTCGTCGGCCGGCGCGTCGAGCACGTCGCAGATCCAGTGGGCGAGTTCGGCGCAATCGGCCTCGGTGTAACCGCGCGTGGTCACCGCCGGCGTGCCCAGGCGCAGGCCCGAGGTCACGAAGGGCTTGCGCGGATCGTTGGGCACGGAGTTCTTGTTGACCGTGATGTGGGCGCGGCCGAGCGCTTCTTCCGCGTCCTTGCCGCTGACGTCCTTGCCGATCATGTCGACCAGCATCAGGTGGTTCTCGGTGCCGCCGGAGACGATCTTGTAGCCGCGCTCGATGATGACCTTCGCCATCGCCTGGGCGTTCTTCACCACCTGCTGCTGGTAGGCCTTGAACTCCGGCGCCAGCGCTTCCTTGAACGCGACCGCCTTGGCCGCGATCACGTGCATCAGCGGGCCGCCCTGGATGCCGGGGAACACGATCGACTGCAGCTTCTTGGCGATCTCGTCGAACTGCTCGCCGGCGCCCTGCCTGCTGGCGACGATGACGCCGCCGCGCGGGCCACGCAGGGTCTTGTGCGTGGTCGAGGTGACGACGTGCGCATGCGGCGCGGGGTTGGGATACACGCCGGCGGCGACCAGGCCTGCGACATGCGCCATGTCGACGAACAGATACGCGCCCACCTTGTCGGCGATGCTGCGGAAGCGCGCCCAATCGATGACCTGCGAATACGCCGAGAAACCCGCGACGACCATCTTCGGCTTGTGTTCGACGGCCAGACGCTCGACCTCGTCGTAGTCGATCAGGCCGGCATCGTTCACGCCGTACTGCACCGCGTTGAACAGCTTGCCGGATGCGTTGACCTTGGCGCCGTGGGTCAGGTGGCCGCCATGCGCCAGCGACATGCCCAGGATGGTGTCGCCGGGCTGCAGCAGGGCGAAATAGACGGCCTGGTTGGCCTGCGAACCCGAATGCGGCTGCACGTTGGCGTAGTCCGCATCGAAGAGCTGCTTGAGGCGGTCGATCGCGAGCTGCTCGGCAATGTCGACGTATTCGCAGCCACCGTAGTAGCGCTTGCCCGGATAGCCCTCGGCGTACTTGTTGGTCAGCTGGCTGCCCTGCGCCTCCATCACCAGCGCGCTGCAGTAGTTCTCCGAGGCGATCAGCTCGACATGATCCTCCTGGCGGCGGGTCTCGTCGGCGATGGCCTTGGCGAGGTCGGGATCAAAGCTTTCGAGACGGGCGTCGCGCTGGAACATCGAGGGCTCCGGAGAGGGGGTCGGCGGGCCCGCCATTGTAGCGCCCGGCCACCGGCGGCGCCGGCCCGGCCGCCTCCGACCCGCTATAATCGCCCCATTCCCCTCGAGACCCGACGCCGCCCGACCGGGCCCCGGCGCGGGTCGGTGCAACCGGAGCCCCCATGTCGCAATACATCTACACCATGAACCGCGTGTCCAAGGTGGTCCCGCCGAAGCGGCAGATCATCAAGGACATCTCGCTGTCGTTCTTCCCCGGCGCGAAGATCGGCCTGCTCGGCCTGAACGGCTCGGGCAAGTCGACGGTGCTGCGCATCATGGCCGGCGTCGATACCGATTTCGAAGGCGAGGCGCGCCCGCAGCCGGGCATCAAGGTCGGCTACCTGGCGCAGGAGCCGCAGCTCGATCCCGAGATGACCGTGCGCGAAGCCGTCGAGGAAGGCGTAGGTGAAGTGCTGCAGGCCCAGGCCGCGCTCGACAAGATCTACGACGCCTACGCCGAGGAAGGCGCCGATTTCGACGCACTCGCCAAGGAACAGGAGCGGCTGGAGGCGATCCTCGCCGCCGGCGACGCACACACGCTTGAAAACCAGCTGGAAGTCGCTGCCGACGCGCTGCGCCTGCCGCCGTGGGACGCGATCGTGGGCAAGCTGTCGGGTGGCGAGAAGCGCCGTGTGGCGCTGTGCCGCCTGCTGCTGCAGAAGCCGGACATGCTGCTGCTCGACGAACCGACCAACCATCTCGACGCCGAATCGGTGGAATGGCTGGAGCAGTTCCTCGCCCGCTACACCGGCACCGTGGTCGCGGTCACCCATGACCGCTACTTCCTCGACAACGCCGCCGAGTGGATCCTCGAACTCGACCGTGGCCGCGGCATTCCGTGGAAGGGCAACTACACCGAGTGGCTGACGCAGAAGGACGAGCGCCTCAAGCAGGAAGACAACCAGGAAAAGTCGCGCCAGAAGGCGATCCAGAAGGAGCTGGAATGGTCGCGCCAGAACGCCAAGGGCGGCCGCACCAAGGGCAAGGCCCGTCTGGCCCGCCTGGAAGAACTGCAGTCGGTGGATTACCAGAAGCGCAACGAGACCAACGAACTGTTCATCCCGCCGGGCGAGCGCCTGGGCAACGCGGTGATGGAGTTCAAGAACGTCTCCAAGAAGTTCGGCGACCGCCTGCTGATCGACAACCTGTCGATGATCGTCCCGCCGGGCGCGATCGTCGGCATCATCGGTCCCAACGGCGCGGGTAAATCCACGTTGTTCAAGATGATCACCGGGCAGGAGAAGCCGGACTCGGGCGAGATCGTGGTCGGCCCGACCGTGCAGCTGTCGTATGTCGACCAGAGCCGCGATGCGCTCGAGGGCAACCACAACGTCTTCCAGGAAATCTCCGGCGGCCTCGACATCCTCAACATCAACGGCACCGAGATCCAGTCGCGCGCCTACATCGGCCGCTTCAACTTCAAGGGCCAGGACCAGCAGAAGCTGGTCGGTTCGCTGTCGGGTGGTGAGCGCGGTCGCCTGCACATGGCCAAGACCCTGCTGCAGGGCGGCAACGTGCTGCTGCTCGACGAACCGTCGAACGATCTCGACATCGAGACCCTGCGTGCGCTCGAGGACGCGCTGCTGGAATTCCCCGGCAATACCTTCGTGATCTCGCATGACCGCTGGTTCCTCGACCGCATCGCCACGCACATCCTCGCGTTCGAAGGCGACAGCCACGTCGAGTTCTTCCCCGGCAACTACCGCGAGTACGAAGAAGACAAGCGCCGCCGCATGGGCGACGACGCCGGTCCGAAGCGTCTGCGGTTCAAGGCGCTGAAGTAAGCGTCCGGAGAGAGTCGAGCCCCTCTCCCTCGGGGAGAGGGGTTGGGGTGAGGGCAGCGCGGACAACCGGGAGCCACACATGACCATCCAGACCCTGGAAGAACTCGAAGGCCTCAAGCGCGCCGGTGCACTCGTGGCGCGCATCCTGTCGACGATGCGCGATCACGCGCTGGCCGGCACCACGCCGTGCGAACTCGACGGCATCGGCGCGGACATGCTGTGCGTGGCCGGCGCTCAATCCGCCCCGGTGCTGACCTACGGTTTTCCGGCCGCGACCTGCATCAGCGTCAACCGCGTGGTCGCGCACGGCATCCCGGACGCGACGCCGCTGCGCGATGGCGATCTGGTCAATATCGATGTCTCTGCCGAACTCGATGGGTTCTTCGCCGATACCGGCGCCAGCTTCGTCGTCGGCACCGCGAGCGCGGCGCAGCAGCGCCTGCTCGATGCGACGCGCGAAGCGCGCCACGCAGCCATTGCCCAGCTGCGCGCCGGCGAACTGCTCAGCGGCGTCGGCCGCACCATCGAGACCGTCGCCGCGCGCCGCGGCTTCCGCATCATCCGCAACCTGCAGAGCCATGGCGTCGGTCGTGCACTGCACGAATCACCCGGCTCGATTCCCGGCTACTTCGATCGGCGCGATACCCGTCGCCTGCACGACGGCATGGTGATCACCGTCGAGCCGTTCCTGGCCACCCATGTCACGCGCACCGAAGATCTGGACGACGGCTGGTCGCTGGCCTGCCGCAGAGGCTATGGCGCGCAATTCGAACACACCGTCGTCGTCACCCGCGGCGCACCGATCATCGTCACCTGAGGCACGCACCATGACGCACACCTTCATGCAGGCGCTGCGCGCGCGCTGGCAGTCCGCCGACACGCTCGTCTGCGTCGGCCTGGATCCCGAACCGGCGAAGTTTCCCGCGCGTTTCGCGAACGATCCCGATGCGGTGTTCGCGTTCAGCCGCGACATCGCCGATGCGACCGCCGAATACGCCTGCGCGTTCAAGCCGCAGATCGCGCACTTCGCCGCGCTCGGCGCCGAGGATGCGCTGCAACGGCTGATCGCCCATCTGCATACCGCGCATCCCGGCGTACCGGTGATCCTCGACGCCAAGCGCGGCGACATCGGCAGCACTGCGCAGCGCTACGTCGCCGAAGCCTTCGAGCGTTTCGGCGCCGATGCGGTGACGGTGAATCCCTACCTGGGGCGCGACTCTGTGCAGCCGTTCCTCGAGCGCAGCGAAAAGGGCGTGGTGGTCCTGTGCCGCACATCGAACCCGGGCGCGGCCGACCTGCAGGATCTTCCGGTCGCCCATGCCGGCGGCACGCGTCCGCTCTACCAGCACGTCGCCGAGACCATCGCGCGTGAATGGAACGGCCACGGCAACGTGTCGCTGGTCGTCGGCGCGACCTGGCCCGGGCAGCTGCGCGAAGTGCGCGCCATTGTCGGCGACATGCCGTTCCTGGTGCCGGGTGTCGGCGCGCAGGGCGGCGATGTCGAGGCCGTAGTGAAGAATGCGAAGACCATGGACGGCACGGGCCTGATGGTCAGCTCCTCGCGCGCGATCCTCTACGCGTCCAACGGCGACGACTACGCCGAGGCAGCCGCGCGCGAGGCGCGCACGTTGCGGGATGCGATCAACGGGCATCGCTGAGGGCGCGCGCCCCGTCACCCGACCGCGGAGGCGGCGAGCCGACGGCGACCGCCGACCGTCGGCACGCGAGTGTCCAGGCAGCCGACACGACCGGCAGCCGATGGCAACTACCGGCCCGGTGCGGCCAGTCGGGCGCCCCGCTCATCGAAGCGCCCCACGGTTCGCGGTCAGGGTGTGACGGCAGCCGATGACCCGGCAGTGACGAATGCGCGCACGTCCGCGGCAAGCGCGGCGCGGCTGCCCACGCCGATGTAGGGCATGTGCCCGGATGCGTAGGTGCGCGTGACGACGCGTGCCGGGTCCATGCCCGACAGTGCAACCGCCTGGTCCGCGGCGCCGACGGTGGTCACCAGATCGTAATGGCCGGTGGCCACGAGCACGCGCAGGGCGGGATTTCGACGCATCGCAATGGCCAGAGACAATGCGTGATTCTCCTGAAGCGGCGGTCGGCCCTTCCAGAAACGGGCATTGATGCGACGGAACTCGATCGCGTTGTAGGCCCGAGCGGTGTGAACCCCCAGCGTGTCGCGCAGATGCGTCTGCAGCGTGGCTACGTACAGCGGGACGTACTGCCCCATCGCCGGATCGTCGGCGACGGGATCGCCGCCTGACGCAGTCAGAGGCAGGGTGAAGCGTGCGTCGTAGGCGCCGACCTGCAGGCCGGCATCGCCCAGCACCTCGCGTCCGAAGGTCGGCGCATCCATGCGCAGATCGCGCGCGAGCCAGCGCGCGGCGTCGATGCCGGTCAGCGCGGCCAGTTCGGCAGCCACGGCAGCGCGGTCGTCTTCCGGCAGTCGAGAACCCGCGAACAGCGCCTGCAGATACGGGCCTTCGGCGAACGTACGGGCGCGGGCGACATGCGCCTCGAGCGTGGCGTCCTGCGGCACGGCCCGGTGGTACCACGCCGTGGCCGCCCAACTCGGGAGGCCGGTCACCGCGGCGAGTTCCGGGGCGGGACGGCTGCCGTCCATCGACTGGCCCAGCAGCATCACGCCGTTGAGCGTGATGCCGTCCATGCGTCCCGTGCCGGTCGGCCCACCGGCCAGCAGACGGGCCAGCTCGGCGGCGCGCACCGTGCCGTAGCTTTCGCCCATGAGATAGCGCGGGCTGGCTTGCCGGCCATGGCGCCGCAGCCAGTCGCCGATGAAACGCGCAACCGCATCCGCATCCTCGCGGACGCCGAACACGCGTTCCGCATTGGCCTCGCCGAACACGCGCGCATAGCCGGTGCCCGGCGGATCGATCAGCACAACGTCGGCCACGTCGAGCGGCGACTCCCGATTGTCGACCAGCACGAACGGCGGCGCGGTCGGCGGTCGGATCTCCGCATCGCCCGCCTGTGTGCCGTAGTCCGGGCGCTTCGGCCCGAGGATGCCCATGTGCAACCAGAGCGACGCGGAGCCGGGACCGCCGTTGAACGCGAAGATCACCGGACGCGCCATATCGGCACCATCGGCGAGATAGCTGGTAGCGAAGATCGATGCGATCGTCGCGCCGCCGGCATCGCGCAGCGGCCATTCCTCGACGACGCTACGGTAGCGCAGCGCTCGACCGTTGAAACGGCCCCGGTGCCGGCGTTCGACGCTCGGCATCAGCGGCGTGCCCGCAGGTACAACGACGGCGTCGGATGCAACGGGCGCTGTGACAGGCGACGCGTCGGACGCGACTGCCCCAACGCCGGCACCGGCCAGAACCAGCATCGCGCCAACGCCCCAGGCGTAAACGCCGACAGCCCGCGTGCGCATTACGGCGCCGCCACGAAGGTGCGCAGGTCGTCGGCGAACTGCGCCGGAATATTCTCGCTCGTGTACGGCATATGCCCGAAATGTAGTTGAGCGTGTGCACCCGGTCCAGCGGGCAGCCCGAATGCGCGACTGCTTGCCCGGACGTGGTCATGCACGCGCGAGACGCCGCTACCAGCCGGCCCGTGAGCCCGCAGGCTGCGGCGCGATCAGGCGACCGCGTCGGCCGGCAGTCCGAACACCTGCCGCAGATACGCAAGATAGGCCGGGTCGTCGCACATGCCCTTGCCTGGCGAATCGCTGAGCTTGGCCACAGGCTGGCCGTTGCAGCGGACCATCTTGATCACGATGTTCAACGGCGTCGGACCCAGATCGTTGGTCAGATGCGTGCCGACACCGAAGGCCAGCTTGCAGCGGCCACGGAAGTAGGCATGCAGACGCTTCACCTTGTCGATGTCGAGGCCGTCGCTGAAGACCAGGATCTTGCTTGCCGGATCGACGCGGTTGCGCGCGAAGTGCTCGAGCATGCGGTCGCCCCAGACGAAGGGATCGCCCGAGTCATGGCGCACGCCGTCGAAGAGCTTGCAGAAGTACATGTCGAAATCGCGCAGGAACGCGTCCAGGCCGACGACATCCGACAGCGCGATGCCCAGGTCTCCGCGATATTCGTGCGCCCACGACTCCAGCGCCGCAACCTGCGAATCACGCAGCCGCGGGCCCAGCGCCTGGAAGGCCTGCAGGTATTCGTGCGCCATCGTGCCGTGCGGTGTCATCCCGTAGAGGCGCGCGAAGTGGACGTTGCTGGTGCCGACGAACTGGTCGCCCAGTGCATCGTGCAGCAGCGGCAGCATGTGCCCATGCCAATGCAGCGAATAGCGGCGACGCGTGCCGTAGTCGGCGATCCGGCACTCCTCGTAGCCGGGAACGTCGCGCAGCAATGCGGCCTTCGCCTGCAGGCGCCGCACGCCTTCGCCGAAATCGGGCTGCGTGGTATTGCGGAACCAGACCTCGTTGATGATCGCCAGCAGCGGCACTTCGAACAGGATCGTGTGCAGCCACGGCCCGGTGATCTCGAGCTCGATCTCGCCCGGGACGTCGCGGGAAGGACGCAACACGATGTACTTGCGGTCGAGATAGAACAGGCCGAGAAAGTCGGCGAAGTCCGGCTTGATGAAGCGCAGCGCGCGGACGTAGGCCAGCTCGTCCGCAGTGAACCGCAGCGCGCACAGCGCATCGATCTCGGCATCGATCTCGTCGATGTAACGGGCCAGATCGATACCGGGCGTCCGGCATTTGAAGCGGTACTGCACGACCGCGCCCGGATGCTGGTGCAGCACGGCCTGCATCATCGTGAATTTGTACAGATCGGTATCGAGCAGCGAGGCGACCGTAGCCATCGTTTAGACCCCTGCCTGGGATACGCGGCGCAACACCGCGAGCGGAAAGCGTGTCCAGATCATCGCCCACACGGCGACGCGCACGGGCCAGGCCCGACGGCCCGCCTCGAAACGCCGGAAATAGCGCCACAGGCCGCGGTGCTTGTGCCATTCGACGAACACCGGGCGCGCGCGGCTGGAGACGCCGCGCACGTGCAGGACCGCGATGTCGTTGGCGACCGCCACCACCGCGCCCGCTTCGCGTACGCGCCTGCACAGGTCCAGATCCTCGGCATGCAGGCGGTAGCTGGTGTCGAATCCGCCGACACGGTCGAACAGCGTGCGCGGCAGCAGCATCAACGCGCCGGACACCGCCGGTACGCGCTGCAGGGCCTGCGCGGGGTCGCGCGGCACTGCCAGGACGCGCGCGGCAGACGCGCGCAGCATCGCCGCGAAGTCGGGGTCGCGGCGGCGCGCGGCGGGATCACGTACGCCGTCCTCGCCCACCAGCTCGGTTCCGAGCAGGCAGGGTGCATCGAGCGTGGCGGCGTGCCTGCGCAGGCGCATGAGCGTGTCCGCATCGACCAGGCAATCTGGATTGACGAATGCGATCCACGCCGCATCGGCATCGCGTGCGCCCTGGTTGCAGGCCACCGCGAAGCCGGGATTGTCGGGATTGCCGATGAAGCGCAGGCGCGGGTCCAGCGAGGCATGGCGCTGCACGATGGCGAGCGTCGAGTCGCTGGAGGCGTTGTCGACAACCCGGATCTGCGCCACGCCTTCAGCCGCGCGCAGCCGCGCCAAGCACCCGTCCAGCGTGCTGGCGCTCTGGTGGGTAACGACGACGGCGACGATGTCGGGCGAGGCGGCGGCTGCGGTCACTTCGTCGGCGGGGGCTGCGGCGGGAGGGACATTGTCCGCCACACCGGGGGCGTCGTGGGTCCCCGTGCGGTTCCATCGCCGGCTCCCGCTACGCGGGGTTCGCTCATGCTGCCGGCAGGGAGGCGGAGTCCGGGCTGGCCGTGGCGTCGGCCGGCTTGAATCCGTCATTCGCGCCGCCGGCCTCTCTCCCTTCCGCTTCGGCGGCGGAAAGCGGCGTCGGCGGACGAACCGGGTCCACCGTCTCTTCATGGAACAACTGCTGCTGGGCCGGCGCGTGTTCGAGGGCATCGAATCCGCGCTGCAGGGCGATCCGGGTCGCGTGCAGCGGGTCCTGCATCAGGAACGTCGCCAGTCGCGAGTGCCAGGACGGCCAGCGAACGCCAAGCGCATCCATGTCGCCATCGGCCGGGCCGCCCTCGCCGCCGCGCGCGACGAACGCGGTCTCGCACAGCGCATTGCGCCAGCCCAGGCCCGCCATGCGCAGCGACAGGTCGATCAACGCCGCATACCAGGAGCGGTAACTCGATGCATCCAGCCCGCCGGCCTTGCGCCGCGCATTTCCACGCAACAGAACCGCATGGCCAACGGCGGCCGGCAGTTCCGGATACAGCGGCGGCAGCGCCTGGCAGGCGCGGGCCAGGCGGGCGGGATCGTCCTGCACGGGATTGATCTCGCCGATCCGCGGCCAGGCAGCGGCTTCGCCGGCATTGCACCACGGCGTGGCCGTGGCGATGGATGCGTCACCGGCGAAACAGCGGGCGAGCGCGTTCGCCCAGCCCGGCGCGGGCATCGCGTCGGGCGCAAGCACGATGACGTCTGCATCGCCGCAGGCGCGGAGCACGTCGTCGAGATGCGCGACCTCTCCGATCGAGCGCTGGCGGCAGGTGTAGTCGGCCTGCAGCGGCGTGCTGGCGAGCCAGCGCTGCACGATCTGCGCGCCGCGCGGGCCGATGCGCGCATCGTCGGCGAGCCAGATCCGGGTGCCCGCCGGCGTGCCGGCATCGAGCGCGGCGAGACACGCATCGAGCGCGTCGTCGTCGTGCCCGACCGGCAGCAGGATCACCGGCAGCTCAGCCATGCGCAGCGCCTCCGTGCACCGGCGAACCCTCAGTCCTGCACGCGCTGCAGCGGCTGCAGGGCGCGGAAGCGGCGGCCGTACTCGTCGGTCAGCTGACGCGCCTCGAGCGGATTGCGCACGATGGTCGGGGTCAGCAGCACCACGACCTCGGTGCGTTCGGTACGCGAGCTCTGCGTCCCGAACAGGCCGCCAAGCACCGGGATCCGGCTCAGGCCCGGCAGGCCGCCGGACGTGCGCCCCACCTCGTCGCGGATCAGGCCGGCCAGCATCACCGTATCGCCCGCCTGTACCGCCGCCTCGGTCTTGAGCCGGCGCGTATCGATGCGCACGTTGCCCTGCGAATCGGCGGTGTTCTGCGGCTGTGGCGAACTCACTTCCTGCACGATGTCGAGGAAGACCATGCCGTCGCGGGTCACGCGCGGGCGCACCTTGAGGATGATGCCGGTCTCCAGGTACTGCACCTGCGTGTACTGGTTGTCGCCGAGGATCGGATTGACGCTGGTGCTGGCGACCGGAATGTTCGCGCCGACGTTGAACTCGGCGATCGCGTTGTTGCGCACGAACACCGACGGCGACTGCAGGATCTGCACGTCGGTCACCTGGTCGAGGGCACGGATCACCGCCGCGGCGTCGTTCTTGACCAGCGTCCAGGCGGCGCCCGGGCCGCGCACGCCGCCGATGCTCGCGCCCAGCGTGCTCCAGCGGTTCGGTCCACCGGCGGCCGGCGGCAGGAACGGGCCGAGGCCGTTGTCGGTCATGCCCTGCTCGATGTACCAGTTGACGCCGTACTCGAGCTCGCCGCTGAGCAGCACCTCGACCACCTGGGCCTCGATGTGCACCTGGGCCGGCATCACGTCCAGCCGTTCGACGACGTCGCGGATCGAACGCCAGGCCGCGGGCGTCGCGCGCACCAGCAGGGTGTTGGTTTCGTCGACGGCCGAAACGCCGACGCGGTCGCCCTCGACCTCGAGCGTGACGGTACCCGGGCCTTCTTCGACCTCGTTGAGCTGCATCTCGCCGCCACCGCCACCGCCGCCGCCGAGGCCACCGCGGCCGCCGCCCGGCATCCCGCCGCGGTTGTTGCTGCCCAGTCCGCCGCCGCTGTCGAGTCCGGACTGGTTGCCGTACTGGGTGTTGAGCCCGCCGCTGCGCATCGTGTTGCCGGTCAGGCCCGGCATCACCGAAGCGCCCCCCTGGACGCCACCGCCACCACTGCCCGGGCCACCGCCGAACACCTCCGCCAGGCGCTGCGCGAGTTCGCGCGCCTTCACGTACTTCAGCTCCAGCGAGAACAGGCGCGCCTCCTGGCCGGCGTTGTCGATGCGCTCCAGCCACTGCTGGATCTCGCCCAGGTAATCGGCCTGCGGCGTGATCACCAGTACCGCGTTCGCCCCTTCCAGCGGCATGAAGCGGAACATGCCCGAGACCGGCGATTCGCTGTCCTGGCCGAACACCTTCTCCAGATCCGCGACCACCTGGCTGGCCTTGCCCGACTGCAGCGGGAACACGCCCACCGACATGCCCGACAGCCAGTCGACATCGAAGATCTCGATCGTGCGCAGGTAGTTGTCGAGTTCGGAGCGGCTGCCCGAAACCGTGATGACGTTGCGCGCGTTGTCGGCCGACACGATCGCGTTCGGCCGCGCATAGGGCTCGAGCACCTTTTCCATCTCGGTCGCCGAGATGTAGCGCAGCGGCACGGTGCGCACCTCGAAACCACGCGCCGCGCCGGTGCCACCGGTACGCGGGGCCACGGTGCCGGTGGCGAGCGCGGTGTCGGCGGCGACGATGTTGTAGCGGCCGTCGCTGTAGATCATGCGGGCGTTGTTCCAGCCCAGCACCATCTCCAGCAGGCTCAGAGCCTGGGCCGGACTGACCGGCTGCGGCGTGGCGAGCGTCACCGTGCCCTGCACTTCCGGCGCGATCACGTAGTTCTGCCCGAGCATGTCGCCGAGGATCGCCTTGGCGACCGCGTGCACCGACTCGCCCTCGAAATTGAACGACGCCTGCCCGCTGGTCGCGCCGAGCGTCGGCGCGGCCGCGGAGGCCGCCCGCTGGTTGATCACCGTGCCACTGCCGCGGCGGATCTGCGGCTGCGGACGTTCCTCGTCGGCCAGCAGCGGCTGGGTGCGCGCGCCGGTCGTCGATGGGGTGTCGGCAGCGGCGCCGGCCTCCACGCCCTGGCGCATGTCGGCATCGCGGCGCATCGTCGCGGTCGGCACGCTCGCGCAGCCCGCGAGCAGCGCGATGCCGGTACCGATGGCGATGGCACGGAGATGGAAGGCTGGCGTCATGGAAGGCTTCATCGACAGGTCTACGGAGTCTGGACGGGGTTGGACTGCTGTTGCTGGCGCAAGCGCGCGCGCCGCTCCTCGATGCGGCGACGGATCGCCTCGACCTGCGCTTCCGAAGGGCCGGCGGCCGGCGCGCTCTCGGAGCTTGCAGCGCCGCTGGCCTCGACCTGCGGCGCTGCCTGGCGGCTGACCTGGGGCCGCGCCTGAGGCGTGCCTGGCTGCCGTGACCGCGCTGCCACGGCGGCCGCCTCGGCGGCGCGCTGCACGGCCGCGTTCGCCTCGTCCTGCAGCGCCGCCTGGCGCGCGACAGCCTGGGGGGCCCGCCCGACCGGCAGCGCTGTCGGCGCCATCGGGGTCGGCGGCTCGCCACCAATGCCGTCGAACACGCGCAGCTCCAGCGTGCGTGGCCCCTCGGGCGTGGTGAAGACCACGCTGCGGGCATCGACCGTCTCGAGCTGCCATGTGGACGCGGCCGGAGGCGCCTCGCCGATCTTCAGGCGCACCGGATCGCCGCCGTCGCCCGGCTGCAGGATCGCCATCGCGAAATCGGGCGTGCGCAGCACACTGGTCAGCACGTAATCGAAGCCGGCCCCCTCGCCCTCGCCTTCGTCCTGGGGATCGATGAAGAACGGGTGCGGCCGGCGGTCGCCGGAGAACAACGGCCGCGACGCGAACTCTCCGAACGCCGAAAGCGGCGGCGCTGGCGGCATGGGCGCCACCGCGGCAACCGGCGCCGCGAGCGCGCTGCCGTCGTCTTCGAGCGTGCCGATGCGGCTGCCGAGCCCGGCCAGCGACAGCGCCGCGAACACCAGCGCCCAGCCGCCGACCGCGGCAAGCAGCACGGTGCGCGCATTGCTGGCATCAATCCGCATCGGCGCCTCCGTTGGCGGGTGGCTGTGCAGGCGCCGCCGCGCTGCTGCCGGGCGTGACGGCCGGCGACGGCAGCAGGTAGCCGGACAGATCGAAACTGACGTCCACCCCGCCGCTGCTTGCCCCGGCGGTCAACGTGTGGCGCTGACTGAGGATGTTGAGGTTGTCGACGAACAGCCGCGGCGTACCGGTCTCGAGCGAATACAGCACGGCAGCCAGCTCCGGATTGCCGCAGCGCAGGCGCACCTGCACGGTCGCGCGCGGGTAGTGGTCGGTGCGCTGGCCGGCGATCGGCGAGCGGTTGCTGATCGCGCAGCTGCGGTTGCCCGGGCTGGCCTCGAGCACAGCCTGCTCCAGGCGCTGCACCAGCGCGGCAGTCGCCAGTTCCACGCCCGGCTGCGGCATGAAGCCGGGGGCGTCGTCCATGCTCGCGCGCAAGCGCTCGAGTTCGGCGCGCACCTGCGGCGCCTGTTCGAGTTCACGCCGGATGCGCAGCTCGCGTTCCTGCAGGGTGTCGATCCTGGACTGGATCTCGCGCATCGGCCGGGTCCACCAGGGGTGGATCAGCAACAGATACGCAAGGGCCAGGACACCGAGCAGCAGCCCCAGCGCCAGCCAGCGGTCGCGGGCCGACACGGGCCTACCGGTCATCGTCCGCACGCACGGGTTTCAGTGTCGGGCCTGCCGGCGCGGCGGGCGGCGCCACGAGTTCGGCGGTGAGGGTGAAGCGGTCCGAGCGCGTGCGCGGGTCGTTCTGCAGGGCCCCCGCCAATGCGGGCGCGCGCCACAGCACCGATCCCGACAGCTGACCGACCAGGGCCGAAGCTTCGGTGCTCAGGCCGATCAGCAGCACCCGGTCGCCCTCGATCGCGGCCTTCTCCAGCGACGTGCTGTCGGGCAGCCTGCGCGCGAGTTCGTCGAGCACCGCGACCGTCATCGGCCGCGCGGCGCGCTGCGCCTGCAGGAAGGCCATGCCCTCGCGCAGTTCGGTGAGCTGCTGGCGCTGCGCAGAGGCGGCGCGGGCGCGCACGGCTTCCGACGCGACGCGCGCTTCCAGGGCATCGGCCGCTGCGGCGCGGTTCTCGCGCATCTGCCACAGGCCGAATGCGGTCAACAGCACGGCGATGCCGGCGATCAGCCATTGCACGCGGGCCTGGGGATCGCCGCGCCGGCGCCTGCGCGCATCGTCGATCAGATTGACGCCTAGCGGCCCCGTGTCACTGGCGAGGTCGATGCCGGCGAGGGTCGGCGCGACCGGCCCGAGCGCGGCGAGCTGGGCATCGATCGCGGCGCGCGGCACCACCACGAGTTCCACGTCGATCTGGCCATCGCCGCGTCGTCCGAGCAGGCGATGGTCGTAACGCACGTCGGCTGCAGCGAACGGCGTCTGCCGGTCGATCTCGAAGCCCAGCACCTCATGGAGCCGGTCGGCCGCCGCCTCGGGCAGCGTCATGCGGCGTCGCAGGCCAACCGCGGCCGGCAGCAGCAGCCAGCGCGGCAGTTCGACCGTGCGCGGCGCGAGCACAGCCGCCAGCGGATCGGCCGCCCCGGTGTCGAGCGCGGCGCGCGGCAGGCTTGCGAGCTCCCGCACGCCTTCGCTGTCCTGCAGCTGCAGTGCCACGTCGGCGCCCCGACCGACCAGCAACAGGCGACGGCTGGCGAGCCCGAAGAGTTCGCGCACGCGCACCGGCAGCCACGCCGCGAGCGACGCCCCCCACCACGACCGGAAACCACGCAGCCGCGCCAACGTGCGGCCGTCGACGCGCCAGGCACGCCGGTCCGGCGCGGATTCGCCTGGGGTTGCGGGTGTAGCGGACATCATCGTGGCGACGCTCCTTCCTCCCAACGCAGCACGCTGTAGGCCGTGCCGGGTATGGCACCGCTGCCGCTCCTGACCACGGCCCGCAGCCGCGCGGTCCGTCCCTCCGGGAGCCGCGCCTGGCTCTCGATACTATACGTGCCGCTACCGCCGCCCAGCAGCGCGCCCACCAGCTGTGCGCCGACCGCGGCGCGGCCCGCCAGGATCGGATCGGCGTCGACCCCCATCGCCTGCAGCACCGGCGCGGCCGCGAACTGCGGGTCCGGCGTCGGCAGGCGGCTGTGGATCGTCAGATAGGGGGCGATCGCCTCGAACAGGGCGGGGGTCGTGCCGAGCACCTGCTCGACCTCGGCCACGCTTTCGAAGGGGGCGTTCTTGGCTCCGTAGGGTCGGCCGGCACTGCGGTAGTCCGCCGCCTCGGCGCCGCCGGTGACCTGCACCAGATCGTCGCCGTCCCGCCAGTCGACGATTGCGCCGCTCACCTGCTGTGCGACATCCGGCTCGGCGCCGGTCGCCTGCAGCAGCGCGGTGATCAGGCTGGCATCGGCGGCATTGAGATCGACCTTGCCGGTCTCGTCGACGATCCACAGCGTCACGTCCACGTCGTGGAAGCGCCAGGTATAGGGGCGCCCGTCGGGCTGCCACTGCAGCGCCGGGTCGTCCGCCGCCAGGCGCGTCAGTGCGTACTCCAGGCCGGCGCGTGCGGCCTGGTCGGCGGCGAGCCCGCGACTGAGCACGCGGCCCTGCTGCTGTTCGATACGGGCGGTCAGGGCGAATGCGCCCACCAGCGCCGCCAACAGCGTGATCAGCCACAGCACCAGCAGCAACGCCGCGCCCCGCTGGAGATGCCGCCGCGCAGTCATGGCTGCAGTTCCGCGCCCGGCTGACCGGTGCCCTGCGGCAGGGTCACCACCAGCACCGGCCACGCACCGTCGCGCTCGGTTTCGATCGAGACCTCCACCTGCAGCGGCAACGCCGACGGCCCCCAGCGCTCGTTCCACGCCCCCAGCGCGCCGGTTTCGTCGAAACCGCGGTAGCGCAGCCGCAGGCTGGCCAGGTCATCCACCAGGGTTTCGGGGGGACGCGGGTCTTCCGGTTCGATCGTGCGGCCGGTCATCACCATGCCGAACGCCACCGTCAGCCGCTGTGCCCGGCCGGAATCGTCGACCGCGATGTCGTGCAGGTGCGGGCCGCCCTGACCGAGATAGTCCGGCAGATCCGCAACCCAACGCAGGCGCTGCGGCTCGCCGATGAACTGTGCGATCTCGCCGGTGCCTTCGTCGGTCTGGAACGCGATCTGCTGCGCGGACGCGATGCGCCGGCGCAGGAAGCCGGCGACCGCGCGCATGCGTTCGCTGCGCTGCGACAACGCTTCGCCACGATCGACCGTCGCCGTCGCCGCACGCAAGGTGGTCAGGGCCAGGGCGAGGCCGGCGGCCAGCAGCACCGTGGCCAGCAGCACCTCGATGAGGGTGAAACCGCGTGCCTGCCTCATGGCGCCAGCACCGCCAAAGCGCCGGGTTCATGCAGGCGCAGCGTATGCACCTGCAGGCGCTCGCGGGGGCTGCCCTCTCCCCAGTGGACGTCCAGCGCCAGTTCGAAGAGTTGCCGGCCGGAAGGATCCGGCACGGCGGCGGGCAGTTCCGGATCGACGAAGGGCGTGATCGCCAGGGACCAGCGGTAGCGCCCGTCCTCGAACTCGCCAGTGCTGCGGCCGGCCACGATCGGCACGTCGATGCCGACTCCGTCGAGCAAGGAGCGCGCATGCAGCGCCGCGCGGCCGGAATCGGCCGCCCAGCGCACCTGGCGCGTCCCGTTCGACAGCGTGCCCAGCAGCAGCATCAGCGCAATGCCGAGTACGGCGAACGCGACGATGACCTCGATCAGCGTGTAACCGCGCTGGCCACGCATGCTCATTCGTTGGCGTTCCCGCGCGAGAGCCTGACTTCGCCCGTCAGCCAGGCGACATCGACCTGCCAGGCCGCGTCGCGCAGCAGCACGCGCACGCGCCCGCCGGTGGCTGCTCCATCGGCGAAGAACACGATCACGCCTTCGTCGGCGCTGGCCTGGAGTTCACGCGCGCCGGTGAACTCGACCTCGAGCGATTCGGGAATGCTGCCGTGCCGGCCATTGGGCGCCTGCCAGCTGCGCGCCTGTGGATTGAGGACGAACCGTTGCGGCTCGCCGGTCGCGATCGCGTGCGCACGGGTGTAGCGCAGTTGCGCGGCAATGGTCTTGCTCGTGGACTGCAGGGCGACACGATCGAACCCGCCACTCATCGCCGCCGCAGCCAGCACACCGGTGACGGCGATCAGGCCGACCACGAGGAGCACTTCCAGCAGCGAAAAACCGCGGATCCTGGCGATGCGGTGCGACATCTGGCGCGGCGATCTTCCGGAGCGGGACAGCTCCGGAATCTAGCATCAACGGCGCCGCACTTCCGCGCCGCCACCGGGGTTTTCCAGGCCCTGATTACTCGTATCGGATGTCGGCGTTCACGCTGTCGCCGCCCGGCTTGCGGTCGGCGCCGAAGCTGACGATCTCGAAGGGCTGGCTGTTGCCCGGCACGCTGTACTCGTAGGGCGTATTCCACGGATCGCGCAGCTCGGCGTCCTTGGCATAGGGTCCCAGCCATCCGCTGGCGCCGCCGGGCTGGGTCACCAGGTCGTTGAGCGCGTCCGGCAGGGTGCCGGTGTCCATTTCGTACTGGTGCACCTTCTCCGCCAGCGTCTGCACCTGCGCCTTGGCCAGATTGACGCGCGCGCGGTCACCGCCGCCGAGGATGCGGGTCGCCGCGAACGCCACGATGCCGCCGATCAACACGACGACGAGGATGATCTCGATCAGGCTGAAACCGCCTTGCGCCATGCGCGGGCTGCCGGGAGAACGCGAGCGGAGCATGGTCTGCATGGGGACGCCTCTTCGGGGGAATGCCCCCGATTGTATGCGTCCTAAACGCAACGGTCGGTCAGGTGCTGGCCAGCAACTGCTTCGCGCGACGCTGCGCTTCGTCGTAACCGTCCCGGGACAGGCGGTCGCGGACATAGCCCCTGACGTCGAGACCCCGCCGGCAATGCTGCGGCATGCACATCCGGTAGACCATCAGCGAGCCGGGGCCGCAACCGCCGAAACGCTCGCACCTGGCGAGAAGTACTGCATGCCCCCAGGCATCGCGCAGGGCTTCGTCGTCCATCCCGAGTGGCCTGTCGATCACCTTGGCGGGATCGAAAAAGGTGGCCTCGAGCAGCAGGATCTGAAGCGCTTCGAAGACCGCGGGACTGCGTGTTTCAGCGCTTGTCCTCTCGGCCGCCAGGCGCAGCACGTGGCGATCTTCATGGTCCATCTGTTCATCCGCTTCCAGCAGCGCGGAGATCAGCTGTGCGTCCGCATCACCGGCCTCGACCCGACGCTGCATCTCCACACGCTCGGCCTCGCGCCGGTCGAGCGGCTTCTCCGGTGGACAGAAGCGCGCCTGGAACGCGCGCAGCTCCGCGAGCGAAAGCGTCAGGCCGGGATCCTCGCGGTACGCGCCATGGAACTTCTCCAGGGCGATCGTGTCGAGAACGCAGACGTCGGTGGCGGACGCACCCAGCAGGAGGACGCCGAACGGAGCACCGGCCTCCTGGGCGGCGTGCTGCAGCTGCTCGTAACGGCTCGCCCGCCAAAGCGCGGCCTCGCTCCGCGCCACGCGCGAGCCGGACGGATCACTGCCTGCCGTCGACGCCGGCTGCGGTTGGGCGTCCGCGTCGCCTGCAGCCCCGTCGGTGACCGCAGGCTGGCAGGCCACCAGCGCCAGCAAGATCAAGCCCGCGCCGAGACAGTTCATTGCCGGTTTCCACATGCGGCCTTCCCCGTCCAGACCCGTCCGCCCGCTCAGCCGATGACACTGGTCAGGTCGTAGATCGGCACCAGCACCGCGAGGATCACCGCCATCACCACCAGCGCAAGCAGCATGGTGATCGCGGGCACCAAGGCGGCGAGCATGCGATCGAGCGAGGTACCGGTCTGCTGGTCGAAGGTGTCGGCGGTGCGCAGCAGCATCGCATCGAGCGCGCCGGATTCCTCGCCGACCTGGATCATCTGGATCGCCAGCCGCGGAAACCGCTTGCTGCGGCCGAGCGCGGCCGACAGGCCCACGCCGTTCTTGACCTCCGCCTCCGCCGCTTCGACATCCGCCGACAGGGCGAGATTGCCCAGCACCTTGCGGCCGATACCCAGCGCCGCGATCAGCGGCACGCCGTTGCGAAGCAGGGTGCCGAGGGTGCGCGCGAGCCGCGCGGTCTCGATACGCGCGACCAGCGGCCCGAAGATCCGCCGCTGTAGCAGCCAGGCATCGAAGCGCAGCCGGAAGCGCGCATCGCGCAGTTTCAGCGTGAAGGCATAAACCGCGAGTGCCGGCACGATGAGCAGCGCGATCCACCAGTCGCGGACGAACTCGCCCACGCCCAGTACGACCATCGTGAAGCCCGGCAGCTCCGCATCGAGGCTGTCGTACATCGCCGCGAACTGCGGCACCACGTAGCCGAGCAGGAACATCAGCGACGCACCGACCATGACGATCAGGATCGCCGGATAGATCAGCGCGTTGACCACGCGCCCGCGCAGCGCACGCGCCCGCTCCAGGTAGTCGGCCAGGCGTTGCAGTGTGTCCTCGAGGCTGCCACCGGCCTCGCCGGCGCGGACCATGTTCACGTAAAGCCGCGAGAACGTGCCGTGCTGGCGTTCCAGCGCCGCCGACAGCGAAACACCGCCGCGCACGGCGTCGCGCAGCTCGGTGATCGTGCGCTTGGCTTCGGGTTCCTCGGGCAGGTCCAGCAGGATCGTCAAGGCGCGGTCCAGCGGCTGCCCGGCATTGAGCAGCGTCGCCAGCTGCTGGGTGAACTGCACCAGCCGCTGGCCTGCGAACGGCTTCGGCTTGAACAGCGCCCTCCAGTCTTCGACTGCGCGCGCTTCGCTGGCCGGCCGCGCTTCGATCGGCAGATGCCCCTGTTCCTGCAGCCGCAAGGCCACGTCGGCTTCGCTGGCGGCATCCATGGTGCCGTCGAGCGTCTCGCCGCGCGTGTTGAGGGCCTTGTAGCGGTAGAGGGGCATGGTCCGGTCTCCTACGGCGTGCCGATCGCCGCGCCGTGGGGATCGGTGGAAAACATCATCCGCATTTCGGTGCGGCCGTCAGGCCAGGTGAATGGCGATTCCACGAAGACCGGGAGCGGCATGGGCGACGCCTTGCGCTCTTGTCTGCTCCAGCGCTGGTAGGCAGCCTGCGCATCGGGCCCGGACAGCGGAGTCGTCGCCAGGCACAGGCTGCGGCCGCAGCCGAAGTCGGCGAACTCCAGGCCATGGCGGCCGAGCGTTGTGGTGAGCCAATCGCCGAAAAGCAGGTGTAGATCCCGCGCGTCCGGATCGCTCAGGCCGTCATTCTCGAAATCCCGCGCGAGCTTCGACCAGGCCGGCCCGTCGTGGAAAACCCCCATCGCCTCCGCGCGCAGCCTGCCATTGCGCAGGAATCGCGATTCGGCGGGTGCGGATGCCTGCGATGCATCAGCAGGTCGCGCAAACGGCTCGGCGCGCTCGGAAGCACTCCCCGGGCTGCGTTCGCTTGAATCCCCGGGGACAGCGAGCAGGTCGGTGGACGGCAAATGCCTGACAACCACGGTGCCTTCGGGTGCCGTTGGCTGCGTCGGCGCTTCACCCCGGGCGTGAACCGGATTTGGCGCTGCGACATCCGGTCGGCTGTCGACGGCTGCAGGATCCTCGCCCGCCCTGCGTTCCTGTGGCGCGCCATGGTCGTCACAGCCTGCGAGCATCGCCGCGACCAGTCCCCAAAAAGCTGCGTGTCTCATCACCGCCTCCATGGCATTCCCCCGATAGGTGCGCACACTCACGCGTCTTCCGTCACGCGCAGTACTTCCTCGATCGTCGTCTCGCCGGCCAGTGCCTTGAGGATGCCGTCCTCGTACATCGTGCGCATGCCCGATTCGCGGGCAAGCTGCTCGAGTTCGCCCATGCCGGCGTGCCGCATGACCGCGCGACGCAGGGCATCGTTCATGACCAGGAATTCGACGATCGTCGTGCGGCCCAGATAGCCGGTGGGCGCGACAGCGGACGGCCCGGGCCGATACAGCATGATCTCGCCGTCGGGCTGGAAGCGGCGCAGCTCGAAGCGTTCGATCTCCTCCGGGGACGCCGCATAGCGCACCGCATGCGTCCGCTCGAGCCTGCGCACCAGGCGCTGGGCGAGGATGCCGTTGATGGTCGAGGTCAGCAGGTAGTCCTCGACCCCCATGTCGAGCATGCGGGTGATGCCGCCGGCGGCGTTGTTGGTGTGCAGCGTGCTGAGCACCAGATGGCCGGTGAGCGCCGACTGGATCGCGATGCGCGCGGTTTCCAGATCGCGCATCTCGCCGATCATGATGATGTCCGGATCCTGGCGGACGATCGAGCGCAGCGCGTGGGCGAAGTCGAGTCCGATCGACGGCTTGGCCTGGATCTGGTTGATGCCTTCGATCTGGTACTCGACCGGATCCTCGACGGTGATGATCTTCACGTCCGGCGTATTGAGCTGCGACAGCGCGGTGTAGAGCGTCGTGGTCTTGCCCGAACCGGTGGGCCCGGTGACCAGCAGGATGCCGTGAGGCTGGTCGAGCACCTTGTTGAACTGCGGCAGGAACTCGTCGGTGAAGCCGAGCCGGTAGAAATCGAAGACCACGGTCTCGCGGTCGAGCAGGCGCATCACCACGCTCTCGCCATGGGCGGTGGGCATGGTGCTCACGCGCAGGTCCAGCTCCTTGCCCTGCACGCGCAGCATGATGCGGCCGTCCTGCGGCAGGCGGCGCTCGGCGATGTTGAGCCGCGCCATGATCTTGATGCGGCTGATCACTGCGGCGGTCAGGTTCACCGGCGGGCTCTCGCCGTCGATCAGCACGCCGTCGACGCGGTAGCGCACCTTCAGCCGGCTTTCGAAGGGCTCGATGTGGATGTCGGAAGCGCGCAGTTCCACCGCGCGCTGGATCAGCAGGTTCACCAGGCGGATCACCGGCGCTTCGGACGCGAGATCACGCAGGTGTTCGACATCGTCGACATCGCCGCCGCCCTCGCCATCTGCCGACTCGACGATCGTGCCCATGGCGCTGCGGCCCTGGCCGTACCAGCGCTCGATCAGGTCGTCGATTTCCGAGCGCAGCCCGACCGCCGGCGCGATCTCGCAACCGGTCGCCAGGCGCACCGCGTCGAGCGCATAGCCGTCCTGCGGATCGGACATCCACACCTGCAGCCGGCCACGGCTTTCGCCGATCGGCAGCAGATGGAATTGGCGCAGGAAACGCACCGACAGCGGCTGTGCGCCCTCGACGAGTTCGGGCGGATCTTCGGGCACCGATTTCGCCGCGAGCAGGGGCAAACCGAGTTCGGCGGCGCAGGCTTCGGCATGGTCGCGTTCGGACACCAGACCCAGACGCCCCAGCAGGCCGAGCAGGCTGCCGCCGGCCTCGGCGTGCAGGCGCTGCGCCCGGCCCAGGTCGCCATCCTTGAGCCGGCCGTTGTCCCGCAGGCGCGCGACGATGCGTGCTTCGGGTGTGTCGGGCGTCGCCGGAGATTCCTCGAACACCGCGTTCACGGCTGGGCCACCCATTGAATGTCGGTTGGCCGGACTTTAGCAGTTCAGGCCGGGCCGACCGCGCACGCCGATTGCCGGCGCCGTCGCTGCGCGAATGCGTTGCCGCAGCCCATCGCTTCAGCGAGCAGGCGAGCCGCCAACGGGGGACGTGGCATCGCCGCCGTGCCTGAGATCCGCAGGCGGTGGATCCTCCTGGCGCATCTCCAGCGGGCTCGGCTTGCGGTCGCGACTGCTGGGCGCAGGCACGTAGTAGCCGACACGTTCGAAGAACCGGCGGTAGAAGCCCGTGTCCTGCACGGTGCTGCTGGCGGTGCGCACCAGCGAGTCTTCGCGGCTGCCGATCGGCAAGGACAGCGAGCCGATGCCGCCGACGCCGACGCTGGCCGAGTTCGAGCTCTTGCGCAGCACGTATCGGTCGAGCAGCGCACTGACGAACAGCAGCGATCCATCGTTGCCCCGCGGCACGCAGGACACGCGGACCGACAGCTGCGTATGCACCTCGTCTTCGGGCTGGAAGTTCTTGGTCGCCTCGACCGCATCGTCATTCGCCTTGCCGACCGCGTACCCCTGACCGAGCAGGGCGAGACGCGCCGCGCTGCAGACCTGCGCCGGCGGCAGCGCATAGGTACGCGAATAGGTCTCGTCGGCGTCGAAGGATTCGCCCATGAACGGCGCGTCCTCGCGCGCATTGCGGCCGCAGGCGGCCAGCACGCAGATGGCGAGGATTGTGGCGGTCAGGCGTAGCAGGGACGGGGCGCGCATCACCGGTTCGTTCGCTGGAGCGGGGAGCGCATGATAGCGACGGCGCCGGCCCGGGCAGGTGACAGGTCCTGCGCATTCATCCCGCAGACGGAACCGGCCTCGGGGCCAGGCCTTCAGTGTGTGGTCGGCGCGGGCGGTGCTGGCTCGTTGCGCGTGCGCCGCTCGGCTTCCAGCCAGTCGAGGTGCTCCACCAGGGTGCGGCCTTGTGCCTGCGCTTCGGCGGCCGCGGCCGCGTCCAGCACCTTGGAGACCGAGAGCGAAGTCGCGATGCCCTGCGCCTTTCGTGATGCAGCGATGTGCCGCAGCATCGCGATGAGCATCGCAGCGCTCGGCGTATTCGCCACCGGTTCGCCGCGGAGCACCAACGTCCACTCGCCCTGGTGGAAGGTGCCGCCGGCGAGCACGCGGTCGTCCACACTCTTGAGCTGTGCATGGACCTGCACGGCAGGCGCGGCGCCATCCTGGCGGCGCGGGGCATTGCGACGCCGCGCGTCGCGGCGGGACTTGGACGAAATGGACATCGGACGACGGTGTTCGCAGGACTGGCGCGACAGTATCCCAGATGACGGCCGCCCGCCCGTGGCGGTGTCGCGGCTGCCAGCGGTGGCCTGCATGCGGAAAGCCGCTGGAGAGCGCGGCGCGGCGCCGTATGCCCAACAGGCCTGAAGGGCGCCGGACTGCCGTATGGACAGGCGATCCGGCCCGGGCCTCGCGATCGACCCGTGCGTGACTGCGCGATCGGCCGCTGCCTCGCCCCCGCTGGAACGATCAGGCCGCGCCGGAGCACACATGCACAAGGCCGGCGGATGCAGCATCCCGCCGGCCTCGTGCACAGCGGGCGTTGGCTCAAAGCGGCGGCAGGGTGAAACGTGCCTGCAGCGTGACATTCGAATACGCGCGAACACCGCTCAGCTTGATGTAGTACACGCCCGCAACGGGCGCATTGATGCGGATCGTCTCCGAATTGCCCGGGCGCGTGGAGTTCCAGGTGCCGCTGGCGCCAGGCGCCTCGTCCAGGCTGACGTGCAGCGAGACATCGCCGCTGCCACCTGTCGTGGTGATGCTCAGCGGACCGGTGACACCGGTCGGAACCTCGATGCTGTAGAGCGTCTCGCTGCCCGCCGCGCCGGAGAGCGCGCGCACCGGCGTTCCGTTGACGATCGGGGTGGCGGGCGGCGCGCAATCGACTTCACACGGCGGCTCGATCGCCTTGAGCACGGCGGCCCCGGCGTTGACGACACCCGGCCCGATCTGGCGATTGGCGACCGGCGTCACTGCGAACGGGGTCGCGGTCTGACGCAGGATCGCCAGCGCTTCGGCGGTGTCGAGCAGCGGCAGGTCGGCTTCCAGGCGAGCGCTCTGCATCAGCGCGATGATGCCTGCCACGTGCGGGGAGGCCTGCGATGTCCCGGCCGAACCACCGATGGGCACGCCGGTGATCTGCGCGAGGGGCGTGGGCGTGGTGGTGCTGGGATTGCGCGCCTGCCACACGAAACCGTCGTCGATCGGGCTGCCGGTGCTGCCGTCGTTCGGATAGACGCCACCGCCCGGCGCCGAGATGTCGATGCCGTCGCCGTAGTTCGAGTAGTAGGCGCGGCGGCTGGTCACGCCGTTGGATGCAACCGTCACCACGCCCGGGCAGTTCGCCGGCGAGAAGTTGCTGACATCGGCGTTGCTGTTGCCGGCCGCGACGACGACGATCGCACCGAGCTCGTTCGCCCGGGCGACCGCTGCAGCTTCCACCGACGAACACGGGCCGCTGCCGCCGAGGCTCAGGTTGATGACCTGCGCGGGATTCGCATTGAGCGGCACGCCCGCCACCTCACCGCCGGCCGCCCAGATGATGGCGTCACTGATGTCCGATTCCATGCCCCCGCAATGGCCGAGCACGCGCACCGGCAGGTGCTTGGCACCGTAGGCGACGCCGGTCACGCCGACCCCGTTGTCGGTGCGCTGCGCACCGGCGGTACCGGCAACGTGCGTGCCGTGCCAAGAGCTGTTGCGCTGCTGGCAGCTGCCCGCGCCTGGATAGCCGATCGTCCAGTCGCCAAGGTCCCAACCGCCCGGCACCCGTTCATCGGTCGCGCGGCCGGAGACGAAGGCGTCGCTGATGAAGTCGTAGCCCGCATCGGCCATCGAGGTGTCGATGTCCGGATGCGCGGTGATGCCGGTATCGAGCACGGCGACGGTGATGCCGTTGCCGTCTGACAGGTCCCAGCCGGCGGGGGCGTCGATACCACCGCGGTTTGGCCCGCCGTCGAAGGTGTCGCTGCCGTCAGGCGCAAGCATGTGCCATTGCCAATCGATGTTCGGATCGTTGGGCGTGTAGGCCGGCTGCACCGGCGCCACGGCGATCTGGCGCAGGCGGTCGAGGCTCACGGATTTGACGTTCGGATCGCTGGCGATCTGCCGCATCAGCGTCGCGGCTTCCGCGCGGTCGACTCCGCGCGACAGGCGCACGACCTCGTGGCCGGTCGCGAGCCTGCGCACGTACGTGGCCCTGGTCGCGCGCTTGGCAGTGGAGAGGCCCGCGCGGGTCAGCGCGGTATCGACGCTGGCGAGGACGGCGTCCCGGCTGGTGCGGGTGCCGTCCTTGTACTCGACGATGAAGCGCGTGAACGGCAACTGCGCTTCGGTTGTCGTCACCTGCGGCGCCTCGAGGCCGGACTTGCGTGCCTGCCCCGCCGCTTGCGCGGTACCGACCGCGAGTACAGCAGTGACCGCAACGGCCAGCGTGCACGGAATGATGCCCTTCTTCATTTGTAGCCTCTCTTGACTGAAGTGATGGATCCAGATGTCGCAAGTCCGCGCTGCGCCATGCAGGCCGCGTCCTATGCGTTCCGTACGGGATGACCCGAACGCAACGCACCTCCGCTGTTGCCGCGACCGACAATCGCCGGGCGCGGCGCATTGCCTACCAGCCGAAACCGGCACCCACGCCGATCGACTTCTCATCGCCACTGAACGCACCACCCACGGTCATCGTTGCCCGGTCGCTGATCGCCCGCTGGTAGCCGACCGACAATGCGCTCTCGCCCCCCTGGAACCCGACGCCGACGCCGACCCGGTTCTGGGTGCGGATACCGGCGGCACTGGTCGCCATGTTGAGCATCGCCGCGCCCATCGCGCCCTGGCGGTCGATGCGGCGATCCGTGTCGTAGAAACGCCGCTCCACGTCGCCCTTGAAGGTGTCGAAGCTGTCGTTGAACGCGGCGAAGCGCTGATCGGTATAGGCGTTCGCACTGGAAACCGCCTGGGTGGCGGTACTGTCCGCATAGGCACGCACATCCGCGGAGATCGCGTCTGCAGGAGCCGCGGCCGCGCCGCCCGCAATCGGAGTTCCGGCACTGTCCACCGCCACCGGGGCGGAGACCGATGCGGGTGTCGGAACACCGGACACCCGGCTGCTTCCCGCCGTGTCCGCAGTCGCATCCGTTCCCTGCGCAGCCGGTTCCTCCGCAACCGTCGCAACCGCACTGCCGTCGCCGCTATCCGCGTGCACGGACTCGACCGATGTGCCGGCGATCTCGCCGCGTGACGCCCTGTCCTCCGCCGCGGTTGTGGTCACCCCGCCACGCGCCTCTCCCGCTTCGGCCTGGACATCGGGAGCGGAAGCGACCTCGTCGGTGTTGGCGACATCCGTGCCGGTGGGCGTCGCCACCGGCGTGGCCGGGGCGGACGTAACGCTCGCGGCCGCTCCGGTGCGTGCATCCTTGGATGCGACCGCACCATCACCGCGGTTCGCACTCGTCCGCATCGCCGTGTCGATATCGCCTACCTGCTGCTTGAGCCCACTGATTTCCGCGTCGAGTGCGCCGAACGCATCGCCCACCGAGAAGTAGTTGCCACCCTGGATCGCAAAGGTCGGCGCCGAGATCGTGCCGAATGCGGTCACGGCAGCGCCACCGCCCAGCGCATCGGCGGTCGTCTGCAGCGCCCCGTGGAGCTGGCCGCCCGTGATGGCATCGGTGCTGCTCGCGCTGACGGCGCCGCGCGCGAGGTTGGTCAGGCGCGTGCCGTCTTCGCCTGCGAGCGTGACGCGGGAGCGGGTCTCGTCGTCATAGGTGACGGCGCTCGCGGCCACATTCTCGACATCTCCGATGCGGTCTTCGACGCCGTCGACGCGGACGTTCGTTTGATTGAGCTGACTGCCGGTCACGGCGTCCGTACTGCCTTCGGCCACGACACCATCGGCGACATTGGTGATCTGGCGTTCGGCGCCAACGGTACCCACCGAAACGCTGTTCTGGCGATCCGCCAGAGCGCCCTGGCCGAGGGCGACACTGCCATTCGCACTGGCTACGGCATCCGAACCCAGGGCGACGCTGTCACTCCCCTCCGCGGTGGAGAAGTTGCCCAATGCAGTGCTGTTGTAGCCGGTGGCCCATGCAGCACCACCAATCGCCGTGGAGAAATCGCCGCTGGCTTCTGTGGGGAAGAGGTTGAACAGACCCGCGCCGCCGCCGACCGCCACGCTGTTCTGTCCGCTTGCGATCGAATAGGAGCCGATCGCGGTCGAGTCGGCCGCCGTCGCCGCGGAGGCATAGCCCATGGCGGTCGATTGGTCGCCCAGCGCCGACGCGACCGCGCCGAATGCCGCGGAAAGGTCGCCGACAGCGGATGCGCCCACGCCGACCGCAGAGCCGGCAAACCCCGAGGCCTCGGCACTGGCACCGATCGCCGTACCAGCCACGCCTGCGCTCGTTGCGGATGTCTCGATGGCATTGCCACTGCCATCGACCAGCAGCGGCTCGCCATCCTCGTCCACTGCTGTACCGCCGATGGCCACGCTTGCTGCGCCATCGGCCTGCGCGCCGGCACCCAACGCCGCACTGTTCTGGCCGAACGCCACCGAGTTCATGCCGACAGCGGTGCTGTTGTCGCCCTGCGCAAGCGAGCCACTGCCGAACGCCGATGCGCCATCGCCGATCGCATTGCTCGCATCGCCAGCGGCTGTTGCGTTGATGCCCTCCGCGAAGGCACCTACGTCGTCCGCAGGATCCTCGTTGTTGCCGGTCGCAGCGAAGTACTTGTTGTACTGCGTGGCGCCTTCCAGCTGGTCGAGATTCACCGCGTCGGTGCCCTGGGTGCCGGCAGCCACGTTGGTGATCTGGCGTTCGCTGCCGGCTGCGCCGACCGAGACGGTGTCGTTGCGGTCAGCCTCTGAACCTGCGCCCAGCGCGACGCTGTTGCTCGCCGAGGCATCGGCCAGGAAACCGATCGCGGTTGCGTCTTCGCCAGAGGCGGAGCTGCCGCTGCCGAGCGCCGACGCGCCATCGGCGGTGGCGTAGGCCAATGTGCCGACCGATGTCGCCTGCACGCCGGTCGCTTCTGCCAGGGTGCCGACCGCCGTCGCGCCGATCTCGGTCGCCAGGGCGCCGTTGCCGAGTGCAGTCGATGCGATGCCGCTGGCCTCGGTGGTCTGCAGGATCAGACCCGGCCAGCCGATCAGCAGGTCGCCGTAATCGGCGATGCCGCCGACTGCCAGACCGTAGTCGCCGCTGGCAACGCTGCCATAGCCCACGGCGGTGGCGAACCCGCCGGTCGCCTCCGCAAACGCGCCTAGGGCGCTCGAGCCGTCCGTCAGCGCCGAGCTGCTGTAGCCCAGTGCCGTCGACTGCTGGCCTTCCGCCGAGGCGGCGGCGCCGCTCGCGGTGCTGAACGCACCGACCGCCTGCGCGCCGGCGCCCAACGCCGAGGCGCCCGGGCCGATCGCCGTCGTGGTCTGGTCGAGCAGCACCTCGCCCGTGCCCGGATCTTCGTAATACAGCCAGCCGCCAACTGCGGTGCTCGAGTCGCCTTCGGCCACGGCGTTGTAGCCGGACGCCGTCGCGTACTGCCCCCAGGCGCTCGCCCCGCTGCCGAAGGCCGACGAGCCGACGCCCATCGCGCTGGTCGTCGAACCGACCGCGGTCGAGTAGTCCGCCTCGGCGATCGCGTTGGAACCCGACGCGGTCGCGTCCTGACCGTCGGCATAGGCTTCGCCATCGCCGGTCGCGCGGAAGTATTTGCTGTCGGCAGTCGCCTCTTCCAGCTGACCTAGGTTCACCGCATCCGTCGCTTCCGTGCCGGCGGCGACATTGGTGATCTGGCGCTCGTTATCCTCCGAGCCCACAGACACGCTGTTGGCGCGGTCGGCCTCGGAATATGCGCCCAGTGCGACGCTGTTGTCCGCGGATGCATACGCGTTGAAGCCCACTGCCGTGGAATCTTCGCCGTCCGCCCACGACAGCGTGCCCACTGCCGTCGTGAAGTCGGCCGTCGCGCCCGACCCTGCGCCGAGCGCGGTTGCACCCAGACCGGTCGCTTCCGCCGAGAAGCCATCGACGATGCCGCCCAGCGCGGTGCTCGCCTCGGCCGACGCGATGCTGCCCTGGCCTACTGCCGTGCTGCCGATCCCCGCAGCGGTGCTGTCGGAACCTATCGCGACGCTGTCCTCGCCCGAGGCCGTGCTCGCATTGCCCAGCGCCGAGCTGTTGAAGCCGGTCGCCGCGGCGTTGCCACCCGCTGCCGTCGAGAACGCACCCGAGGCTTCGGCCAGGAAGCCGAACGCCGCCGACTCGTTGCCGCTGGCAATGCTCTCGGCGCCGACTGCGGTGGAGGTTTCACCGGAGGCTTCGGCAAAGAAGCCAACCGCCGTCGACTCGATCCCCGAGGCCTCGGCAAGCGCACCGGACGCCAGGCTGCCGTCGCCACTGGCGACCGCAGCTGCACCGGTGGCGGTCGAAAGCTCGCCGCTCGCCAGGCTCTCCGCGCCGAGGGCCACGGCGTACTCGCCGTTGGCCTCCGCCGTCGCGCCGATCGCGATCGCGTTGGCCGCCGAGGCGGTCGCGTTGAAGCCGATCGCCGTCGCCTGTTCGCCGAATGCAAAGGCGCCGCTGCCGAGGGCGGATGCCCCGTCGCCAATGGCATTGCTGGCATCACCAGCCGCGGTCGCGTTCGCGCCTTCCGCCCATGCGCCCACATCATCCGCGGGATCTTCGTTGTTGCCGGTCGCAGCGAAGTACTTGTTGTACTGGGTGGCGCCTTCCAGCTGGTCGAGATTCACCGCGTCGGTGCCCTGGGTGCCGGCAGCCACGTTGGTGATCTGGCGTTCGCTGCCGGCTGCGCCGACCGAGACGGTGTCGTTGCGGTCAGCCTCTGAACCTGCGCCCAGCGCGACGCTGTTGCTCGCCGAGGCATCGGCCAGGAAACCGATCGCGGTTGCGTCTTCGCCAGAGGCGGAGCTGCCGCTGCCGAGCGCCGACGCGCCATCGGCGGTGGCGTAGGCCAATGTGCCGACCGATGTCGCCTGCACGCCGGTCGCTTCTGCCAGGGTGCCGACCGCCGTCGCGCCGATCTCGGTCGCCAGGGCGCCGTTGCCGAGTGCAGTCGATGCGATGCCGCTGGCCTCGGTGGTCTGCAGGATCAGACCCGGCCAGCCGATCAGCAGGTCGCCGTAATCGGCGATGCCGCCGACTGCCAGACCGTAGTCGCCGCTGGCAACGCTGCCATAGCCCACGGCGGTGGCGAACCCGCCGGTCGCCTCCGCAAACGCGCCTAGGGCGCTCGAGCCGTCCGTCAGCGCCGAGCTGCTGTAGCCCAGTGCCGTCGACTGCTGGCCTTCCGCCGAGGCGGCGGCGCCGCTCGCGGTGCTGAACGCACCAACCGCCTGCGCACCGGCGCCCAACGCCGAGGCGCCCGGGCCGATCGCCGTCGTGGTCTGGTCAAGCAGCACCTCGCCCGTGTCCGGATCCTCGTAATACAGCCAGCCGCCCACTGCGGTGCTCGAGTCGCCTTCGGCCACGGCGTTGTAGCCGGACGCCGTCGCGTACTGCCCCCAGGCGCTCGCGCCGCTGCCGACGGCCGACGACCCGACGCCCATCGCACTGGACGTCGAACCGACCGCGGTCGAGTAGTCCGCCTCGGCGATCGCGTTGGAACCCGACGCGGTCGCGTCCTGACCGTCGGCATAGGCTTCGCCATCGCCGGTCGCGCGGAAGTATTTGCTGTTGGCAGTGGCGTCTTCCAGCTGCCCCAGGTTCACCGCATCCGTCGCTTCCGTGCCGGCGGCGACATTGGTGATCTGGCGCTCGTTATCTTCGGAGCCCACTGACACGGTGTTGTCGCGGTCGGCCTCCGAACCCTGCCCCAGGGCAACGCTCCCCTCCGCGCTCGCCGTCGCGTCCGAGCCCAGCGCCAAGCTGTTGTCGCCGGCCGCGGTGGAGAAGTTGCCGACAGCCGTGGTGTTGAAGCCCGATGCCCAGGCCGCGCCGCCAATTGCCGTCGAGTAGTTGCCACTCGCCTCGGTCGGGAACAGATTGAAGAAGCCGGCGCCACCGCCCACCGCAACGCTGTTGATGCCGCTGGCCACCGAGTACGAGCCGATCGCCGTCGAATCCGCGCTGGTCGCAGCGGCCGCGTAACCCATTGCAGTCGACGCGTCGCCCGCAGCCGTCGCGACCGCACCAAAGGCGGAAGACACCTCGCCCGCGGCCGATGCGCCCACGCCATAAGCCGAGCCTGCGAAGCCGCTGGCGCTTGCGCTCGCGCCGACGGCCGTGCCCGCCACGCCCGCACTGGTCGCGGCGACTTCGACCGGCAGGCCGTCCGCATCGAGGAGCAGCGGCTCGCCATTCTCGTCAACCGCCGTCCCGCCGACCGCCACGCTGGCCGCACCCGACGCGCTCGCGCCCGCGCCGAAGGCGGCGCTGTTCTGGCCTTCCGCGGTGGCGTTGAAGCCGACTGCCGTCGCCTGATCGCCCAATGCAAACGCGCCGCTGCCGAAGGCCGAAGCGCCGTCGGCGCCGGCATAGGCACTCTCGCCTGCGGCAGTGGCGTACTCGCCATCGGCCGCTGCCGCGTTGTCGTTGTCCGCGCCGCCGGTCGCGGTGAAGTACTTGCTGGTGCTTTCCGCGACTTCGGCCACGGCATCGAGCTGGGCCCGGTTCACCGCGTCGGTGGCATTGATGCCCGGCGCGAGATTGGTGATGCGGCGCGTCGCAGGGAAGCCGCTCGCGCCAGTGCCGTTGCCGATCGATACCACGCCTTCTTCGGTCGCACGCGCCCCCGCACCGAGCGCGACACTGTTCACGCCATTTGCCCATGCGCTCAGACCGAGCGCTGTCGCGTTCTGCCCGTAGGCGAACGAATCGCGGCCCATCGCGGTCGTGCCGACGGCCGTCGCCCAGGCGAACTGGCCGACTGCAGTGGCGTTGGCACCGGTGGCCCGGCTCGAGCCGCCGACCGCAGTGCCGTTGGTCCCTGTCGCCTGCGAAGATCCGCCGACCGCCACGCCGCTGGCGACGCTTGCGTTTGCGCTGCTGCCGACGGCCACGGCGCTGGTGCCGCTGGCGCTCGCGCCGACGCCGACAGCGGTGGCATTGGCAGCGGAAGCGTTCGTGCCATAGCCAAGCGCAGTCGAGAAGTTGGCCGTGGCCTCCGAGAAGCCGCCCGCGGCGGTGGCATAGTCCGCGCCGGCGGTGCTGCTGTAACCGGTAGCCGTGGACTGCCCCCCTTCGGCGGTGGCACCAGCGCCGGTTGCGGTGGAGAACGCACCCGAGGCCTCGGCGCCCGCGCCGAATGCGGAGGCCCCGACATTGGAGGCGGCAGTGTTGCGGTCGAGCAGGACCTCGCCAGTGGATGGATCCGTGTAGTAAAGCGTGCCTCCGACAGCCGTCGCGGAATCAGCGCTCGCAGAAGCGCCGTAGCCGGACGCGCTCGCGTACTGGCCATCGGCCTGCGCGCCCGATCCGAATGCGGAGGCGCCCTGGCCGTAGGCGCTGCTGCCCGAGCCGACCGACGTGGCGTAGTCGCCGTCGGCGAACGCGTCGGAACCCACCGCCGTCGCCTCCTCACCGGCAGCAAAGGCCTGGCCGTCACCGGTCGCCTGTACATAGGCCAGTTGCGCGGTCGCGCTTTCGAGCTGGCCGAGATTCACCGCGTCCGTCGTCTCAGTGCCATCGGCGACATTGGTGATCTGCCGTTCGTTGCCTGCCGAGCCGACCGAGACGCTGTCGCTGCGGTCGGCAACCGAATACGCGCCCAGCGCGACTGCGCGCGAGCCCGACGCCTCGGCATACAGGCCGAGCGCCACGCTGTCGTCTCCCGACGCGACGGCGACGGTCCCGACCGCCGTGCTGAAATCGCCGGAAGCCTGGCTGTCCGCGCCGACGGCCAGGCCCAGAATGCCCGCCGCACTGCTCGCATTTCCGACTGCGGTGCTGTTGAAGCCGGCGCTCGAAGCGCCAGCGCCGACTGCGGTCGAGAATTCGCCCTCGGCTTGCGCCTGCAGGCCGAACGCGGCGGACTGCGCGCCCGCTGCCACGCTCTCGGCGCCCACTGCAGTCGCGCCTTCGCCGGAGGCATCGGCGATGTAGCCGATGGCCGACGCTTCGGTCCCGGAGGCCTGCGCGCCCGCGCCCGAGGCGGTGGCGCCCGGCCCGCTTGCGCTGGCACCCGCACCTGTCGCGGTGGCCTGGTCGGCCAGGGCGCTGCTGCCGTAACCGATCGCGGTGGCCTCCAAGCCGCTCGCCACCGCGCCGCTGCCCAGCGCGCTGGCACCCTGCTCGAACGCCGAGGCGTTCGAACCCACCGCCGTCGTGAAGTCCCCTTCCGCAAAAGCTCCGGCGCCGGCCGCCACCGCTTCATCGCCTTCGACGATCGCATCGTCATCGCCGGTGGCCTGGAAGTGGCGGGTGGATACCGCGACCGCATCGTCCACCTGGCCCACCGTGGCCGCGTCGCTGTCGGCGATGCCGTCGGCGACGTTGACCAGACGACGCGTCGCAGGCGTCCCCGCAGCGCCGGTGCCAACACCGTCGCCGAACGAAACCGTATCCGCTTCGGTCGCGACCGACCCGTGGCCGATCGCAACCGCGTCGGTTGCCCCTGCGCGCACCGTAGCTGCCCGACCCACGGCGGTTCCACCGTCTGCGAGCGCCTGCGCGGTGAAGCCCACCGCAGTCGATTGCGCGCGCGATGCCTGCGCGTTGGACCCCAGCGCGGTGGCGCCGGTGGCGCCCGCCGTTGCGCCCGCACCGATGGCCGAGGCATTCGCGGCGGACGCGCGCGCGTTCGCACCGGAAGCGGTCGCGCTGTTGGCGGTCGCGCGCGCGTTGGCACCGGTTGCGGTGGAGTTGGGGCCCGTCGCCTGGGCTGCATAGCCCAGGGCTGTCGCCTGGGCACCGCTCGCGACCGCCTGCGCGCCGAACGCTGTGGCGTTGGCACCGGATGCGTTTGCGCTTCCGGTAATTGCGCACTGGGTGACCACGAGACGGCCACCGGTGACCACCGCACACGAGCCCGCGCCCCCGACCGCCGTGGACTGCGCCCAGAGGGGAAGACCAGCTCCCGACAGGACCAGGAGCATGGCAGCCGAGAGCACAGCGGGACCGCGGCGGTCCACCACACGCGACGCGCTTCCGGTCGTCGAATCTCCAGTGGCAAGTTCCGATGCCACCACGAGCTGCCTGAGCGCGTGGCTCCAAACCTTCCGATAGATCCGGTTCATTCGATCCTCTCCAAGTCGCTGATCTGATAGGTAAAAAAAAGCCACGACCTTGCGCAGGCCGTGGGCTGGATTCCTACATCGCGTGGGCGGGGGCCGCCGGAGCGGCAATTGGGGCGGCACCGGGGACCGCGTTCGTGGTCTTGCACAAGTTGAACCGCCCCCAAACGCCGGATTTCCGTCGATACTTGCGCCGCGTTATGTGCCCGTCAAGGACAAAACCTGACAATTTCCACCGATCAACGACTTAAACGGCTCATGACTGCCGCATGCGATCATTTACGTGACCTGCGTCACATATTTATATTTGATCACGAAAAAAGCCCCGGCGATTGCGCGCCGGGGCTGTTTTTAAAGGCCATAAACCGCTGAATTCAAAGCGGTTTTAATTAACCCAAAGCGACTCTTGCGTTTCTGAACAGGCGCAGCCATGGGCTGTCCTCGGGCCAATTTTCCGGCGCCCAGCTCAGATTGGCCGTACGCGGCGTGCGCTCGGGGTGCGGCATGAGGATCGTCGCGCGGCCATCGCTGGACGCGAGACCGGCAATGGCGTCCTGCGAGCCGTTGGGGTTGGCCGGGTAGTGCTGCGCGGGTCCGTCGCCGTCCACGTAGCGCAGAGCGACCGTGGCGGCAACGCGATCGGCGTCGTTGTCGAACGCGACGCGTCCCTCACCGTGGGCGATCGCCACCGGCAAGCGCGAGCCGGCCATGCCGGAGAGGAACAGCGACGGCGAGTCCTCGACCTCGAGCAGACCGAAGCGGGCTTCGAACTGTTCGCTGCGATTGCGCAGGAAGCGTGGCCAGTGCTGGGCACCGGGGATGATCGGCTTGAGCTGCGACAGCATCTGGCAGCCGTTGCAGACGCCCAGCGAGAAGGTATCGCCGCGGGCGAAGAACGCGGCGAAGGCCTCGCGCAGCGCCGGACGCTCCAGGATCGAGGTCGCCCAGCCGCGGCCTGCACCCAGCACGTCGCCATAGCTGAAGCCGCCACAGGCGACCAGACCCTGCATGGTGGCCAGGTCCACGCGCCCCTCGATCAGGTCGCTCATGTGCACGTCGATCGCGGTGAAACCGGCGCGGTCGAAACCTGCGGCCATCTCGATCTGGCCATTGACGCCCTGCTCGCGCAGCACCGCGACCCGCGGCCGGGCGCCGGTGGCGATGTACGGCGCCGCCACGTCTTCCGCCGGATCGAAGCTCAGCACCGGACGCATCGGCGGGGCATCGAACCGGCGTGCGCTCGCCCGCTCCTCGTCGGCGCAGGCGGGGTTGTCACGCAACGCCTGCATCGCGTGGCTGACCGACCACCATGCGTCGAACAGCGTTTCCCACTTCCACTCGGCCAGCACGCCATCGGCGTCGAGCACGCGGATCGTGTTCGCGGTGGTCGGCCTGGCGATGCGCTGGGCGCAGTCGATCAAGCCATGACGTGCCACCAGATCGGCGAACTCGGCGCGGTCTTCGCAGGCGATCTGCACCACGGCGCCGAGCTCCTCGGAGAACAGGGTGCGCATGGCGTCGCGGTTGCGGCCGTCGCCCCAGCCATCGAGGTCGATGTCGAGGCCCACATGGGCGCAGAACGCCATTTCGCACAGCGCCGCGAACGCGCCGCCGTCGGAGCGGTCGTGATAGGCGCGCAGAAGTCCGGCCTCGCGCGCTTCGCAGATCAGTTCGAAGAAGGCCTTGAGCCGGTCCGGCTCATCGACATCGGGACACGGGCCGCCGAACCCGTCGAAGCACTGCGCCAGGACCGAGCCGCCGAGGCGCTGCTTGCCGGCGCCCAGGCCGATCAGCCAGATCTCCGAGTCGGGCTCGCGCGCCAGCAAGGGGGTGAGCTGCGTGCGCACGTCGGTCACCGGCGCGAACGCGGTGATCACCAGCGAGACCGGCGAGACCACCTTGTGGGGACCGTCGCCGCCCTGCCACTGCGCCTGCATGGACAGCGAATCCTTGCCGACCGGAATGGCCAGATCGATGTCCGGGCACAGCTCCATCGCGACCGCATGCACGGCATCGAACAACCGCGCGTCCTCGCCGGGATGCCCGGCCGCGGCCATCCAGTTCGCCGAGAGCTTGACCCGGTGCAGGGTTTCGACCGGCGCGGCGCACAGATTGGTGATCGCCTCGCCCACGGCCATGCGCGCGGCGGCGGCGGAATCGATCAGCGCCAGCGGGCTGCGCTCACCGATCGCCATCGCCTCGCCGGTGTAGCCATCGAACCCTGACAGCGTGATCGCGCAGTCCGCCACCGGCAGCTGCCAGGGGCCGACCATCTGGTCGCGCGCGGTCAGCCCGCCCACGCTGCGATCGCCGATGGTGACCAGGAACGACTTCGACGCGACGGTCGGATGCGCCAGCACCCGCAGACCGGCTTCGTGGAGGTCGATGGCGCGGCTGTTGAGCGCCGGCCAGCGATGCGGCGCCAGGCGCCCGGTGTCGCGGTGCATCTTCGGCGGCTTGCCGAACAGCAGGTCCATGGGCAGGTCGATGGGCCAGTCGCGACCGCTGCCGACCGTGTCGGGCGTGGCGCCATGTCCGACGGTCAGATGCTCCTTCGCCGTCGCCACGCCGACGATCGCCACCGGGCAGCGCTCCCGCGCGCACAGCGCCTGGAATTCCGCGACGCGATCCTGCGGAATGCCCAGGACGTAGCGCTCCTGCGATTCGTTGCACCACAGCTGCATCGGCGACAACGAGGGATCGTCACTCGGCACCCGGTCGAGATCGACGACACCGCCGACGCCCGAGTCGTGCAGAAGTTCGGGAATCGCATTCGACAGGCCGCCCGCGCCGACATCGTGGAACCACAGGATGGGATTGTGATCACCCATCGCCACGCAGCGGTCGATGACCTCCTGCACGCGGCGCTCCATTTCCGGGTTGTCGCGCTGCACGCTGGCGAAGTCCAGGTCTTCGGCGCTCTCGCCCGAGGCCACCGAACTCGCCGCGCCGCCGCCCAGGCCGATCAGCATCGCCGGACCGCCGAGCACGACGACCGCGTCGCCGGGGGAGAGGGTCTTCTTCTCGACCATCACGCGATCGATCGCGCCCAGGCCGCCGGCGAGCATGATCGGCTTGTCGTAGCCGCGGACCAGGCCGTCCTCGCCTTCCGGCAGCTCGAAGCTGCGGAAATAGCCCAGCAGATTCGGGCGGCCGAACTCGTTGTTGAACGCGGCACCGCCAAGCGGGCCGTCGAGCATGATCTCCAGCGCCGGTGCCATGCGCGGGTTCAGCGCGCGCGGCGCCTCCCACGGCTGCGGCAGCGTCGGAATGCGCAGGTGCGAGACCGAGAAGCCGGTCAGACCGGCCTTGGGCTTGCCGCCGCGACCGGTCGCGCCCTCGTCGCGAATCTCCCCACCGGCGCCGGTGGCCGCGCCGGCGAACGGCGAGATCGCGGTGGGATGGTTGTGGGTCTCGACCTTGATGCAGAACGCGCTCTCGACCAGCGGCTCGCTGCGGTATTCGAACGACACCGGATCGGGACGGAACCGCTGCGCCGGATAGCCTTCGACGACCGCAGCGTTGTCGCTGTAGGCCGACAGCGTGTGCTCGGGGGTCTGCGCATGGGTATGGCGGATCATGCCGAACAGCGACTCGGGGCGGCCGTTGCTGCGCTGCATGTCCTCGCCGTCGATGGTCCAGGAGGCGTTGAAGATCTTGTGCCGGCAATGCTCGGAGTTCGCCTGGGCGAACATCATCAGCTCGACATCCGAGGGGTCGCGCCCCAGCGCGCCGAAGCGCTCGCGCAGGTAGGCGATCTCGTCATCGGCGAGCGCCAGTCCCAGACGCCGGTTGGCGTCATCGAGATCGGCAAGCGCAATGCGCTCGAGGGCGCCGCGCGCCGGCACCGCGAACAGCGCGTCGGCGGCCCGGACATCGGCCAGCAGCGACTGCGTCATCGGATCGTGCAGCAGCTTGGCGACTGCCGCCTGCAGCGCGGCATCCTCCGGCCAGCCGGCCAGATCCAGCCGCAGCCCGCGCTCGACGCGATGCACCGGCAGGCCGGCGCCCCGCAGCAGCTCGGTGGCCTTGCTCGCCCATGGCGAAATCGTGCCGAGGCGCGGCGACACATAGCGCGTGACCGCGCCGTCGGCGCACGCCGTCGCCGGGCCGGCGTCGACCTCGAGGATGCGTCGGAGCGTGGCGTCGTCGGGCGTCCGCCCGGGCTCGGCCTCGACGAAGTAGACATGCCAGGCGCCAACCACGCGGAGCGTGGGCGACACCGACTGCAGACGTGCTTCAAGCCGTTCGCGACGGAACGGTGACAGGGCCTGTTGGCCCTCGAGGACGATCATGTCCGGGGACACCGATTTTCAGGGCCGGCCATTGTAGCCAATGGCCGGGCCCGCCGCCCCCACCGCGAGCGCGGGCCGGCTGCGCGGGTCAGCGCGCGCCGCCCACCGCCGCCCCGTCGAGGCGCTGCAGGGCCTCGAGGAGCTGGTCGGGCGGCATGTAGCCGGGCATCTGGGTGCCGTCGGTGGCAATGATCATCGGCGTGCCGGTCAGACCGGCGCGCTGGCCCAGCGCGTAATGCGCGGCGACCGGGTTCTCGCAGGTACGAGGCTCGACCCGACGGCCGGACTTCGCAGCGGTCAGTGCCTGCTTGCGATCGCTGGCGCACCAGACCGATTCCATCAGGCGGAAGTCGTCGCTGCCCGGGCCCATGCGCGGGAAGGCCAGGTACTCGATCGCGATGCCACGCTTGTTGTACTCGGCGACTTCCTCGTGCAGGCGGCGGCAATAGCCGCACTCGACATCGGTGAACACCGAAACCGTGTACTTGGGATTCGCCGGAGCGAAGATGATCCGCTGGTCCTCGGGGACCTCCGACAGCAGCCGCTGGCGCAGCTTCGACAGGCCCGCCTGGCTCAGGTCGCGCTGTTCGCGCGCGTCGAACAGGCTGCCCTGCATCACGTAGCGGCCGTCGTTGCTGACGTAGAGGACCTGGCCCGACACGATGACTTCCTGGAACCCCGGCAGCGGCGCATCGGCGACGCTCTCGACCGATACCTGCGGGTTGATCGACAGGATCGCGTCCCGGGCCTTGGCCGCCGGCGAGCCGGCCGGTGCTTCGACGGCGGTGGGCGTGGATGCCGCCGCACCCGCGGTGGCCGGCGCGGCGTCGGAGGCGCCCGGATTCTGGGCGCAGGCGGACAGACTGAAGGCGCCGAGCAGCGCGAACACGTATCGCTTCATCGAATGTGGCGACCAAGAGCGGGGGATCCCGGAAGCCGCCATTCTGGCACGAAGGTCTGAACCGGTTCCGGCCCCCACTTGGGCGGCCGCCGTGCGTCGGTGATGCGGCAGGGCGCCGCGGAATGACGTGACATGACGTGGCCGGGCGCCGGGATGGTCTGGCCGCGGCCGGGCGATCCGCCAATCGCGCGCCCTCACGGAGCCGCCGAAACCCTTGCGGCTGCGAGCAGGGCCGAAAAAGCCGTGAGCCATGACCTCGCCCCCCATCCAGCCGGCAAGCACGTCGCGCACCCGGCCCCGGGCACGCCCGCTCAACCCCTCGGATGATGCGTGGCGTGCAGGCGTTTGAGCTGCTCGCGCGCGACCAGGGTGTAGATCTGGGTCGTCGACAGCGAGCTGTGGCCGAGCAGCATCTGCAGTGCGCGCAGGTCGGCGCCGTGGTTGAGCAGATGGGTGGCGAAGCTGTGCCGCAGGCCATGCGGACTCACGCGGGCGTCGATACCGGCCGCGCCCGCGTAGCGTTTCACCAGCGACCAGAAGTGCTGGCGGCTCATCGCCACGCGGTGCCGGGTGAGGAACAGCGGGGTGTCGCCCGCAGTCGCGCTCGTAGGCTTCCCGTCAGCGAGCAGCGGCCGCGCATCGGCGATATAGCGCTGTAGCCAGTGCTGGGCCTCCTCGCCCAGCGGCACAAGCCGCGTGCGCTCGCCCTTGCCGGTCACCCGCAGAACGCCCTGCCGGAGATTCACGCCATTGGTCGGCAGCTCGACCAGTTCACTGACCCGCAGGCCGCAGGCGTACATCAGCTCCAGCATGGTGCGGTCGCGCAGGCCTTCGGTGTCGTCGATGTCGGGAGCGGCCAGCAGGGCCTCGATCTCCGATTCGCCCAGCGCCTTGGGCAGCGAACGCGGCAGCTTCGGAGGGTCCAGGAGGGCGGTGGGGTCGTCCGTCCGGCCATGGCGACGCTGGCGATGGGCGAAGAACGCGCGCAGCGCCGACAGCAGGCGGGCATTGCTGCGCGGCGACCAGCCATGCCGGGTACGCCAGGCGAGATGTTCGAACAGCGCGGCGCGATCGGCCTGCGCGATACCGCCATCGCGCCCGTCGCGCCAGCGCGCGAACCCTTCGAGGTCACGCCGGTATGCGTCCGCCGTCTGCCTCGCGATGCCGTGCTCGGCCCAGAACGCATCGAGGAATCCCTCGATGTCGCGACGGTCGTCGTCGCGCAACGCCGGCAGGGCGACAGCAAGCGCGCGCCGCTCGGCAGGTGTGGTCGCAGTGCTGGACATGACGCACAGCTTAGGCGGCGGGAGCTTCGATGGCACGACCGGCGTCGAAGCTCCCGCTATGCTCTGCCGATGTCCGCGCCCGACGCTTCCGCCACCACTGTCGCCGTCGCCAGCCCGCCCCGCCCGTTGATCGGCTGGCGGCTGCTTGCGATGTTCTACGACCTGTGGCCGGTACTCGCGCTGTGCTTCGCGATCGCCGTGCCGTTCGTGCTGATCGACGTGCTCATTGCCGGCGATGTCCGCCACAACATCGGCCCGCTCAGTGCGATGCAGTGGCTGCTGTGGGCGGTCTGCGTGGTCGCCGCCGGCCTGTACGCGGTGACGAGCTGGCGGACCGGCGGACAGACCCTCGGCATGCGGCCATGGCGGCTGCGGGTGCGCGATTCCGCAGGCCAACGCCCGTCGACCAAAGCACTGTGGCTGCGCTTCGGCGTGGGAATGCTGTCACTGCTGGCCGGGGGGTTGGGGTTCTGGTGGGCCTGGATCGATCGCGACCGCCTGACCTGGCACGACCGCGCGAGCGGAACCCGACTGATGCGCGAGCCCGCGCGCAAGGGCTGAGTGGGATTGGGGATGACCCGCTTGAGCGGGTTCGCGGCGTCCGCGCCGTCCCCGCGAAACGGGACCGGTCCCACCGCATCGGGCAATGGGTCTGGCAGGCGCGACATGCGCGGGCCAGCGCGGCAGGCCGACAAGCTTCAACGCCGGCGGCCCAGCAACCCCCGGGCTCTGCCAGACCCCAAGGCGCTCGAGGCGTCCCTGCGCGCGCCCCGCCGCTTCTGCAGCAATGGAGTCTCACCGCGTTCGCCGCGTGTGATCGTGATCAGTCGCAAGGGCTCGTTCCCTCCGCGCGCCGATCCGCGGCGAAGCCGGCCGGACGTCTTCCGCCCCCGCGCCAGTGCTGCGCGAGCGGCGGTCGGCTTACCCGCTCCGTCGGCGGAACAGCGCCCAGGAGATGACCAGCATCACCACCGGCGGGATCAGGTAGGCGAGGCGGTAATCGAGGTGGTAGACCGCGGCGAGCTTGACCACCTGCATCTGGGCGAGCCAGAAGCCCAGTGCGAAGACCACGCCGATGAAGAGCCGCTTGCCGGCATTGCCGCTTCGCAGCGAGCCGAAGGCGAACGGGATCGCGGCCAGGCACAGCGCGAGCACGTTGAGCGGATAGAACCAGCGGCCCCAGTAGTGTTCCTCGAATTCGCTGGCATCGAGCTGGTTGCGATGGCGGTACTCGATGCCCGCCCGCAATTCGCTTGCCGGCATGTAGCGGGGCCGCCAGATGTTGCTGGCGCTGGCCGCCAGCGTGGACGCATCGAGCTGGGATTCCCAGCGTTCCTCGTTGGCTTCGGTGCGGGTGACAGCGCGGGGCTCGAACCAGGTGCGCTTGACGTCCTGCAACACCCAGCCGCCCGCGCTGTGCTCGGCGGTCTGCGCATGCGCGACCGATTCCAGACGGCCATCGCTCGCGAATTCGAACAGACGCACGTCCTGCAGCTGGATGCGGCTTCCGCTGTCGTCGCTGATCTCGTTGCCGTTCTGGGCGTTGAGGAAGGTGTCGCCCTCGCGCGCCCACAGACCCGAATACCGGCCCACGATCATGTCGCTCGAGCGCGCGGCCGACTTCATGCTGTCCGCGTTGCGCTGGGCCATCGGGCCGAGGGTCTCGCCGTTGATCATCATCAACGCTGTCAGCACCAGCAGCGGCAGCGCGACCGACACGCTCAGGCGCGTGCGCGATAGACCGACCGCGCGCATCGCAATCAGTTCCGAGGTCGCGGCCAGTTGCCCCAGGCCCATCAACGCGCCGATGACCGCCGCGGTGGGAAACATGACATAGGCGCGCCGCGGCAAGGTCTGCAGGACGTAGGTCACTGCGCCCAGGTAGGTGTAATCACCCTGACCGACGGCGCCGATCTCGCTGACACCGGCCATCAGCGCGTCGAGGCCGACCAGAACCACCCAGGTCGCCAGGACCATCACCGTGACGACGCGGGCGACGTAGACATCGTGGATGCGCAGCAATGGCCTCATTTCGCGCGCTTCCACTTCGGTGCGACGACCCGGCCGTCGGTGAAGTACATCCAGGCGGCGAAGCCGAGCAGCGGCAGGACCAGCCACCAGAGGCCCAGCGCCACCGGAATGCGGCCTTCACCCACCCAGTCCTTGCCGAGCATCATGAAATTCATCCCCAGCACGTAGGCCAGAAAGCCGGTCATCATCCGACCGTAGCGTGCCTGGCGAGGGGGGCTGCGGGCGAGCGGCACCGCCAGCAGCGCGAACGCCAGCGTCAGCAGCACCGGCGCGAGCCGGTAGTGAAGCTCGGCGCGCGCCTGCGGCCGCGCATCCCCGAGCAACGCCCAGGTCGGCTGCAGCTCGGGGTCATCACCGTCCGCCCGCGCCTCGGCTGCAGGCAAGCGCAATTCGTTGCTGGCGTAGCGCATCAGCCGGTAGTCGAGGCCGGCGTCGAGCGGCCCCTCGACGCGGAACCCCTCGTCCAGGCGCAGGAAGCGCTCGGTGCCGTCGATGCTCAGCGCACCACTCAGCGCGGTGGTGACGTCCATGCGGTCCTCGTCCTGGCGGTAGACGAAGACCCGACCGAGCTTGCTGCCGTCATCGGACATCGCATTGACGTAGATCACGCCGCTGCCGCCCGGGAACTCGACGAATCGCCCCGCCTCCAGGCCCGAGACCAGCAGGCTGCGCTGGCCGGCCTCGATCATCTGCTGCGAATAATCACGCGCCCATGGGCCCAGCCACAGCGAGCACGCGCCGATGACCAGCAGCATCGGCGCCACCACCAGCGCCAGGGGCCGCAGCAGGCGCCGGGGGCCGATGCCCACCGAGGTCAGCACCGGCATTTCCGAATCGCGGTAGAGCCGGCCGAAACCCATCATCAGCCCGAGCATCAGGCCCAGCGGCAGGATCAGCGGCAGGTAATTGATGACCTGCAGGCCCAGCTGGGCCAGCATCAGCTTGGCCGGCACCCGACCGCGGGCGATGTCGCTGAGCACGTCTGCGAATACGCCGCCCAGGCTCACGATCAGCAGCACCACGAGGGCGGCGAACGTGGACTGGGCCAATTCGCGGGAGAGGTATCGGTCGAGCTTCGACATCAGGCGTGGGGGCTTTGCTTTAGACTTGGGGGTTCGTCCAGTCGCGCCACCACGGCGCTTCTGCGGCGGCAAGCCTGACACGGGCGCCGCGCGCTGGACCGTGAAGTGTACCGATCACTCCTTGGAATCTGGTTGATGACCCTCGAATTCTCCCTGAACCACGAGACGCCCGCCGCCCTGTCGGCCGACTGCCTCGTCATTGGCGTGTTCGCCGACGGCCCCCTGGCCGGCGCCGCTGCCGCCATCGATACCGCGAGCGGCGGCCGGCTGGCCGCGCTGGCCGCTCGTGGCGATCTGGCCGGCAAGGCCGGCCGCACGACCCTGCTGCACGACCTGCCGGGCGTCAGCGCGCCGCGCGTGCTGGCGATCGGGCTCGGCGAACGCGCCAAGTTCGGCGTGCCGCAGTATCTCAAGGCGATCGGCGACGCCGTGCGCGCACTGCGCGACGGCAACAGCGCCAGTGCCGCGATCGCGCTGGCCGACCTGGATGTGGCGGGCCGCGACACCGCCTGGAAGATCCGCCAGGCCGTGATCGCCGCTGATCACGCCGCTTATCGCTACACGGCCACCCTGGGCGCGCAGAACAAGAAGCGCGAACCCGAGCGGCTGGCGGCGATTTCGATCGTCGGCGACGATGCCGTGGCGCTGGACCAGGGCAAGGCGATCGCCGCAGGCGTGAAGTTCGCCCGCGAGCTCGGCAACCTGCCGCCCAACATCTGCAACCCGGCCTATCTCGGCGAGCAGGCGCAGGCATTCGCCGCCGGCTTCGACAAGGCCTCCTGCGAGGTGCTCGAAGAGAAGGACATGGAAGCGCTGGGCATGGGCTCACTGCTCGCCGTGGCGCGCGGCTCGGCCAACCGGCCGCGCCTGGTCGTCCTGAGCTGGAACAACGGCGGGGATGCCAAGCCCTATGTCCTGGTCGGCAAGGGCATCACCTTCGACACCGGCGGCGTCAACCTCAAGACGCAGGGCGGGATCGAGGAGATGAAGTTCGACATGTGCGGCGCGGCGTCGGTCATGGGCACTTTCGTGTCCGTGGTCGGCCTCGACCTGCCGATCAACCTGCGCGTCGTCGTCCCGGCGGTCGAGAACGGCATCGACGGTGACGCGTATCGCCCGTCTGACGTGATCACCAGCATGTCGGGCAAGACCATCGAGGTCGGCAACACCGACGCCGAGGGCCGCCTGATCCTGTGCGACGCGCTGACCTATGCCGAGCGCTTCGAGCCGGCCGCGCTGGTCGACGTCGCCACGCTGACCGGCGCCTGCATGGTCGCGCTGGGCACGCAGGCGACCGGCCTGATGAGCAAGCACGACGACCTGGCCGCGGAGTTGCTGGCTGCGGGCGAACACGTGTTCGATCGCGCCTGGCGCCTGCCGCTGTGGGACGAATACCAGCCGATGCTCGATTCCAACTTCGCCGATGTCTACAACATCGGCGGCCGCTGGGGCGGCGCGATCACCGCGGGCTGCTTCCTGTCGCGCTTCACCGAAGGCCAGCGCTGGGCGCATCTCGACATCGCGGGCAGCGCCAGCGGCAGCGGCAAGATGGCCTATGCCACCGGCCGGCCGGTGGGCCTGCTGAGCCAGTGGCTGATGGACCAGGTCGCCTGACCGGCCAGGGCCACGCGGCACTCCCGCATTACGCCGGAGTGCCGATCGCGGCCCGCCGCCTGCCCGTATGGCCCGCGCCGACTTCTATCTGATCGCCAAGCCGCGGTTCCGCGAGGAACCGTTGCGCCTGGTCTGCGAACTGGTCCGCAAGGCCTATGCGGCCGACCTGTGGACGCTGGTCCTCGCGCGCGACGCCGCGCAGGCCGAAGCGCTCGACGACATGCTGTGGGACATGGGCGAGGACGCCTACATCCCGCACCAGATCGCCGGCATGGACGAGGAGGACGACGAAACACCCGTCCTGATCGCCACACCGGACTTCGACGCGCCGATGCGCGCCCTGGTCGTCAACCTGCGTGATGCGGTGGCGCCGCCCGGCTTCGAGCGCGTGCTCGAGGTGGTGCCCGCCGACGACTCGGCGCGAGAACCGCTGCGCGAGCGCTGGAAGCAGTACAAGGCAGCCGGCCTCGAGGTCAGCAAGTACGACATGTGAGTGCACCGCTCCCGCCTGCGGGAGCGGCCGGATCGCAGGCGCGCGCCACGCGCGATGCTTGCCGCATCCGGCGACCCCTTCCATCCGCCCACCGGGCACCTTCTCGCGTGACCGAGAAGACCAACGCGACCTGCCACCATGACCGACACCCTCGCCCCCAGCTACGACCCCGGCACCTTCGAAGCCCGCCTCTACGCGGAATGGGAGCAGTCCGGCGTCTTCCAGCCACAGGGCGACGGCCCGGCCTACACCATCCTGCTGCCGCCACCGAACGTCACCGGCACGCTGCACATGGGCCACGCCTTCCAGCACACGCTGCAGGACGCGCTGATCCGCTACCACCGCATGCTCGGCGACCGCACGCTGTGGCAGATGGGCACCGACCACGCCGGCATCGCGACCGAGATGGTGGTCTCGCGCAACCTCGCGCTGGAAGGCAAGGGCGAGACCCGCGACTCCCTGGGTCGCGACGGCTTCATCGAGAAGGTGTGGGAGTGGAAGGGCCAGTCCGGCGACACGATCGAGCGCCAGATGCGCCGCCTCGGCGCGTCGGGTGACTGGTCGCGCAAGACCTTCACCATGGACCCCCTGCCCTCGCAGGCCGTCGTCGAAGCCTTCGTGCGCCTGCATGAGGAAGGCCTGATCTACCGCGGCCAGCGGTTGGTCAACTGGGACCCGGTGCTCAAGACCGCGATCTCCGATCTGGAGGTCATCAGCGAGGAAGAAGACGGTTCGCTGTGGTCGATCCGCTACCCGCTGGCCGAGGGTGCGAGCTACGAACACATCGAAGTGGACGCCGACGGCAACGAAGCGCTGCGCGAAACGCGCGATTACCTGGTCGTCGCAACGACGCGCCCGGAAACCATGCTCGGCGACACCGCGGCGATGGTGCATCCCGACGACGCGCGTTATGCGCAGCTGATCGGCAAGTCGGTGGTGCTGCCATTGACCGGCCGCACCATCCCGGTCATCGGCGACGGCTATGTCGACCGCGCCTTCGGCACCGGCGTGGTCAAGGTCACGCCCGCGCACGATTTCAACGACTACCAGGTCGGGCAGCGCCACGGTCTGCCGATGATCAATCTGTTCACGCCCGATGCCGCGCTCAACGAGAACGCGCCCGAGCGCTACCGCGGACTCGACCGTTTCGACGCACGCAAGGCGGTGCTCGCCGATCTGGAAGCGGAAGGCTTCCTGGTGGAGACGAAGCCGCACAAGCTGCAGGTCCCGCGCGGCGACCGCACCGGCCAGGTCATCGAGCCGTACCTGACCGACCAGTGGTTCGTCGCGATGGAGGGCTTCGCGAAACGCGGCATGGACCTCGTCGAGAGTGGCGAGGTCAGGTTCGTCCCGCCGAACTGGACCAACACTTACCGCCACTGGATGGAGAACATCCAGGACTGGTGCATCAGCCGCCAGCTGTGGTGGGGGCATCGCATTCCCGCGTGGTACGACGCCGATGGCCGCGCCTACGTCGGCCGCGACGAAGCCGAAGCGCGTGCGAAGGCCGGCCTGGGCGCCGATGTCGCGCTGACCCAGGACACCGACGTGCTCGAGACCTGGTTCTCGTCGGGCCTGTGGCCGATCAACACGATGGGCTGGCCTGACGAGGCTGCGATGGCCGAGCGCGGCTTCGAACAGTTCGTGCCGTCGAGCGTGCTCGTCACCGGCTTCGACATCATCTTCTTCTGGGTCGCCCGGATGATCATGCTGACCGACCACCTGACCGGCCAGGTGCCGTTCCGCGACGTCTACATGACCGGCCTGGTCCGCGACCGCGATGGCCAGAAGATGTCGAAGTCGAAGGGCAACGTGCTCGATCCGCTCGACATCATCGACGGCATCAGCATCGAGGACCTGGTCGCCAAGCGCACCACCGGGCTCATGAAGCCCAAGGACGCGCCGAAGATCGAAAAGGCCACGCGCAAGGAATTCCCCGAGGGCATCGCCGCCCACGGCGCCGATCCGCTGCGTTTCACGATGGCCGCGCTGGCTGGCCCCGGCCGCGACATCAAGTTCGATCTGGGCCGCGCCGAGGGCTACAAGAACTTCTGCAACAAGCTCTGGAACGCGACGCGCTTCGTGCTGATGAACACCGAGGGCTTCCAGCCCGGTGGCGCGCTCGAACCGGCGACGGATGCCGAAAAGTGGATCCTCGCACGGCTGGCGGGCACGGCCGACGAGGCGCGCACGCACTTCGAGAGCTACCGCTTCGACCTGCTTGCGCAGACGCTGTACGAATTCGCATGGAACGACTTCTGCGACTGGTTCGTCGAACTCGCCAAGCCGGCGCTGCTCGGCGACGACGCCGCGGCTGCGGGCAGCACCCGTCATACGCTGCTGCACGTGCTCGAATCGCTGCTGCGACTGCTGCATCCGCTGATCCCGTTCGTCACCGAAGAACTGTGGCGCCAGGTTGCGCCGCGTGTCGGCATCGAAGCGGAGACGATCTCGCTGCAGCCGTACCCGGCATACGACGCACGCGTCGCGGACTACGCCCAGGCCACCACCGACATCGAGTGGCTCAAGCAGATGGTCACCGCGCTGCGGCGAATCCGCAGCGAGCTCGGCGTCTCGCCATCGAAGCAGGTCCCGTTGCTGGCGCGCCCGCGCACCGAGCACGATGCCACGCGTCTGCAGCGGTGCGCCTCGCAGCTGCGCTCACTCAACCGGCTCTCGGACATCCAGATCGTGGACAGCGGCACGCCGGATGCCGATCTGCCGCCCGCCGCCTCGGCGCTGGTCGGCGAGCTGGCGCTGTTCGTTCCCCTCGAGGGCCTGGTCGACCTGGACGCCGAACGTGCGCGCCTCGACAAGGAGATCGCCCGGGTGTCCAGCGAGAAGGACAAGAGCGCCGCCAAGCTCGCGAAGTTCAGCGACAAGGTGCCGGCCGCGGTCGTCGACCAGGAACGTCAGCGCCTCGTCGACTGGACCGCGCAGTACGACGCGCTGACCGCGCAGCGCGCGCGGCTCTGACCGTCCCCCGCGCACAGGCGCGGGCCGACAGGCGGGCACGGCCGCGCTGCGGCTGCCGCCGTGGCGTGGCGTAAGCGGGTCCGGGCCGCCCGTTCGCGCTGGCGATGCGGGACTACCGCACGAGTCCGGGGGAGCTGCACCACATCGCGCAGCCCGCCCCGCGCTGGCACCGGCAGGCGGGCGCTGGCCATGTACGCACGCGGGTCGTGGCTGGCGCCAGCGACGCGCAGCTGGGCCGATGGGCGCCCCGACGGTCGACACGCCTCAACCGCGCGCTCTCGGATAGCATGGCGCCGCGTCTTCCCGCGACTGCAGTCCACCGGCGTCGCGCCCCGCCTCCACGCTCCGCCCGGGCCAACGCATGATCGAAGTCTCGAACTCCAACTTTCTCATCGCGCTCGGCGTGACCACCGCGGCCGGCCTGGCGACCGGGCTCGGCAGCCTGATGGTGATCTTCGCCAAGCAGCCCAACGCCCGGCTGCTGGCCTTCGGCCTCGCCTTCGCCGCCGGCGCCATGGTCTACGTGTCGCTGACCGAGATCCTGGACAAGGCGGTCCAGGCCTTCACCAATGCCTACGGCGGCCAGCTGGGCTTCACCTGGGGCACGCTGTCGTTTCTGGGCGGCCTGCTGTGCATCGTCGCCATCGACCGGCTGGTCCCCAACCCGCACGAGCGGCTGGAAGTGGACGACCCCTATTTCCGCGAGCACAACACCAGCTACATCCGCCGCGTCGGCCTGCTCACCGCGATCGCGATCACCGCGCACAACTTTCCCGAAGGCCTGGCCACGTTCTTCGCGACACTCGAGAACCCGGGCGTCGGCCTGCCGCTGGCGTTCGCGATCGCGATCCACAACATTCCCGAGGGCATCGCGATCGCGGTGCCGGTGTATTTCGCGACGAACAACAAGCTCTACGCGTTCCTGGCCTGCCTGCTGTCGGGCCTGGCCGAACCGATCGGGGCGTTGTTCGGCTACGCCGTGCTGCGGCCGTACCTGTCGGAGCCGGTGTTCGGCGTGGTGTTCGGGCTGATCGCCGGCGTGATGGTCTTTCTTGCGCTCGACGAACTGCTGCCGGCGGCCAAGCGCTACGCCAAGGGCCACGAGACGGTATACGGCCTGGTCAGCGGCATGGCCGCGCTGGCGGTGAGCCTGGTGCTGTTCAAGTGGTGACCTGGGGGCGGCGACGCCACGTGCCCGGTGCAAAGAAAAACGGCCCGCTTGCGCGGGCCGTTTCGTAGCCGACTGGCGCGACGGATCAGGCCGCGAACAGCGCCTTCATCTTCTTCAGCGCATTGGCTTCGACCTGGCGGATCCGCTCGGCGGAGACGCCGTACTCGTCTGCCAGTTCCTGCAGTGTCACCTTGTGCTCGTCGTCGAGCCAGCGGCGGCTGATGATGTCGCGCGAGCGGGCATCGAGCGAGGCCATGCCTTCGCGCAGCAGCTCGAGCTTGTTCTCCTCGCTGTCGTTGCGCTCATAGGCTTGGGCCGGGCCCTCGTCCTGCGCCACCAGATAGGCGACCGGCGCCGGCGGCGCGTTGTCGTCGTCCTCGCCAGCAGGCGCGTCGAAGCCGATGTCGCGGCCGGACAGGCGCGACTCCATCTCCAGCACCTCGCGCTCGGACACGTTGAGATCCGCGGCGACCGCCTTGACCTCGCTGGCATTGAGCCAGCCCAGACGCTTCTTGCTCTTGCGCAGGTTGAAGAACAGCTTGCGCTGGGCCTTGGTCGTGGCGACCTTGACGATGCGCCAGTTCTTGAGAATGAACTCGTGCATCTCGGCGCGGATCCAGTGCACCGCGAAGCTCACCAGGCGCACGCCGACATCGGGGTCGAAGCGCTTGACGGCCTTCATCAGGCCGATGTTGCCTTCCTGGATCAGGTCGCCGAGCGGCAGTCCGTAGCCGTTGTAGCCACGGGCGACGTGCACGACGAAGCGCAGGTGCGAATGCACCAGTTCGCGCGCGGCATCGAGATCCTCGTGGTCGCGGTAGCGCTGCGCGAGCGCCTGCTCCTCTTCGACCGACAGCACCTCGATACGGTGCACGGCGCTGATGTAGGCGTCCAGCGAACCAAGCGGGCTGGGAATCGGAAGGCTGTTGGCAACCAAGGCGTGGGACATGGTCTGCGTACTCATGGAGTGGATGTTAGCAGTCGCCATCTAAGACTGCTAAGGCGCGCGGAAGTTCCCGAACGTTCTGGAAATGGAATGGTTGCGGAAGACCCGACGGCGATCCTCATGAGGCTTTCGAGAGGCTGCCGCAGCGAGTTGGATGATTATCCGGACCCACCTGCAACTGGCGGATGAAGAGCGGCCTGTTCAGGACCATCGGGCCACGCGACAGATCGTTTCACGCGCTGCGGCCAGTCCGGGACTGGCGGGCACGATCCGGGTACGGCGGTCCAGACTGCAGCCCAGGGCCAGTTCCAGCAGCGTCGCGTGCGCTGCTCGCAGGCTGGCGCTGGTTACCGGATCCAGCAGGTTCTCGGCGCCCGCAGCCTCCAGCAGCAGGGGCGTCGCCCGCGGACCGAGCAGGGACGGCCGCGTGGCGGCATCGCGGAGCACGAGGTACTGCAGCAGGAACTCCAGGTCGACGAGGCCACCCTCGCCCTGCTTGAGGTCGAAGAACCCGTCGGTGCTGCGATCGAGCTCGGCGCGCATGCGTCGCCGCATCGCTGCGACATCTTCGCGCAGCACGGCCGGATCGCGGGGGGCGGACAGTGTCGTCCGCCGGACCTCCTCGAAGACCGCGGCCATGGCGTCGTCGCCCGCGACGAAGCGCGCCCGCACCAGCGCCTGGTGCTCCCAGGTCCACGCCCGCTCGCGCTGGTATTCCGAATAACTCGCCAGCGAAGACACCAGCAGGCCCTTGCCGCCGTCGGGCCGCAGCCGTACGTCCACGTCGTAGAGCCGACCGCCGCCGGTCACGGTGCCCAGCAGCGCAACGATCTTCTGGCCCAGTCGCGCCGCCCAGCGCTGCGCGTCCAGCGGCCGCGCGCCGTCCGATTGCGCCCCCGGCGGGGCGTCGTAGAGGAACACCAGGTCAAGGTCGGAGCCGAAGCCCAGTTCCTCGCCCCCCAGGCTGCCGTAGCCGACGACCGCGAAGCGCGCGTCCGGCAGCGCGCCATGGGCGGCCTCGAGGTCGCGCTTGGCGAGTGCCAGTACGACGTCTACGACCGCGTCGGCCAGCCACGCCAGCTGACGCGTCGCATCCTGGCCGGACTGCCGCCCATCGAGCGTGGCCAGCGCGATCCGGAAGCTGAGTTGTTGACGGGTCTCGTTGAGCGCGAGCAACGAGGCTTCAAGATCGGGCTGGCGCAGGGCCCGTGCGCAGGCCTCCGCCAGATCGCCGCGTTGCGGCAGGGGGCCTTCCGCGCGCGCGTCGAGCAGTTCGTCGAGCAGCAGCGGATGGGCGGCCACGCGCTCGGCGAGGAACGCGCTGCGCGTGACCACTCCCACCAGGCGCGCGAGCGCAGCCGGCCGCTCGTCGAGCAGGGCCAGGTAGCTGGCCCGGCGCAGGATGTTGTGCAGCAGCGCGAGCAGCCGGCGGATCGCCTGAAGCGGGCGGTCCGCAGGCGCCGAGGCCTGCAGCAGGACCGGCATCAGGCGGTCGAGCCGCGCACGTGCCGCATCCGAGAGATCGCGCACGCTCGGCGAACGGGCGAAGTCGCGCAGCGCCGAGTCGACATCCGCCGCATCCGCAAAGCCCGCAGCCTCGAGCACCGCCGGCGCGCCCCCGTCAGGCAGCGCCTTCCAGTAGCCGGCGATGTCGCCATCGGCCTCGACGCTGCGCTGCTGGCTGCGCACCGCGAACAGCGCATCGAATTCCTGGGCCACGGCGGCGCGCTGTGTGCATAGCGCGTCTTCGAGCGAGGCCCAGTCGACATGGCCGAGGCCGCGAGCAACGCGCAGCCGGTCCAGCGGATCGGACGGCAGCCGGTGCGTCTGCGCGTCGCGCAGCATCTGCAGGCGGTTTTCCAGCCGGCGCAGGAAGCGGTACGCGTGCTGCAGCAGGGCCAGCGTGTCCGCATCGATCTGCGCATGCGCGTGCAGGGCCTCGAGCGCAGGCATCAGCCGGCGCTCGCGCAGCGCCGGCTCGCGGCCGCCGCGGATCAACTGCAGCGCCTGGGCCAGGAATTCGATCTCGCGAATCCCGCCTTCGCCGCGCTTGATGTCGTCTGCAAGATCCTTGCGCGCCACCTCGGCGGCGATCATCGCCTTCATCTGCCGCAGGCCGTCGAGTGCGCCGTAGTCGAGATAACGGCGATAGATGAAGGGCCGCAACTGGACGAGAAAGCGTTCGCCCGCCTCGATGTCGCCCGCGACCGGCCGGGCTTTCTGCCAGGCATACCGCTCCCAGTCGCGGCCTTCGTGCTGGAAGTACTGCTCCATCGCCGCGAAGCTCAGGGCGATGCGTCCGGCATTGCCGAACGGACGCAGGCGCAGGTCCACGCGATGACTGAAGCCGTCGGCCGTGGTCTCGTCCAGCAGTCTCGTCAGCTGCTGGCCGAGACGGGTGAAATAGGCCTCGGCGGCCAGCGGGCGCGCGCCATCACTGTCACCTGCAGCGGCGAAGCCGTAGATCAGGTCGATGTCGGAGCTGAAATTGAGCTCGCCGCCGCCGAGCTTCCCGAGCCCGAACACGACCAGACGGACCGCGCGACCCTCGGCATCGCGCACGTGGCCGTAGCGCTCGACGAACTCGCCTTCGAGCGCCTCCAGCGCCAGCGACAGGCAGGTTTCCGCGAGCCGGGTACTGCCGGCGAGCGTCGCATCGACATCGTCGACCCCGTGCACGTCCCGCCAGACCAGCCGGGCCGAGCATGCGGCGCGATACCGGCGCAGCAGGGCCGGCCACTCCCCGCGATTGGCGGGCGTCAGCGCAGGCGCCGCGATGCCGCTCGCCGCATCATCGCCCAGCAGTTGCGCCAGCACGTCGGGCTGCCGCTGCAGCACCTCCAGGGCGAAATCGCTCGCCAGCGCAACCGGCGACACGCGGGCCATCGCGGCGGGATCGCTGCGTACAGTGGCCGGCAAGCGGGCCAGAAGCCGGTCGAGATGGGCGTCGAGTTCGGGGGGCATGTCGTGCATCGACGGATTGTCGCATTGCCCGTCGGGCCAGCTGCGGGGCGCCCTCCATGCCGCGAAGGTGCGACGAGCCTCGCGCGACAAACGCCAGGCAATAAAAAAGCCCGCTTCCGGCGAACCGGTCACGGGCTTGCTCCCTCCCCCACGTCGGGTGCAGGGCGATAGTGAAAGAGTTGTTAGGGCATTGCACGCTGCATTGCAAAACGATACTCGCAGGTACAAGAAAGCATCGCGACCTGGGGAGGCCGTCCCTCTGCGAGCGCCCCCGCCGCTCATCGCCCAGACACGCCGCCGACGCGGGCGCATCGCCCACCACCGACTGCAGGGCCTGTAGCGCCCTTGCGAGGCGTTCCCTTCCACACGGCTGGATGCCGGGCACGGATGCGGGGTCGGCGGCAGGACACGGACATGCCAGCGCCCGGCAAGACGTGCGACCGCCAGACGTGCGACCGCCACCAGCTCGTGGAGCGACGCGCCGGCCGGCGGCCATCACCGCTGCGCAACCCCGCGGGCGGCGGGGGGCGGATAACCAGTCCCGACAGGAGCCACGCGCCGTGACGATCGGACCATCGCAATGAAGGCTGTCCGGCTGTCCGGCTGTCCGGCTGCCGGGCGTGCTGCTAAATCTGGAACGCAGGCGCCGCGGAAGCCGGCGTGCCGCTGGGCGACGCACGGCATCAGCGTGACCCGGTTCGCGCGCGCGGACGCTCAGGGATTGCGGGCAAGCGTTTCCTGCACCAGATCGGCCAGCGTCGCTGCCGCCTGGGGGCGGCCGAGTGCGGCCGAGGCGCGTGCCGCGTCCGGCAGCACGGTGGGCGAGGCGAACGCCCCGGCCAGCAGCTCGGACAGCCGCTCCGGCGTGAACTCCGATTCCGGCAGGCACCAGCCCACTCCCGCTGCCGCCAGGGTCTCGGCATTGCGGCGCTGTTCGTCGCGCGAACCGCCCTGCGGAATCGGTACGAGTACCGCGGGGCGGCCCATGCTCAGCAGATCGGCGGCGGTCGTCGCGCCGGCGCGCGTGATCACCAGGTGCGCGTCACGCAGACGCGCGCCCATGTCGTCGAAGAACGGGCGCACCGTCGCCTCGATACCGCCGGCCTGCAGTGCGGCTTCCACGCTGGCGACCGCGTCGCCCTTCATCTGCAGCGACACCTGCAGTCGATGCCGGATCGACACGGGCAACTGCAGCAAGGCCGGCGGCACCACTTCGCCGAACACTCGCGCGCTCTGGCTGCCGCCGACGACGAGCAGGCGAAGCGGTCCGTGCGGATCGAGCGATGGATAGTCGCCCCGCGCGTCGAGAATGGCCTGGCGCACCGGATTCCCCGTATTCACGATCCGGGCGGGATCGAACCCGTCGAGTCCCGTGGTGGCGGGGAACGAGGTCGCCACCCCGTCGGCGAAGCGCAGCAGCTTGCGGTTGGCCATGCTCAGCCGCGCGCCCTGCTCGTGCAGCAACAGCGGCAACGCCCGGCTTTTCGCGGCCAATGCGGGCGCGAAGCTCGGATAGCCGCCGAACCCCACCAGCAGGCGCACCCGGCGACGCACCATGTCGGCGCGCGCCAGGGCAGTCGCGCGAAGGATGGTCAGGCCGGCGGCAAGCTTTCCGGCCAGGCCGCCCTCGAGACTGCGCGCGGGCAGCACCACGTGGTCGAGCCCGGCCAGCGCCTGCGTGTACGCGGCGCCACGGCGTTCGGTGTAGATCACCACCGGATGCCCGCGCCGCTGCAGTTCCCGCGCCAGCGCCTCGGCGGGAAACAGGTGCCCCCCGGTGCCGCCGGCGGCGCAGGCGACGGTGGGCAAGGACGAAGAAGGCGCATGCGACATGGGACGGCGTGTTCCGGTACGGCGCACGACTATAGCCACTGCACCCCACCGGGGCACCCGGCCACAGGCGATAATCGCGATTCCCCCGCGTGCTCCATCACCATGTCCGAAGACCGCATCCGCAACGCCGCCCTGCGCGACCGAGTCGTGCCCGCCGCGACCGCTGCCGCCCTGATCCACCCCGGCCAGACCGTGGCCATGAGCGGGTTCACCGGCTCCGGGTATCCGAAGTCGGTGCCGCAGGCGCTGGCCGCCCGCATCGAGGTCGCACACGCGGCCGGCGAGGCGTTCCAGATCCGGCTGCTGACCGGCGCATCCACTGCGCCGGAACTCGACGGCGCGCTGGCCAAGGTCGACGGCATCGCGCTGCGGCTGCCGTTCCAGAGCGATCCCGATGCGCGGCGCCGGATCAACGACGGCACGCTGGCCTACATCGACGCGCACCTGAGCCATGTCGCGCAGCACGCGTGGTTCGGTTTCTACGGCGATATCGATGTGGCGGTGGTCGAAGCCGTCGCGATCCGCGAGGACGGCAGCATCGTGCCGTCGACGTCGGTGGGCAATTCCAAGACCTGGCTGGACCTGGCCAAGCACGTGATCGTGGAGGTCAACGACTGGCAGCCGGCCGGTCTCGAAGGCATGCACGACATCTACTACGGCACCGCGCTGCCGCCGCACCGCCGGCCGATTCCGCTGGAACATCCGGACGACCGGATCGGCGAGACCGCATTGCGCGTGGATCCGGACAAGATCGTCGCGGTCGTGCGCACGCGGGCCCCGGACCGGAACAGTCCTTTCAGTCCCGTCGACGCGACCAGCGAGCAGATCGCCGGGCACCTGATCGAATTCCTGCGCCACGAAGTGGACAAGGGCCGCTTGCCGGCCAACCTGCTGCCGCTGCAGTCGGGCGTGGGCAATATTCCCAATGCCGTGCTGGCGGGACTGGCGAAGAGCGGCTTCCGCGATCTCACCGCCTTCACCGAAGTGATCCAGGACGGCATGCTCGACCTGCTGCGCAGCGGGGTGCTGGCCAGTGCCTCGTGCACCGGCTTTGCGATGAGCCCCGAGGCCAATGCCGCGTTCAAGGACGAGATCGACTTCTTCCGCCGCAAGATCATCCTGCGCACGCAGGAGATCTCCAACCATCCGGAACTGGTGCGGCGGCTGGGCTGCATCGGCATGAACGGAATGGTCGAGGTGGACCTGTACGGCAACATCAACTCCACCCACATCATGGGCAGTCGCATGCAGAACGGCATCGGCGGTTCCGGCGACTTCGCGCGCAACGGCTTCATGTCCATCTTCATGAGCCCGAGTACCGCGAAGAACGGCACGATCTCGTCCATCGTGCCGATGGTCAGCCACGTCGACCACACCGAGCACGATGTCTCGATCATCGTCACCGAGCAGGGCCTGGCGGACCTGCGTGGGCTGTCGCCCAAGCAGCGCGCGCGGCAGTTGATTGACCGCTGCGCGCACCCCGACTATCGCGACGCGCTCGAGGACTACTTCGAGCGTGCACTGCGCGACAGCTACGGCAAGCACACCCCGCATCTGCTCCCCGAGGCGCTGTCATGGCACCAGCGCTGGCTCGATACGGGCGATATGCGTCCAGCGGCGAACCCGCCCACCTGACGGCGCTCCAGGCCTCGGAGCCCGCCCCGGGCGGGCTCAGGCCAGTGCCAGCAGCCAGGCCAGCTTGCGCGCGCGCGGCTGGCGCTTGAGCTGCCATTCCGCGCGCGATGCGCTGGCGCGGTCGGGAAACATCCGGCTGGCGACGATGCGTACAGGCGGATTGGCCCGTGTGTACTTGGCCCCGCGCCCGAGGGCGTGTGCGATGAAGCGCGCCTCGAGATCGAGGGTGATGCCGGCGTAGTAGCTGCCGTCCCGGCACTCGAGCAGGTACAGGTACCAGGGTGGCGAGACGGTCATCGCAGCATTATCCCGCGCGCACCCGGGTCCGGCTACGCGCGGCAGTCAGGGGCTGCCGCCGCGCGCCGAAAGTCGGCACGCACTGCGGGCGCGAGGCATTTTTTGGCCAGGACACGCCGCATCCGCACCCGGCGACCGGCATCGCGCTGCCCGCGGATCGCATCGCGCGTCGACGACACGGTGACGCGGATGCAAGGCGGCGGCGACGCCTCCCGCCGACGACCGCTAGACTGCGCGCCCCTGTTCCGCCCCGCCCGCGATGCCCGCAGCTCCTGCCTCCGCTTCCCCTGTCCTGGCGTCCACCGACTGGGACGTCATCGTCCTCGGCGCCGGTGCGGCCGGCCTGATGGCGGCGATCGCGGCCGGCCAGCGCGGCCGGCGCGTGCTGGTGCTCGACCACGCCAACAAGGTCGGCAAGAAGATCCTGATGTCCGGCGGCGGCCACTGCAATTTCACCAATACCGGCACCACGCCGGCGCAGTACATCTCGGGCAACCCGCATTTCTGCAAGTCGGCGCTGGCGCGCTACACGCCGCAGGATTTCATCGATCTGGTCGACGCGCACGGCATCGCCTGGCACGAGAAGGAACTGGGACAGCTCTTCTGCGACGGGTCATCGAAGCAGATCGTGCAGCTGCTGCTCGACGAGGCCGTCGCCGCCGGCGTGGAAGTGCGCACGCATTGCCAGGTGGAGCTGCCGCGCCGGAGCACCGACGGCTACACGCTCGCGACGGCGCTGGGACGCCTGGAATGCGCCTCGCTGGTGATCGCGACCGGCGGCCTGTCGATCCCGAGCATGGGCGCGACCGGCTTCGGCTACGAGATCGCGCAGGCCTTCGGCCATGCGCTGGTGCCCACGCGTGCGGGCCTGGTGCCGCTCACCCTCAGCGGCAAGCACCAGGAACGCCTGGCCGACCTGTCCGGCGTCGCACTCGATGTCGAGGCCAGCTGCAACGGCGCGCACTTCCGCAACCGGATGCTCATCACCCATCGCGGCATCAGTGGGCCGGCGATCCTGCAGATCTCCTCCTACTGGCAGCCGGGCGACGATCTGCGCCTGGACCTGCTGCCGGGCCGCGATGCGCTCGCCTGGCTGCAGGCGCAGCAGGCCGAGCGCCCCGGCACCGAACTGAAGAACGTGCTGGCCGAACTGATGCCGCGCCGCTTCGCCCAGCGCCTGTGCGAGATCTGGCTGGCGAACCGGCCGATGAAGCAGCTCACGCCGCCCCAGTTGCACGACACGGCCGCGCTGCTGCAGGCCTGGCCGCTGGTCGCCAGCGGCACCGAAGGCTATCGCACCGCCGAGGTCACGCTCGGCGGCGTGGACACCGCGGGCGTGTCCTCGCGCACGCTCGAATCACAGCACGCGCCCGGCCTGTACTTCGTCGGCGAGGTACTCGACGTGACCGGCTGGCTCGGCGGCTACAACTTCCAGTGGGCCTGGGCATCGGGCATGGCCGCGGGCAGCGCGGCCTGAACCCCGCACGCCGGCCGTGGCCGGCCTACTCCGCCAGCAGCGGGGGTTGTGATTCGAACCACTCGCGGGCCCCGGCGATGTGCAGGGTGCGCTTGCCGTCGTCGAGCTCCACGCCCAGGCCGAGGATGCCCCAGCGCGCGTAGAGATCACCCTGCGGTTTCCCGTCGAGGATCCGCAGGCGCGCCAGCAGGTCGATACGGTCGTTGTGGGCCTCTACCCGGTCGAAGATCAATTCGCGGCCACTTACCTGCAGATCGGCGGTCGCGTGTGCCTCGCCGGAATCGATCAGGTTGCCGATCCAGCGCGGAAACGCGCTGCGTTCGGCGAACAGCCCCAGCAGCACGCTGACATCACGCATGTCGACCTGCGCGCGGCCGCGCACCGCGAAGGGCTCCTTCCACTCGAGCGTGCCGTCCTCGAGCGCGACCTGTGCCCACCACGGCGTTGCGTCCTCCAACCCGTCCAGGCGCACGCCGTCGACGCGCACGGCCATCTCGTCGATCGTGTAGTGGCGGCCGACCCGCTGCATCCGCGACAGCTTGCTGTCGAGATCCACATTGCCCGACAGCTGCGAGGGACCGAGGGCCAGGCGCACGTCCTGACCGCGCACGCGGATGTGCCCGTTGATCATCTCGCCGGCGTTGTCGAGCCGGATGTCGCCGCTGGCCTCTCCGCTGCCGCCGTTGAGGCGAGCGCTCTGGCCGGGCAGGTAACGGTTGAAGGTGCGCAGATCCGGGACCTCGGCGTCGTCGAAACGCAGGCGCGCGTCGAGATTGCTGTGGAACTCCGCCAGCGGGCCGGTGGAGGCCAGGTCCAGGCGCAGGTCACGCCCGCGCAGGTCAATGACGCCGGGTGAGGCCTCTGGACCCAGGGTGAAGCGCTCCAGGACGATGCCGATCGCCGTACGTGTCCCGCCGCTCTCCTCACTCATGCGCATCTGCGCATGCGCCTGTCCGCGGAAGCGGTTGTCGAGCACGCGTGCAGCCAGTTCGGCCTGATCCACATCGAGCCGGCTGCCCGCCTGCAGCGCGCCGTCGTGCAGCTGGAGATCCGCCTCCAGATCGGCGCGCCCATCGAAGGACAGCCAGTCGAGATCGTCGAGGATCACGCCGATCCAGCGCAGCGGCACCGCCGGCCATTGCGCCTGCACCGTGCCGCCCAGCGCCCGCAGCGGCCGCAGCCAGTCGTCGGGGTCGAGCCGGCGGTCTTCGACGCGCAGGTCGGCGCGCAGCCAGGGCGCAGCGCCCGGAGATTCCGGCGGCACCCGCACCGCGATGAGGATCGTGTCGTCGGCAGTGCGCAGCGCCACGCCGAGCGGATGTCGAACCGGCGCGCCGGCGGCATCGCTGGAGAACACCGGCGCAGACCAGTCGAGCCGGCTGCCGGGCATCAGCACGCCGCGCTCGAGCGTCAGATCGGCGTCCAGCCGCCCCAGCGCGCCGGTGGTTCCGATCGGCAACGGCTCGTCGTTGCGGACCTTCAGGTCCAGCCCCGGCGCCGGCCCCTCGACGCGCATGCGCGCATCCAGCAGCACCAGTTTTTCCTCGCCCTCCGCCTGTTCGCGGACGTGTGCCGGAATCGAGATCTCCAGTGCCAGCCGCCCATCGCGCAGCAGCGTCACCTCGCCCACCTGCAGCGTCGCGTCGGGCATCGCCAGCGTGGACGGGCCAACCTCCATCGGTCCACCCTGCAGGGTCTTCTCGAACACGAAGCGCGCATCACCGCGCCCGGTCACCCGCGCCTCGTAGAAATCGAACCGCAGCAGGCTCGGCGTGGTGATCGCGTCGAAGCGGAGCGTCCAAGGCTTGTCGGCACGGCGGGCCGGAAGCAGATCGCGCGACGCCCGCGCGACGTGCACGGATACGTCTTGGGCGCGGATCCTGCCGAACGCCGCTTCGCGCCGCAACAGCGGCAGCAGTTTGATGCGTCCGTTCGCGCGCGGACTGGCAACCGTCCAACGGGTGGTGCGCGCATGTCCGCCCATGACGATGTCGCGCGCATGGATGTGCCCCGGATACAGGCTCATCGCCCAATCCCAGCGCGCGTGATAGCGCTCGGGTCTGGCGTTGATCACGCCCGCGCCCCAGGCGCTGTTGAGAAAGATGTTGGCGGCGAGCAGATACAACGCATACAGCGCCGCAATCACGATGGCGGCGATCCGGAGGCCGCGGCGGTGGGTGCGCAGCCTGACGATCAGCGGATGGGGCATACGCGAAGCTTGAACGAAACAGGGTGAGGATCGTCTAGACGGTGTCGCCCAACACAGGCATGCCCGCCGGCGTCGACGCCGGACCGTCGGAGCGCGCCCAAAGAAAAACCCCGCCTCGCGGCGGGGTTCTTCATGCAACGGTGGGACAGGTGGCGCTGGATCAGAAATCCATGCCGCCCATGCCGCCCATGCCGCCGCCCGGCATCGCCGGCTCTTCCTTCTTCGGCAGCTCGGCCACCATCGCTTCGGTGGTGATCATCAGGCCGGCGATCGAGGCTGCGTTCTGCAGCGCCGAACGGGTGACCTTGGTCGGGTCCAGGATGCCGAACGCGATCATGTCGCCGTACTCGCCGGTCGCGGCGTTGTAGCCGTAGTTGCCGCTGCCGTCCTTGACCTTGTTCAGCACGACGCTCGGCTCTTCACCGCAGTTGGTGACGATCTCGCGCAGCGGCGCTTCCATCGCACGCAGGGCGATGACGATGCCGTGGTTCTGGTCTTCGTTCGCGCCCTTGAGCTCGCCGATCGCCTGCAGCGCGCGCACCAGCGCCACGCCACCACCGGGGACCACGCCTTCCTCGACCGCTGCGCGCGTGGCGTGCAGGGCGTCTTCGACGCGGGCCTTCTTTTCCTTCATCTCGATCTCGGTCGACGCGCCGACCTTGATCACCGCAACACCGCCGGCCAGCTTGGCCACGCGCTCCTGCAGCTTCTCGCGGTCGTAGTCGGACGAGGTCTCTTCGATCTGCGCCTTGATCTGCTTGATGCGCGCTTCGATGCCGCTGGTCTCGCCGGCGCCGTCGATGATGGTGGTGTTCTCCTTGGAGACCTGCACCTTCTTGGCACGGCCGAGGTCGGCGATGGTCGCCTTCTCGAGCGACAGGCCCACTTCCTCGGAGATCACGGTGCCGCCGGTCAGGGTGGCCATGTCTTCGAGCATCGCCTTGCGACGGTCGCCGAAGCCCGGCGCCTTGACGGCGCAGACCTTGACGATGCCGCGGATGGTGTTGACCACCAGGGTCGCCAGCGCCTCGCCTTCGACTTCCTCGGCGACGATCAGCAGCGGCTTGCCGGCCTTGGCCACGCCTTCCAGCACGGGCAGCAGGTCACGGACGTTCGAGATCTTCTTGTCGTAGAGGAGGATGAACGGGTCATCCAGTTCCGCCGACATCGACTGCTGGTTGTTGACGAAGTACGGCGACAGGTAGCCGCGGTCGAACTGCATGCCCTCGACGACGTCGAGTTCGTTGTCCAGGCCCGAGCCTTCCTCGACCGTGATCACGCCTTCCTTGCCGACCTTCTTCATCGCGTCGGCGATGATCGTGCCGATGGATTCGTCCGAGTTGGCCGAGATCGTGCCGACCTGGGCGATCGCCTTGTCGTCGGCGGTCGGCTTGGACAGCTTCTTGAGCTCGGCGACGGCGGCGATGACCGCCTTGTCGATGCCGCGCTTGAGGTCCATCGGGTTCATGCCGGCGGCAACCGCCTTGGAACCTTCGCGGATCAGGGCCTGGGCCAGCACGGTCGCGGTGGTGGTGCCGTCACCGGCGTTGTCGGAGGTCTTGGAAGCGACTTCCTTGACCATCTGCGCGCCCATGTTCTCGAACTTGTCGGCCAGCTCGATCTCCTTGGCGACGGACACGCCGTCCTTGGTGATCGTCGGCGCGCCGAAGCTCTTCTCGAGCACGACGTTGCGGCCCTTCGGGCCCAGGGTTGCCTTGACGGCATTGGCGAGCACATTCACGCCACGCACCATCTTGGAGCGCGCGTCTTCGCCGAAGCGGATTTCCTTCGCAGCCATTCGTAATTACCTCAGAAATATTTCAGGGGATTGAAGGCGGGGCCAGCCCGCCAAGATCGATCGCGGTGTCGCGCGGACGCGGCGCGTCCGCTGCGGATCAGCCGACGATCGCGAGGATGTCGTCTTCCTTGACGATCTTGTATTCGATGCCGTCCGCCTTGTAGGCGCTGCCGGCGTACTGACCGTAGATCACGATGTCACCGACCTTGACCTTCGGCGCGCGCACGCTGCCGTTGTCGAGTGCCTTGCCCTCGCCGACGGCGACGACTTCACCCTTGGTGGGCTTTTCCTTGGCGTTGTCGGGGATCAGGATGCCGCCGGCGCTCTTCTCTTCTGCCTCGACGGGCTTGACCACGATGCGGTCGTACAGCGGCTTCAGGTTGCTCATTTTTCACCCTCGCTAAGTTATTGATCGTAAACAAATCGTGCGCGGATTCTAGCAGTCGCATATTGCGACTGCCAGAAACCGGAGCGCGCGCACCCGGCTGAGCCAGGACTGCAACGGAGATGGGGACACCCCCGGGCTTTTCAAGGCCCGCCGAGCGAAAATTTTTTGCCTCGGTCAGGAGCGCGACAGAGGACGGCGCCCGTCGTGTCCGCGTGCGCCGAGTCCACGCAAGCGGAGAAATCGACGGCGGGCGGAGGCCCGGGGCCGGTCAACGCGCCCGGATCAGCGCAGGCGCCAGGTCGCCACCAGCATCGTCTCGCCGTCGTTGGGCTGCTTGATGCTGGCGTTGGAAATGTGCCGCGCCATCAGCGAGAACCGCTGCCAGCGCCAGCCGATCGAACTGACGAACTGCGGATTGCCCGACAGTGCATCGGTACGCCCGACCTGCACGCCAGCGCCGAAACCGGCGACGAATCCATTGTCGCGTTCGTAGCGGGCGCCGCCATGGAACACGCCCACGTCCTCGTCCAGATTCAACCGGGTGTCGTCGCGGCCGCGTACATAGATCGCGCCGACATCCCACCGCAGCACGCCGTGTTCGGTGCGGCGCCACTCCGGCAACCAGGCGGCGGTGAGGGCCAGAGTGGTCTCGTTGTCCCGGGTCGCGGACGCGCCGGCGCCGATCTCGATGGGTGCGGACTGGGCAGCCACGGGGCATGTGGCCAGGGCCAGGGTCGCCGCGATGAAGAGTGTGGGAATGGGGCGCATCGGCTCGGTAGAGCCGCGGGCGGCTCGGCGTTGTTCAGGGGAAAGTGCGGGTAATCATACTGACGGGTTCATTAATCTGCGTGGCGTGATGGCGGGATACTGCGTTCACCGGGTGCACCCTGGCAGCGGCCGTACGGAGCCACTGCGCGAGTCGCCGCAAGCGATCCAGCGCGGCCCGACGGCGGTGCGCTGAACCCGCGTTCGGCATCGTTGGCGGCGCCCTGCGATACTGGCTCGATGCGTCCGACCGACATCCATTCCCTGGCCAGCCGCGCCCGGCGGCACCCGTCACCTTCGTGGACAACAAGCCGGCTGCTCACTGCCTGGCTGCTGGCCTGCGCCCTGCTGATCGGCGCACGGACCGCGCAGGCGCAGGGCATCGGTTTCGACGACGTGTTGCCGGTCGACGAGGCGCTCGCGGTTTCTGCCGAGGCGGTGGGCCGCGACCGTATCGAGATCCGCTGGGCAATCGCCGACGGCTATTACCTGTACCGGCATCGCATGGGCGCGCGGGTCGAAGCGGGCTTCGCGGCCACCCCGTTGCAGCTGCCCGATGGCCGGCGACATACCGACGAGTTCTTCGGCGAGGTGGAGACCTACCGCAGTCGCGTCACCGGCGTGCTGGAGGGGACAGCCGCTGCCGGCATCGAGACCGTGCAGGTCGAAGTGAAATACCAGGGCTGCGCGGATGCCGGAATCTGCTATCCGCCGCAGACCCGGACCCTGCGGGTCGCCCTGCCCGCGGCCCCGACCGGCGCCGCCGCGCGGCAGGCCGGCGACGCCGGCTTCGCCGCTTTCGGCCAGGCACTCGGAGGCACCAGCGCAGGGCGCACGCCGACACTGGCCGGCGCCAACGACGCGCTGCCGCCCGAGCGGGCATTCGCCTTCGAGGCCATCCCCGGCGATGCCGACACCGTACTGCTGCGCTTCACCCCGGCAAAGGGCTATTACCTCTACCGCGACCGCAACCGCTTCGAGGTGCGCGGCGCCGAAGGCATCCGCGCCGGCACGCCGCGCTGGCCGAAGGGACAGTCGCATCACGACGCGCATTTCGGCGGCGTCACCGTCTATTTCAATCAGATCGACGTGCCGCTGCCCCTGCTGCGCACGCGTGCCGATGCAGCCGAGATCGACGTGGTCGCGACGTTCCAGGGCTGCCAGGACGAAGGCATCTGCTATCCGCCGATGACCCGCACGGTGCGCGTCGCATTGCCTGCAGGTCGCGCGCAGACCGCGGCCGACGTGGCGGGCACCGCCCCCGCCAGCGGTGCGGACACGGCAGCTCCGCAGGATCCCGCCGGGACGCCGGGCGCATCCGCTCGCGCCGAGGATCCGGTACCCGACGCCGTCGATCCGCCCGGCCCCGCCGCCGACGCCGATCCCGGAACGCCCGGCGCAGCCCCGGACAACGACGCACGCACGCGCCCGCCCGGCGCTACCTCACTGGGCCTGTTCGCGGCGCTCGGCCTGGCCCTGCTCGGTGGCGTGCTGCTCAACCTGATGCCCTGCGTGCTGCCGATCCTCTCGCTCAAGGTGCTGGGACTGGCCCAAAGCGGCGGCAGCCGCGCGGCCGCGCGTGCGCATGCGCTCTGGTACACCGCCGGCGTACTGGTCGCCTTCGCCGCGGTCGGCCTGCTTGTGATCGCCCTGCGCGCGGCTGGCCAGGCGATGGGCTGGGGCTTCCAGCTGCAGCAGCCGTGGTTCGTCGCCGCCCTGGCCTATCTGATGTTCGCCGTCGGACTGAGCCTGTCGGGCGTCTTCAGCCTGGGCGGGCGGGTCGGCAACCTGGGCCAGGCGCTGGCCGGGCGCACCGGGCCGGCCGGCGATTTCTTCACCGGCATGCTGGCCTGCGTGGTGGCGAGTCCCTGCATCGCGCCCTTCATGGGCAGCGCGCTGGCCTATGCGTTCACCGCCTCGACGCCGATGGCGCTGGCAGTGTTCCTCATGCTGGGCCTGGGCCTGGCGCTGCCGTTCCTGCTGATCGGCCTGGTGCCGGCACTGGCCGACCGCCTGCCGAAGCCGGGCGCGTGGATGGAGACCTTCAAGCAGGCTCTGGCGTTCCCGATGTACCTGACCGCGCTGTGGCTGGCCTGGGTGCTCGGCAAACAGCGCGGCGTGGATGCGATGGCGCTGCTGGTCGCCGGCCTGACGTTCCTCGCGCTCGCCCTGTGGTGGTTCGAACGACGGCGCTGGACCGGCCACGCCCTGCATCGCGGACTGGCGCTGGCGCTGGCGCTGGTCGCGCTGCTGCCGGTGGTCGCGGTAGGCCGACTGACACCTCCGGCCGCGACCGCCAGCGCGGACGCCACGCATGTCGCCTATTCGGCCGAGCGCCTGGCTGCGCTGCGCGCAGCCGGCACCCCGGTGTTCGTCAACATGACCGCGGACTGGTGCGTGACCTGCAAGGCCAACGAGCGCCGGGTGCTGTCGGGTGCTGCGTTCGCAGACGCACTGGCCGATGCCGGCGCGACCTATATGGTCGGCGACTGGACCAACGTCGATCCCGAGATCGGCGCTTTCCTCGAGGCCCACGGGGCCGTCGGCGTGCCGCTTTACGTGGTCTATCCGGCAGGCGGTGGCGAAGGCGAGGTCCTGCCCGCCCTGCTCAGCGATGCCGTCGTCGTCGAGGCGCTCGGCCGCGCCGGCGTGGCGCCATGAGGGTCGGTCCGCTGACAGTCGTGGCGATCGCGGTCGTGGCCGGCGGCCTCGGGGTGCTGGCCAGCCTGTTCGTTGGCGGCCCGGGGCCCCTGCTCGGCACCGAGGCCGGCCAGCGACTCTATGCCGACACCCTGAGCGCGAGCGCGCCGGCACCCCCGGAAGGCGTGTCGGTGCCGCGGCGCGGCGGCATCGTGGCGCCGTTCTCAATCAACCGCCTCGACGGAAGCCCGCTCGAGCTGCCATCCGCCTATGCGGGTCGCCGCGTACTGGTGAACCTCTGGGCCAGCTGGTGCGGGCCGTGCATCGAGGAAATGCCCGAGCTGGACCGCTTCGCCCGCGAACAGGGCGACATCGGCGTGCAGGTGCTGGGCGTCGCGCTGGATGACGCCGACGCCGTGCGGGCGTTTCTCCAGCGGATCCCGGTGGCCTACGCCATCGCGCTTGACGCTCCAGGACCGGCCGACGCGGGCGTGCGGCTCGGCAATCCGCGCGGCGTGCTGCCCTACTCCGTGCTGTTGTCGGAGGACGGACGCCTGCTCAAGCAGCGGATCGGGCCGTTCGCCCCGGGCGAGATCGACGGCTGGGTCGCGCCCTGAGCTTAAAATCAAACAACCGTTTAAAATCGCCAAACGTCTGCGAACTGGACACGATCACAGGCATCCCGCAGACTTCGCGCACCCGCCGCCCTGCGTACCCGATGGCCTCCGTCCTCGTCCTCCATGGTCCCAACCTCAACCTGCTCGGCAGCCGCGAGCCGGAGGTCTATGGACAGACGACGCTGGCGGAGATCGACGCGATGCTGGAAGGCACGGCCCGCGCCGCCGGTCACTCCCTCGAAACCCTGCAGTCGAACGCCGAACATGTGCTGGTGGACCGCATCCAGGCCGCCCGCAACGACGGCACCGCGGTGATCCTGTTCAATCCGGCGGCGTTCACCCACACCTCGGTCGCCCTGCGCGATGCACTGGCCGCCGTCGCCCTGCCGTTCTTCGAAATCCACCTGTCGAATCCGCACCGCCGCGAGCCTTTCCGCCAGACCAGCTATTTCAGCGATCTCGCCGTCGGCGTCGTCTGCGGTTTCGGCGCCGACAGCTACCGCTACGCGCTCGACGCCGCGCTTGTCCGGCTGCGTGCGGGCTGAAGGCCCGACGCAACTTCCATTCCCGTTTTCCCGTACTCGCGCACTGCGCGACCCACGCAAAGAGAGGCCCGCATGGACCTGAGAAAGATCAAGAAGCTCATCGACCTGCTCGAAGAGTCCAACCTGACCGAGATCGAGATCAAGGAAGGCGAGGAGTCGGTGCGCCTGTCGCGCAACGCCGCCGCGCCGATGATGGTCGCCCAGGCCCCCGCGCCCGCCGCGCCGCGCGCCGAGCCGGCCATGCCGATGAGCTCACCGGTCGATGCCGCCACCGGCGCGGCGCCCAAGCAGGGTGACGACATGCCGCCGGGCCAGGTCGCGCGTTCGCCGATGGTCGGCACCTTCTATGCGTCGCCGGCGCCGGACAAGCCCGCCTTCGTGACCATGGGCCAGCAGGTCAAGGTCGGCGACACGCTGGGCATCATCGAAGCGATGAAGATGTTCAACCCGATCGAGGCGGAAACCTCGGGCACGATCGTCGCGGTGCTGTGCGAGAGCGGCCAGCCGGTCGAGTTCGACCAGCCCCTGTTCGTGATCGGCTGAGGCTGCGCCGATGCTCGAGAAGGTCGTCATCGCCAACCGGGGCGAGATCGCGCTGCGCATCCTGCGCGCCTGTCACACCCTGGGCATCCGTACGGTCGCGGTGCATTCCACCGTCGACCGCAACCTCAAGCACGTGGCCATGGCCGACGAGTCGGTCTGCATCGGTCCGCCCCCTTCCGCCCAGAGCTACCTCGACATGCCGGCGATCATCGCCGCCGCCGAGGTGACCGACGCCCAGGCCATCCACCCCGGCTACGGTTTCTTGAGCGAAAACGCCGACTTCGCCGAACGCGTCGAACAGTCGGGTTTCGTCTTCATCGGACCGAGGGCGGAAACCATCCGCCTGATGGGCGACAAGGTCGAGGCGATCCGCGCGATGAAGGAGGCAGGCGTGCCCTGCGTTCCCGGTTCGGGCGGCCCGCTGGACGACGACGCCGCGACCAATGTGCGCATCGCACGCGAGATCGGCTACCCGGTCATCGTCAAGGCCGCCGGCGGCGGCGGCGGACGCGGCATGCGCGTGGTGCAGACCGAGGCAGCGCTGGTCACCGCGATCGCCACGACCAAGCAGGAAGCCAAGGCCGCGTTCGGCAACGACATGGTCTACATGGAGAAGTTCCTCGAGAACCCGCGCCATGTGGAGATCCAGGTACTCGCCGACGGCCAGGGCAATGCGATCCACCTGGGCGAGCGCGACTGCTCGATGCAGCGCCGCCACCAGAAGGTCGTCGAGGAAGCGCCGGCCCCGGGGATCACCCCGGAGGCGCGCGCGGAGATCGGCAAGGTCTGCGTGGATGCCTGCATCCGCATCGGCTACCGCGGCGCGGGCACGTTCGAGTTCCTGTATGAGGACGGACGCTTCTACTTCATCGAAATGAATACCCGCATCCAGGTCGAACACCCGGTGACCGAGATGGTGACCGGCATCGACCTGGTGCGCGAGCAGCTGATGATCGCCTCGGGCCACAAGCTGTCGATCCGCCAGGAAGACGTCGTGCTCTCCGGCCATGCCATCGAGTGCCGCATCAATGCCGAGGATCCCGATAGCTTCCTGCCCTCGCCCGGCACGATCCGCCATTTCCATGCGCCTGGCGGCCCCGGCGTGCGCGTCGACACCCATGTCTACGAAGGCTATGCGGTGCCGCCGAACTACGACTCGATGATCGGCAAGCTGATCGTGCACGGGCCGGACCGCGAAACCGCGATCTGCCGCATGCGCGTGGCGCTGTCGGAAATGGTCGTTGATGGCATCAAGACCAATATCCCGCTGCAGCAGCGGATCATGCGCGACCAAGGCTTCCAGGCCGGTGGCCAGAACATCCACTATCTGGAAAAACGCCTCTCCGAGCGCAAGAACAAGACCCTGGCCATCGGCTGAGGCCGAACCCCGCTGCGGCCATGTTCGCAGCGGGGGCTCATGCCGCCGCCAGCCAGCTGACACGGACGAGAGAACCCGGTGTGATGCGCGCGCAGGTCGCATGGCCTGCACGCGCGGCTCTCAGTTCTCCCGGTCCGGGAGGGCGCGGCGCAACGCCGCGTCCAGCCGGATCGGCCGCGCCCAGCGATCGAAACTCGCCACCAGCCCCTCGCGCACGCGCGCGAACGGCGCGGTGCCGGGCCCCGCCTCCAGCCGCTCCAGCACACCGCTCCAGCCCTCGGCAGGCGCGCGTCGCCATTCGGCGATCACTTCGCGGCACGTGCGCCCAAGCGCCTGCGCGGTCGCGCACGCGAGATAGAGGTCCGCCGGTCGCGCCCCGGCATCGAGCAGCTCGGTGACGAACGGACGCGGCGCGCCCTGGTAGCGCACCAGCTCGTCGACGAACGCGCCGCGATAGCGTCCGGCATAGACGTTGACGTCGGCCAGCCAGGTATCCAGCCAGATGTCGCCGCTCGCGACCGACCACTCCGGTGTATCTTCCCCGGCGGCCTGGGCACGCCCGGTTTCCTGCGCCGAGACCGGCATCGCAGCGCCGACCAGCAGCCAGGCGAGCAACGGGGCGATCAGGGAATGACGCACTGGCATGGGGAACTCCTCGGGACCGGCCTGACACCACATCACGCATCCCGGAATCGACCACCACACCCCCGCGACGCGTGCTGGCCGACCATAGCGCAGACCCGCAATCCGAGGACACCGCCATGGCCACGCCCGACACGCAGAACCGACCGCCCAGGCTGTGGCGCTGGGGGCTGCTGATCGCCGTAATGGCGGTCGTGCTGGGCGCATGGTGGCTGGCCGTCGACCGGTTCGCCACGCGCATCGGGCTGGATGCCCGGGACACCATGCGCGAACTGCCGCGCAACGAGGACACGCGCCGGCCGATCGATTGATCGGCGTCCGCAGGCTCAACGCGTGGCGATCACCAGGGAGTCTGGACGCCCGCCCCGCTGCCACCAATCACCGGTGGCGGTGACGCGCAACGCGATCGCGCCCTTCCGCATGGCGACGACGTCACCGAGCTCGCCCTGCGCCGCATACGCGCCGATCACGTCGCGCGGATCCACGACACCGCTGAAGCTGGCCGCGCCGGCATCGATCCGCAACGGATCGCCGTCCGCCTTGACGCTGATCCGGACCGGAAGCGTCTGCCCGTCGGCACATCGCAACTCGCCCGTCCCGCGTGCGGTGCGGTGCTGCAGCGACCAGTGGGGCGCGGTGAAGCGCAGTTCGCAGGTCATCGGCTCGGCGGCCAGCGCCGGCTGGAAGAGTGCCACCAGCAAGACCGCAGCCAGACGACGCGGGTGTCGGAATGGAATGGGCATGACGCGGTGCATGTCCGAAACCTAACAGAAAACGCGCCGCAGCCTGATGACTGCGGCGCGCCGTATCAGGGGATCGAAGTTCAGCGCCAGCGGTTGGACCGGTCGCGGCCCGGGTCGTAGTACTGCACGGTGCAGCGGCCACGTCGGTCGCAGGACTCCCGCCGCACCTGCTTGGCGCGGTAGCCGTGGGCGGGCGCGTGGCGGGGCGGCCCCTTGCGATGGTGCCCCGCGGCGTAGCGCTGGTCATGGCGGGGAGCCACGCGGTAGTAGGTGGGACGGCCGCGGTGGTCGTACGCTACCCGCAGACGATCGTCGTAATTGCCGCGGTAATAGGGCTGGTTGCCACGCAGCACGACGTCAGCCACATCGACGATGACCCGTGCCAGATCGTCGCCGGACTGCGCCTGCGCCGGCGCAGGCACCAGCGCGGCTGCGGCCAGCCCCGCCGCAAGCAGACCGGGCAGCATCCATCGGGACAGGGGGGTGCTCGTCATGACGTCATCTCCAGTGAGCCGCCACCGCAGCGGCCATGGAACCACCATGGCGTCCCCCGAATGAACAGCCGTGCAATTTCGCTGGGACGCGGCGTCCGACGTAAGGCGCAGATTCAAACTGTAAGCGGTTACCGGGAGATGGAACCGTTTTCGCTGGATTACGTGCCCAATCGATCAAAGCGCCGCGGCGCGCTCGGCCAGCGTCGCCACCGCTTCGGGCAGCTCATCGGGAGCTGCGACCACGCACATGCGCTCATGGCCCGATTCAATCGCAACATCGCGTTCGTGCACCCAGGTGGTGCGGTAGGGCATGTGCACGCCCCAGCCACCCAACGCGAGGACCGGCGCGATATCGGAGCGCAGGGAATTACCGATCATCAGGAATGCGGAGGCTTCGGCGTCGAACTCCGACAGCACCCGGGCATAGGTCGGAGGATCTTTCTCGCTGACGATCTCGATGCGCCGGAACAGGTCGGCGAGTCCCGAATCGCGCACCTTGGCTTCCTGGTGGAAGAGGTCGCCCTTGGTGATCAGCACCACCTCGTACCGGGATGCGATGACTTCCACCGCCTCGCGGATTCCCGGCAGCAACTCCACCGGATGGCGCAACAGGTCCTTCGCCATCTCGACGATGCGGTGCAGGTCCAGGGCGCTGATGCGGCCGGCGGTGATGCGCGTCGCCGATTCGATCATCGACAGGGCCATGCCTTTGACGCCGTAGCCGAAGACCGCGAGATTCGCGGTTTCCACCGCATAGAGGGCGTCAGCGACACGCACGTCGGCAAGATCCACATAGCGGCCGACGATGCGCTCGAACTCGATCTGGGCGTCGTCGAAATAGTCCTGGCTGCGCCAGAGGGTGTCGTCGGCATCGAAGCCGACCAGGCGGATCTGTGTCATCGGCAAAGTATGCGGCAGCGACGGGTACAGGTCGCCGGCGCTCCGCAGCGCCTGCACCTTGCTTCGCAAAGACCTGCTTTCCGCCGGGCTCCAGCCTTCGCCCGGCGGCCGGAACGTCCCGCCACGACCGGAGCCATATGTCCTCAGCCATGACCTCACCGGCGCTCGGACGGCGACGTCCCTTCGTCGACCAAGCGTCCTCGTGCGAGTTTCGAGGCCGCTGCATCAACCAGGGGCGGCAGCGCGCCGCCCCTGGTTCGCGACGACCGGACTGGTCAGTCCTGGGCGGCGCCCGCACCGGCCGCCTGGCGATTCACGTAGGCGCGGTATTCCTCCGGGGTCACGTTCCCGTCGCCGTCTGCGTCCACGTCTTCGAAGACCAGGGCGAGACCTTCGAGCGCAGCACTTTCCGTGCGGCTCAGCTTCCCGTCGCCATCGGTATCGAGGTCGGCCCAGGTCACCTGACCCTGCTGGGCCTGCGCCACTTCCGCCGTCGCATCCTGAGCGTATTCCCGGGCCGGGGCATCGCTCGTCGGTGGCGCCTGGGCGGCGTCCTGCGCGAAGGCCATCGGCATGGCAAGGGCGGCGCCCAAGGCGATCGTTGCAGCCAGCGGCTTGCGTACGTTCTTCATCGGCGTTTCTCCATCTTGTCTACTGCGGATTGATGCGCGGTCGACGTGTCACGTCCGGTCGCCGCACAGCCTCACCTTGCAAGCGGGCGAATGAACGCCCGTCGGTGTGGGCGCCGACGCCTTACACATGCTTCACCACAATGCCGGCCCCTGAGGGTAGGTCGTGAACGGATGCATCCCGACACAGGTGGGCAATCGCCGTGGCAATGGGCATCTCCCGGTGGACACGCGCGTCCAGCCCGGGATCGCAAGTGCGGAATTCCGCTGAACGCAACACAACGTTCACGAGCGGCGCGCAACGGGGCGGTGCCGAAGTGGCTCGTATCGCCTATGCCACACTGGCGATCTCTTCTCATCTGCGCTCTGGAGCCTCCATGACATACCCGCGCCCCCTCGTCCTGACGACGCTCGCCGCGTCCCTGCTGTGGCTTTCCGGCTGCAACGGCAATGCAGCCAATGGCGCGTCGGCCGCAACGGACTCCGCGCAGGCCCAGGAAGCCACCGATCCCGCTACCCCCGCCGCCGGCGATGCCATCGAGGGCGTCCCCTTCGCGAGCACGGCAGTGGCCACCTTCAACGAACCGTGGGCGATGGATTTCCTGCCCGACGGCAGCCTGCTGGTCACCGAGAAAAGTGGTGTGCTCAAGCACGTGCGCCTGCCCGGCGGCGAGACGCGCGAGATCACGGGCGTGCCGGCGGTCGGTTACGGCGGACAGGGTGGTCTGGGCGACATCGCGGCGCATCCGCAGTTCGCCGAGAACGGCATCGTCTATCTGAGCTTTGCCGAAGACGGAGACGGGGGTCGCGGCGCCGCGGTCGCACGCGCGCGGCTCGATGCCGATGCGGGCGCGCTGCAGGACGTGTCGGTGATCTGGCGCCAGGTGCCCAAGGTCAGCGGGAACGGCCACTACGGCCATCGCATCGCGTTCGATGGCGACGGCAAGCTGTGGATCTCCTCGGGCGAGCGGCAGAAGTTCGATCCGGCGCAAAGCATGCAGTCCAACCTGGGCAAGATGATCCGCCTCAACGACGACGGCAGCGTGCCGGAAGACAACCCGTTCGCAGACCAGGGCGAGGTCGCCGCGCAGGTCTGGTCGCTCGGTCACCGCAATCCGCTCGGTATCGCATTCGATGCGCAGGGCCGGCTGTGGAACAGCGAAATGGGCCCGGCCGGCGGCGACGAGCTGAACCTCGTCAAGCGCGGTGCGAACTATGGCTACCCCACGGTTTCCAACGGCAACCACTACGACGGGCGGCCGATGCCCGACCACGACACGCGGCCCGAGTTCGAGGCGCCGGCGATCACATGGACGCCGGTGATCTCGCCGTCGAGCCTGATGTTCTACACCGGCACGCTGTTCCCGCAATGGACCGGAAACGCCTTCATCGGCGGGCTCTCCGGCCAGACCCTGGTGCGCGTCGAGATCGATGGCGAGACCGCACGCGAGGCCGAACGCTTCGCGATGGGCGCGCGCATCCGTGGCGTCGAACAGGGTCCCGATGGCGCGCTGTGGGTGATCGAGGATGGCCAGGATGGCCGTCTGATCCGGCTGACGCCGCGCGAGGGCTGATCCTCCGCTGGGCCGGAAAAGCCGCGGGCGACCGCGGCTTTTCCGTGTCCGGGCTACAACGCGGGCCGCTCGATCGGCCTGCCCAGCGCGGCCCGGTAACGCGCATACAAGGCCTGCACCTTGTCGATATAGGCGCGGGTTTCCGCGTACGGCGGCACCCCGTCGTAACGCGCGACCGTGCCGATGCCCGCGTTGTAGGCGGCCAGGGCCAGGGTGCGGTCGCCGCCGTAGCGGCGCAGCAGCGCGCGCAGGTGCTGCGCGCCGGCGCGGATCGATTCGGCCGGTGCATACGGATCGCTCACGTTGTAGTCGGCGATCACCTCGGGCATCAGCTGCATCACGCCGCGCGCGCCCTTGGGCGAGACCGCGCTGCTGTCGAATCCGCTTTCGGCATGTGCGATCGCGCGCAGCCAGGCCTCGTCGAGCCCATAGCGCTTCGCATTCGCCGCGAACAACGCCGAGTGCGGCTTGAGCCGGGGCGCGCCGACGTTGCCCAGCCCCTCGTGCGCGGGCTCGCCCGGGGGCGTCTGTGCGGTGAAGCGCAGGTATTCGCGCGATCCGGGCAGCCGGCGGGTGCCGTAGACCAGCACGCCGTCCTGTTCGCGCTCATAGAGCACGCCGCTGAAGACCCCCATCGCGCCCCAGAGATTCGGCGTCTGCACCGCGTCATCGGCGAGCTGTCGGGCCTCGCACTTCGAGCCCGGCTCGGGCGCGGTCGACAGGCTCACGGTACCGTCCTTCACGCAACGCCAGACGGTGCGCGCCTCCGCCGGGCCGGCAGCCACCAGCGCAAGGGCGAGCACGACGGATCGCCAGCAGCGCGGGGCGGAAAACGACGGGGACATGCGGACACCGGGTCACGGCCGACTGGACCGCGGGCCGACATTGTGTCGAAGGCCGCGTGGAGCCATCATCATTGCCATTCGCACGAGCACGCCCGATGCCGCACTGGTCGACCCTGATCCGGGAAATTCCCGACTTCCCCAAGCCGGGCATCGTGTTCAAGGACATCACGCCGCTGCTCGCGGACGCCCGTGCTTTCGCCGGCGCCATCGACGCGATGGCCGCACCGTGGCGCGATCAGGTGCCCGACGCCTTCGTCGGCATCGAATCGCGCGGTTTCATCTTCGCCGCCGTGCTCGCCCACGCACTTGGCGCCGGTTTCGTGCCGGCGCGCAAGCCCGGCAAGCTGCCCGCCCAGGTGCTCGTGCACGACTACGCGCTCGAGTACGGCAGTGACCGGCTGGAAATGCATACCGATGCGCTGAAGCCCGGTGCGCGCGTCGTGCTGGTGGACGACGTGCTGGCCACCGGGGGCACCCTGCGCGCCGCGCTCTCGCTGGCCCGCCTGCAGGGGGCCACGGTGATCGGTGCCGCTGTGCTGGTCGAACTGCCGGCGCTCGGCGGACGTGCGCGCTGGGACGCGGACGCGCCGCTGCATGTGGCGCTGCAGGGCTGAGGCCTCGGCGGTGCGATGACACGCGGACGTGCAGGCTGGCGGTCCATGCCAGCAGGAGCCCGCGAATGCGTGTCGAACACCTGATCCTCGGTCCCAACGACTGGGTGCCGAACAATCCGCTGATCGCGATACGCATCTATCACGGCGTGCGCCTGGCCAACGGCGCTGCGCCGGACGCGGCCGCATTCGAACGGTTGTTCGCCGCCCACGGCTGGCCGCCGGACTGGCGCGGCGGCGTCTACGACTACCACCACTACCACTCCAGTGCGCACGAGACGCTGGGCGTGTATGCCGGCACTGCGCGGCTCGTTCTGGGAGGCCCAGGTGGCACCGAGGTCACGCTCGCTGCCGGCGATGCGCTGCTGCTGCCCGCGGGCACAGGTCACTGCTGCATCCACGCCGATGCAGGATTCCGCGTTGCCGCAGCCTACCCCTCGGGTCAGCACTGGGATGTGCTGCGCGATGCGCCCGACGCGGACGCGCTGGCGCGCATCCGCAATCTCCCGGGCCCGCAGAACGACCCCGTCACCGGCAGGCCGTTCTAGGTTTTCCGGTCAGGGCGTTGCCGGCGGACCCCGCTTGGCCTGCTCCAGCATGCTGGCGAAGCGCGCCTGCCTGAGCTGGTCGCCGAGCGACGCGCACTGGGCCCCGACCGGCTGCGCGGCGAGTTGCGTGCGCATGGTGCCGGCCATCCGATCGAACTGCGCATCGACGGCCTTCACCGTTGCATCGAAATCGGCCGACTGCGGCTTGCTCTCCTTCGCGGCGACATAGTCCGGATTGTTCAGCCGGAACTGCATCACGGCGGTATCGAGCGCCTGGGCGCCGGCGCGATCCTGGGCGCAGAATTCACGAAAGACCTCGAGCTGGCGGTCGAACACGTGCGCCCCCATGTAGGTGGCTTGCGCGTCGGACAGGGGCGCCTGGGCGAACGCTGGAACGGCGGCGAACGACAGCACGACGCAGGCGGTACGCAGGATTCTCATGATCGTTTCCGAACGGGTTGGGGGAGGAGACCACGATAAAGCGGCGACGTGAGCGTCCCGTCATCCGTCGTCGAAATCCTCCCCCGGGTCGACGTCATCGACCATGTCGTCGCTGTCCGGCGCCGCCGGTTCGAGCAGGGTGTAGTCGTCCGCCTCGCGACTGCGGATCCGCCGCGACACCGCGTACGACTCGAGCGCGGGCTGCGGCGTGGCGGCGAGGCGCGCGGGGTCGGGCACGGGGCCGCGAAGCCAGGAAAGGATCGAGGTGGCCGGCAGGAACACCGGACCGTCCGGCGACAAGGGTCGCGGGATCGCCGGGTTGGCCATCGTCAGCAATGCGAAGGAAGCCAGCGGCGGCGGCTCGCGCTCCCAGAGGTCCCAGAGCCCTGCCGCGAACAGCAGTTCTCCGGTACGCGACTGGATGAAATGCGGGACCGGCTTGGCTCCGCTACGGTCCCATTTGTAATAGCCGTTCATCGGCACGACGCACCTCCGTGCCGACCAGGGCCGGGCAAAGATGCGACTCGACGGTGCGCGCGTGAGCCGTGCGGTGATCGTGCTGTAAGGCGTCTCGGGCTGTTTGGCCCAGCGGGGGACGAGCCCCCAGCGCAGCGCCTCGACCGCGACTTCATCCTCGCGCAGGACGAGGGCGAGCGCCTCGCCGTCCGAGGCGATGTTGTAGCGCGGTTCGGCGCCGGCGAGTGCGGTGGCGACCTCGCGCGACAGCCCCGGCGGCACTGCGTCTTCGGCGATGGCCTGGACGAACCTACGCATCGCGACGATGGATCCGGGCAGTCCGGTCCGGCTGGAGACGTGACATGCGCCCAGCCTGCGATGCGACGCGTGAAGTGTCCGCGGTTTTCACGGCTCCATGGCACCGGCCCGGCCACGGTGCCGGGACACCCGTGCGACGAGATACCGACATGCAGATGCCAAACCCCTCACAGCCGCCTACCCCGTCCACCGACGTGCCGGGCAGCATTCCCCACCCCATGCATGATCCGGCGCCCGATCAGCCCATCGACCCGCCGATGCCCACACCTGGCGATCCGGAGCGCGATCCGCAACCCCAGCGTGATCCGCCCGCGCCCGGTGGTCCGCAGGATCCGCCGATCCAATACTGATCACGGGCTCCGCGGTACGCGAATGTCCGACGCGCCGACACGGGCTGGTCACCCAGAACGCAACACGCCGTCGGGAGTGTCACCGAGCTGGATGCTTGAAGGCGGGGGGCGATGGCATCCAGCCGGCCTGCGGGCCTCGGAATGCGTGTCACCGGTCCAATGTCAGAACCGGTCCAATGTGAGAGTCGCGTATCGAAAGCAGCCGGCAGATGTCACACGGCTCTATTGACGCTCCGGCGAGCCGCGCCTCGGCCACTCAGGCGGGGAGCTTCAACACCCTCTCCGCTTCCACCGCACGCGGGAAACTGCGCATCGCCACCGTGCGCTCGCACTCGAATCCGCCGTCCGCCCCGAAGACCCGCACCGTCGCACCGCGCATCTCCAGGCGCGGGTCCACGGCCAGACGCGCGAACGCCGAGGAATGCGTGGCGTGACGCGAACTCGCGGCCGTGCCGCAGGAATCGGACAGCTCCCAGTCGAACGTCTTCGCGTTGTGGCGCAGGGTGTATTGCAGGGGCGGCATGGAGGCGGTCCGGTGTCGGCGCTGGCGTTCGCAGGGTGCCATCGTGCGGGGGCCGGCATGACGGGGCCGTGTGTGCAACGCCGTCGCACCTGCCGGAAAACAAAGCAGACGTATGCCCACTGGCGCTGCCGTGTGCGTTTCGCGCGCGGGCCACGCGTGAGCATTCACGATGTGCTCCATGCGTCCCCTCCCCCGCCGTTTCTATGCCCGTGACGCGCACGTCGTCGCACCCGAACTTCTCAACAAGGTGCTGGTGGCCGCCGATGGCCGCCGCGCGCGCATCGTCGAGGTGGAGGCCTACTGCGGTCCTGACGATCCGGCGGCGCATTCGTTCCGCGGGCCCACGCCACGCAATGCGGTGATGTTCGGCGCGCCCGGGCACCTCTATGTCTATTTCATCTATGGCATGCACTGGGCGATCAACGCCGTGTGCGGGCGACAGTCGGGACATGGCGTGCTGCTGCGTGCAGCCGAGCCGCTGGACGGCGTGGAGACGATGGCCGCATTGCGCGGGAGCTCTCGGCCCACCCTGCTTGCATCGGGACCTGGCCGCCTGGCCCAGGCCTTCGGCGTCAGCCGCGACGATGCCGGCCTGGACATCACCCGCACTGATTCGCGACTGTGGCTGGGCGATGACGGTGTAGCGCCGCCCCGGGCGCCCGACATCACCACACGCGTGGGCATCCGCCAGGCCGTCGACCGGCCCTGGCGCTTCAGCGTACCCGGCAACGCACATGTCTCGCGCCACCGTGCACCCTTGGCGCCGTTGCCCGAGCGCGTTGCGCGCTAATCCAGTGCGCGCAGCGCCTGTTCGACATCGCCGCTATCCTGCGGCCGCACCACTCTGGCCACCTCGACGCCATCGCGAAGGATTACGAGGGTGGGCCAGAGCTTGATCCTGAAACTGCGGCCAAGCGGTCTGCCCGGGCCGTCCTCGATCTTGATGTGTTCGATCCCGGTATGGGTCGCGAGCGCGCGCGCGATGGGCGCCTGCGCCCCCTGGCAATGTCCGCACCAGTCGGTGCCGAACTCCAGCACCAGCGGCCCGCGCGTCGCATCCACGGTCTCACGCGTGGGCGCATCCACGCGGTAACCGCCGGCGCCGGCCATCAGGCGAGCGCGCTCTGGATGGTGTCGAGCGGAACGTTGGTCAGATCCTTGGCAAGATCACCGATGAGGCGCTGCTGGGTTTCCTTGTGCAGCAGCGGACGCACGCGTCCCAGCGTCTTGGCATCGGCCACCAGCACCAGATGGGCGAAGCGGTTCTTCAACGCGCCTTCGTTCAGGCCCTGGGCCAGTTGCTTGGCGAATGTGGCTTCGTCGAGCTGGGACGCGGTGGATTCCGAGGGCATCGAACCCGATGGGCCTTCGTCATCGAGGTTCATGCCTTCCAGCAGCGCCTCCTGCTTCAGGGTCACATTGCGGTCGTCGCCCACATTGCTGAACACGCGAGCCGAACCACCGTTTGCCACCACGACCAGGGCACCCTGGGGAATCTTCATCGTCATACGCCGTCTCCGCTGTTGGGGAGTGCCCAGCCTAGGCAGCAGGATGTGAGCAGTGCGGCATGAACGCGCGGGGGATCCCCGACCTTCGTCACAAGTCCCGGTGCCGGCGAAGGGCGGGCGCCCCGGGCGGCGCGCACGGACACGGCATCGACGCTTGCGAGGGAGAGCGTGCCGGGCTAGCGCCCCGGTCAACGGAACGGTCGAACGACCAGTGGCCGCGGCTTCGGACGCCAGCCGACATCTGCGGCTGCCGTCACGCCCGATTGTGCTCGGGCGCCGACTTCAGAACACGCGGCCTCGGCCTGCACGGTGGCAGGCCCTGAAACCGGGCAACTGCGCTCAGCGCCAGGGCTGCCGCCCATCCGTCCATGATTCGGTACGGACGCGAAGGCCGGGTTCGTGCAGATCGCGCCAGCCGGGGCCGAACCCGTCGAAATAGCTGCCGGCGCCGAATCCGCCCGGGCCGTCATAGGGTCCAAGACCCACGCCGTAATGGCCCGGGTACCCCGGGCCGTCGTGCTGGGCGACGCGCAGGTTGAGCTGCATCGTGCCGGGCCGCCCATTGTCGCCGACCGTTTCCTTGCACAGGCTGATGTCGGCAGCGTTCCAGTGGCTGTTGCCACCGCGCGAGGAATACCCCACTCCGCTGCTCACGCTGCCGGTCACGGTGCGCTCGCTGCCGTCGGGCGCGCTCGGGCAGCCGCCGCGCGATGCCAGCGGGTGGTGCGCGCGCCGGTCGTCCGGCGCTGTGATCCGCGGCCCGGTGTACTCGCCGTCGCCGAACGCGCCAGCTCCGGTGAACATCGGCTGGGCGGGCAAACTCAGATCGACCCGGTCCTCCCCATGCGCCGCCGCCATCCCCGACAGGGCCATCAGCGGGATCCAGAGCAGTGACGTCATCCGCATTGCATGGCCTGTTCCGGTTTCGTGGGCGAGTCGTGCCCGGGATGCCGACGCTAGCACTGCGGGCTTGAATCGGCGCTGGCCGCGTTCAGGCAAGCGCCGCGGCGTCGACGATCCCGACGCCGGGCGTCGCCGCCAGCGCGTGGTCGACCAGCGCATCGGCGATCCGCGGCGCCGGACTGGCCCGGAAACGGCGCGGCAGGATCGGCCCGAGCGCCCCGAGCACGCGTCCTGCGAGGTGTTCGGCCGGTCGGCGCCCGCTGCGCTCGCCTGCGATCAGGCCCGGGCGCACGAAAGTCAGCGATGGCCAGCCCTGCGCACGCAGGGCCGCTTCGAGTTCGCCCTTGACCCGGTTGTAGAAGAACCTGGACCGCGCGTCCGCGCCCATGGCCGAGGTCAGCGCGAAGGCCGTGGCGCCATGTTGGCGCGCCCGTGCGGCGATCTGCAGCGGGTACTCGAAATCCACGCGCCGGAACGCCTCGCGCGAGCCGGCCTGGGCCATCGTCGTGCCGAGCGTGCAGATCACCGCGTCCACTGCCCACATCGACGCCGTATCCGGCAGCGCATCGAAGTCCACCAGCGGCGCCTGCAGCCGCGCATCGACACGGGCCAGTGGACGTCGCACCGGCGCGATTACGCCCGCGACCCGCGGCTCGGCCAGCAGGCGGGTGAGCACATGGCTGCCGACCAGGCCGCTCGCCCCGACCAGCAGGACTGTCTTCCCTTCAGTTCGCATGGCGCATCCACACGCAGTCGATCGCATCGAGCGCGATGTGCACCAGCAGGCCGATGCCGAACAGGCGCGTGCGCCTCGGCACGGTGAGGCCCGCGTAGACCGCGATCGCCGGCGCGGTATGCAGGGGATGGGTGCCGATGCTGCAACGCCCCGGCGCATAGACCGGATCGGCCAGCAGATGATCGATATCGATGACCCATCCCAGCATCAGCAGGCCCCAGGCGCGAGCGAAGCGCTCGCGCCAGAACATCCACGCCAGCAGCGCGGGCACGGCGACATGCAGCAGCAGATGAAGAATCGCACGGGTGCCCATGGCCGGAAGCATGCTGTGGCGTCCGCCCCAGCTTAGGCGCTGGCGAGGCATCGGTCACGGCCGCATCGCGCACGCGCTTTTCAGGGAGCATCACCGGCGCCCGGTACACTCTTGCGCGCTCCCTTCCCGGGAGACTGACGGTCTCGGGCACGGAGCATGATGGGAAGGCACGGTTGGCGGGCGATGGTGGGATCCATCGCGATAGCGGCACTGATGTGCACGCTTGCGGCATGCGGGCGCGCCGGCATGCCTGCACCGGTGGTCATCGGTGGACCCGCGCTGGGCTCCGATGCGCAGCACGAATGCGTGCATGTCCACGAGTCCGGCCAGCGTCAGGTGCTGCAGCTTCCGGCGCCGCCAGGCGGCTGGTCGGGACATCCGCAGGCGGTCGTGGTGCTCAACGCGATTTCCGGCGAGGTCGACATCCGCCAGCGCATGCGCGAGCGCTGCGGCACGCTCGAAGATGCACGCACGCTCGATTCGCGGTTCCGCGCCGGCGTCGGCACGGTGCTCGTGCCGGAAGCGGGCGATACCGCGCCGATCGAGATCGAATACGACGCCCGACCACTGCCGCTTTGGCGACCGATCGTGCAGCTGGGCGAACCGGCGCCGGTGCAGCGCGCGGACATCGTCCGTTTCGCGATCCGGGTCGCGTCCCTTGCCGTGGTGCTGACCCTGGTGATGTCGGCGCTGCTGAGCTTCGTGGCCACCCGCGAACGGGTCTTCCTCACCTACGCCGGGACGACCGGGCTGTTCGCGATCTGGCTGACATTGCTGTCCGGTCTGTGGGCCTGGCCGCGCCCGTGGCTACCGCTCGCGGGTTACGCGGTGCAGGCGCTGATCGGACTGGGCGTGGCACTGGTCGGCGCGACGACGCTGGCCCTGATACGCCAGTCATGGCTGCACCGGCACGCGGCCGGGCTCGAACGCGGCGCGCGGCTGGCGGCGTGGGCACTTGTGCTGGCCGGCCTGTCGGCACCGTTTCTCCCGGCGGCTGCATTGGCGGCGATGTCGGTGATCACCGAGTTGGGGCTCTATGTCCTGGCGATCGCGTTCGCCGTGGCTTCGGTGATCGCGCTCTGGCGGCGCCGGAGCAGCGGCTCGTTGCTGGCGGGCGTGGTGCCCTTCCTCGCGGTGGCGGCCATGCAAGTGCTTGCGCCGGAGACACTGGCGATGTGGAAGGTCGAGGCCTTCATGCTCTCGGGCGGCTGGCTCGCATTGATCTGCAGCATGGTGCTGACCTTGCGCCTGGGCGCGCTGCGGCGGCAACGCGACGAGATGAAGCGACTCGCGCAGACCGATGCACTGACCGGACTGCCCAACCGGCGCGCGGCGCTGGAATGCCTTGCGATCTGCATCGCGGCGGCGCGCGCGAGTGGCGCCGCGCTCACGATCGTGTTCGTCGATCTCGACCACTTCAAGCGGATCAACGACTCCCACGGCCACGACTGCGGCGACCGCGTGCTGCGCCATGTCGCCCGCACCCTGTGCGCCGCCTTCCGCAGCGGCGACCATGTGGCACGTATCGGGGGCGAGGAGTTCCTGGTGATCCTGCCAGGCGCGGATCCGGCCCTCGCACGCATGCGCATCGAATCCCTGCGCAGGATGCTGTCCGGCGCCGGGGCGGTCCTGGATGGGCCCGGGCTCCACGTCACCTTCAGCGCCGGCATCAGCGCGCTGCGGCCCGGCGATGCCGATGGTGCCGCGCTGCTGCAGCGCGCCGATGCGGCAATGTATGCCGCCAAGCATGCGGGCCGCGACCGGACGGAAATGGAGTGCCCGTCCGCCGCGCTGGCCGAATGACGCACTCAGCCGTCGAACGTGATCTCCACCGAGGCCGCGCTGCGCTGCGCCTCTCCGTGGAACACCGCTTCGATGTTGTTGCCGTCGGGATCGAGCAGGAACGCGGCGTAGTAGCCGGGGTGGTACGACCGCTCGCCCGGGGCGCCGTGGTCACGACCACCGGCCGCCAGACCGGCGGCGTGGAAGGCGTCCACCATCGCGCGGTCCCTGGCCTGGAATGCCAGGTGATGGCGTCCGGTGGGGACGCCGTCCGCAGCCTCGCTGTCCGGGCTGGAGACGAACAGTTCATCGGCCCAGAAGTATCCGGGTCCGTCGCCGCCGATCGGCACGCCCAGGGCCCCGAGAACCGCCTCGTAGAACCTTCGGCTGGCATCGAGATCGGTCACCACGAGCTGCAGATGATCAATCAGGCGACCGCGGTGCAGATCCTGGGTCTGCATGTCTGGAACTCCACTGCTGTGGACGCCCATTGCACCCTCGACAGCGGCCCGGGGCAACCACTCCGGCGGCCTGGAAGCGTTAGGCCGGGCGCCCGAATCGCAACGCGGCTTTCACCCGATTTCCACCACCTTGATGGGAGCCTCGCGAACCTAAATTCAACTTATTCACGGAGTCTTGTTGATGGCCCACCACAGTCCTGGCGGCCTCATCCTGCTGGTTGAGGACAACCGCAACATTTCCGAGCCGGTGGGGGAGTTTCTGGAGGGCCGCGGCTTCGAGGTCGATTACGCGGCCGACGGGATCGATGCGGTGAATCTGGCGGCCGATATCACCTTCGACGTCATCGTGCTCGACCTGATGCTGCCCCGCCTCGGCGGGCTGGAAGTCTGCCGCCGCCTGCGCACCGAACACCGCAGCACCACGCCGATCCTGATGCTCACCGCGCGCGATTCTCTGGAGGAGAAGATCGAGGGCCTGGAGGCAGGCGCCGACGACTACCTGACGAAGCCCTTCGACATCAAGGAGCTCGAGGCGCGTGTGCGTGCGCTGATCCGGCGCGAGCGCCGGGAAGTGGGCGCAAGCGTGCTGCAGATCGCCGACCTGGTCCTCGATCCCGCGTCCCTGCGCGTGCAGCGCGGCGGTCGGGAATTGAACCTGGCGCCGATCGCGCTGAAGATCCTGACCATCCTGATGCGTGAAGCACCGCGCGTGGTCAGCCGCCGCGAAATCGAACAGGAAATCTGGGGGCTGTCGCTGCCCGATTCAGACACGCTACGCAGCCATCTCTACAACCTGCGGAAGGCGGTGGATCGGGACCAGGACGTCCAGCTGCTGCATACGATCACCGGTGCCGGCTACCGCATCGCCGACCTCGACAAGGCCGTCGCCTGAAGCCTGCACAGCGATGCCCCGCCCGCCGGGGCATCGCACCTGGGACATGACGGCAAGGCCGTCGGTCTCATTCCTCTTCGGTGTCCCGGCCGGACTGCCGCTGCGCCGCCTGGCGCCGGGCCTCGTCGCGGCCGTCCTGCTGGCCCGGCGTATTGCGGGTATCCGACTGCGATGACTGCCGGGGATTCTGGTTGTTCATGGCTGGCTCCAACGGCGGGGATTCGCCGTGGGGCGCACGTTCCACCGCAGCGCGTGAGTCCGTCGCGAGCACGGGGTATTCAGTACGGTCCCGGCGCAGTGGGGCAGCCGAGGCAGGCCGGCACGTGACGCCGCCCGGTCGCACTCGCACGCAAGCGCGGACACGCCTGCCTGCGGGCTCGGGCCGCGCACGATCAGCGCGCGCAGAGGCTCACTCCGCGCTGGCCGGCGGCGCCCCCACATGGAACGGAAAATTGGCATAGGCCGCATGGCCCTGCCCGTCGCGCACGTCGACGAACAGCCGGTATGCGCCCGGCTGCGACGGCGCCTCGAACGACAGCTGGCCGTCCACCGCGCCGTCCGCCCCGCGCAGCTCGATCTCGAGTGGCAGGGTTTCGGGATCACCACCGATCGAGGTCGCGCGGCTCTCTTCGCGCACGACCCAGGCATAGGCCAGGGCATCGCCGTCCGGATCGGCTGCCTCGACCTGCGCCACATACGGGGCGTCGGGGGACAGCACCACGCTGTCGGTCGCCACCCGCCCATCCAGACGCAATGGCGAGATCTGTGGCGCGCGGTTGGCGGGCCAGGCACCGGTCCACAGCCTCTGCATCGCATCGACGCCGGGCGTGGACTCGCCGCTCGACAGGAACAGGCCGTACCAGGTGGGCGTGCGCTCCTGCTTCTGGCCCCACAGGAACACGTAGGAGCCCAGGCCCTGCGCAGCGTCGGCCTCGATGACACGCGTATAGCGCTCGACCAGCAGCTCGGCCTTGCGCGATGCGGTGTCCTCGATCGCGGCGCCCCAGCGGGTTTCCGGACTTTCCCAGTGACCGGTCGGTCCCCATTCGGTGACCACGTAGGGCCCGCGCCACTGCGCGGCCTCGAGCTTGGCCGGCAGCTCGCCGATATCGCCGTACATCTGGATGCCGATCAGGTCCAGCGACGGCGCGCGCGTGCGCAGCAATGTGGCGAGCGCAGGGTCGAACCCTGCCAGCGGCGTCATCACCGGATGCTGCGGGTCCTCGGCCTGGATCGCGGTGGTCAGCGATTCGACCACGTCCCAGACCCGTGGGTCGCGCGATTCCAGGTTCAACTCGTTGCCGACCACCCACATCAGCACCGCGGGATGGTCCTTGTAGGCGCGCACCTGGGCGAGCAGGCGCGCCTTTTGCGCTTCGATCGCCGCGGCGTCGTCGAAATCGAAACCGTGACGCTCCTTGCCGACATGCAGGCCCATCGCAACCATCAGGCCATTGCGCTCGGCGCGATCGAGCATCTCGAGGACGGCAGCCGGATCTTCCGCGGTATGCCAGGTCCGGAAGGAGTTCGCGCCGCGTGCGGCCAGCGCTTCCTGGTCACCGTCCTGCAGACCTGCGCCGCGGATCCGGAACGGCGCGCCAGCCACCTGCAGCACGTGCGCGCCGCTGCGGTCCTCCACCACGCGCACCTCTTTTGGCGCGGCGGCGGCGGGCGCCGCCAGGGCGGCAAGCGTCAGGGCAAACAGGCAGAACAGCGTTGGGCGTGCGCGCATTGCAGGTCTCGGTGGATACAGGACGTGCTTGCCCCGCGGCGCGATGATGCCATGCGCTTCCAGCGCCACCCCGCGCGCAAAACGCCCGCGATCGGCGCGGCACCCGCGCACTGCGCCTCCCTTCAAGCTGGCTACGGCAGTCGCTGCAGGCGCCTCGGCGCTCGCGCAGGCTCAGGCGCGCACAGCGCCAAGGAATTCGATATCGACGGAATGGCGCGCCATCCAGCTGGCCAATGCGGCCAACCCTGCCCTCCTTCGCACCACCACGCGGCCGACTGATCGGCCGGTGCCTGTGCCCATGCGACCGCGAGGGGTCAGCCCGGCGCCGTTGGATTGCGCAGCGCGGACTTGATCGCGGTCTTCGCCTTTGCATGGAAGGTCACGGCCGAGGCGGCCGGCGAGGCCTTCCACTCCTCGTACTGTTCGTCGAGGTCGGCCAGCTCTTCCGGCGAGAAGAGGGTCCGCGCCGCCTTGAACATCTCGTCTTCCTCCTCATCGGCGTGGTGGGTGATGAATTCCGACAGCACCTTCACCGAGCCTGCGAACTGGCGGGTGTTCTTCGCCGACGCATGGAGATCGGGCAGCACCGTCAGCTCGACCGCGCGATGTTCCTGGATGGCCTCGGCGTGAAGCAGCAGCTGATCGTGCGAAGCCCGCTCCGCGTATGCCGGATAGAACACCAGCTCTTCCCATTTCGCGTGCGGCACCAGCACCGCCTCGATCTTCTCCAACAGATCCGCGCGCTTCTTCTCCGCCCGGTCGGTGGTCGCGTTGATCGCTGCAAACAGCGTCCGCAGCTGACCGTGTTCGTTTTCGAGCGTCTTGAGAATGTCGCGCATGACTGGCTCCCGGCTTGTCGTGGCGCCTACTGAACGGCACGGACCTTCGCGCCAACGTGAAGGCTTCATTCCCCGAGCGCCGTCACAGTGGGCTGCACAGGCAGTTGCGGCGCGCAGCGGCACGTAATGGCACGCAAGTTGCTGCACTGCACGTTCCATCGGACCGGGAGCTCGCGTGTATCTCGAAAAAATCTTCGGCGCGACGCCCTCCCCGCATCCGTGCGCCAACTGCGGCGGCGACGACCGCCTCGACTTCGACGTCCGGATGGCGTTCCAGCCGATCGTCGACGCTCGCGACCGCTCGATCTTCGGCTACGAGGCGCTGGTGCGCGGTGTCGATGGCGGCAGTGCCGGCGAGGTCATCGCCCGCGTCAGCCCGGCCCAGCTGTACCGCTTCGACCAGACCTGCCGGGTCAAGGCGATCGAGACCGCGGCCAGGCTCGGACTGCGCCAGCGGCTGTCGATCAACTTCCTTCCCAACGCGGTCTACGAGGCGGCGACCTGCATCCGGCTGACGCTTGTCGCTGCACAGACCTTCGGATTTCCGACCGATCGACTGATCTTCGAAACCGCGGAGTCGGAACAGGTCCGCGATCACCGGCACCTGACCGGCATCTTCCGCGACTATCGAAGCCGCGGCTTCATGACCGCGATCGACGACTTCGGCGCCGGCTACGCCGGACTGACGCTGCTGGCCAATTTCCAGCCCGATATGCTCAAGCTCGACATCGCGCTGGTCCGCGGTATCGACGCCGATCCGGTCCGCATCGCGATCACCCGCGGCATCATGCAGATCGCCACGTCCATCGGCTCCACCGTACTCGCCGAGGGTGTGGAAACGGAGGCCGAATACCGCCAGCTGCGCGCACTCGGCGTGCCGCTGTTCCAAGGCTACCTGTTCGGCAGGCCTAGCCTTGAGGCGCTGGAAGATGTCCCCGACGCACTGTGGCAGCGGCTCGCCGGGGCACCCGAAACCTGATCGGCGGCCCGTGACGCAGCCCTGCGGCGCGGTGTTCTCCTGGCGGATCCTGCGTCCGCGCGCGACCTGCGGGTTTCGCGACTCGTCCGGCCGGCACCGGCGGCAACTCACCGTGCCGCGCGCCCAGCGCTTGAGCTGTACGTGGCGCGCCGGATTCGCCGCTGCAGCGTCGACCGCGACCGTCTGCGCGTTCCATGATGCGTCCCGGCCCAAGGCATCGCGCGCGCGACGCAGCCGGCGCAATGCGACCTTCGCGGCCCTTTATTTGTGCGCTTCGTGACGCGGCGACATCGGAGCCGATGCTAGAGTCGGTCAACTTTCAACGAGTCCGCCCCGTGCAGTTTGGCCAACATCGTGACCCTGCGGCATGGCGCGCTTATGACACCCTGCTGCAGGCCACTCCGGACCTCCTCTGTGTCTTCGACCTCCAGCACCGCTTCGTCTATGCGAACGATGCGCTGCTGACGATGTGGGGCATGACCTGGGAACAAGCGGCCGGCAAGACGTGCCTGGAGATCGGTTACGAGCCCTGGCACGCGGAAATGCATGGCGAGGAGATCGATCGGGTCGTCGCCACGCGCGCACCGGTCCGCGGCGACGTGCCGTTCGAGCACCAGGAGAAAGGCAGGCGCATCTACGACTACATTTTCACGCCGGTGCTCGGCACCGATGGCGAGGTCGAAGCCGTCGCCGGGTCCACGCGCGATGTGACCGAGCGGCGCATGCATGAACAACACCTGCAGTCGCTGGTCCATGAACTCAACCACCGGGTCAAGAACACGCTGTCGACGGTGCAGTCGCTGACCCGGCAGACGCTCGACACCGCCGAGAGCCTGGAGGACGGCAACTGCAAGATCGAGGCGCGTCTGCTCGCGCTGTCGCGCGCACACGACGTGCTGACCCGCGAGAACTGGCGCAGCGCCGACGTCCGCGACATCGTGGCCGGGGCGATCGCCCCCCGCCTGGCCGGGGCCGCGCATCATTTCTTCCTTGATGGCCCACCCTGCAGGCTCGATCCGAAACGTGCACTGGCAGTGGCGATGGCCCTGCACGAGCTGGCCAGCAATGCCGCCAAGTACGGCGCGCTGTCGCGTGGTGCCGGGCGGGTGCGGATCGAGTGGAAACTCGTCCGCACCGACGAGGCCGAGGCGCTGGAACTCGTCTGGCACGAAACCGGAGGACCGGCGGTCGAAACCCCGACGCGGCGAGGCTTCGGCGCACGCCTGCTCGAGCGCGGCCTGCGCAACGATCTCGATGGCGAGGTCGAAGTGACCTATGCACCGGACGGCCTGGTATTCCGGGCCACGGTCCCGCTCGACAGCAGCGCGCAATGATCGCGACGGACGCGAAGATCCTCGTCGTCGAGGACGAATCCATCCTGGCGATGCTGCTCGAGGATTTTCTCGCGGATCTCGGCTATGCGATGCCGGCAATCGCTTCGACGGTCGCAAGCGCGCTGGCGATTCTCGATACCCACGACATCGACTTCGCCATCCTGGACATCAACCTGGGCGGCGAGCAGAGCTTTCCGATCGCGGACTCGCTGCTGGAGCGCGGGATTCCCTTCATTTTCATGAGCGGCTACGGCGCCGCCGGCGTGCCCGTCCGCCTCAAAAGTATTCACACGCTGCAGAAGCCATATGGCGCCGACGCGCTGAAACAGGCGCTCCAGCACAGCGGTTCACGGGCGCCACCGGCGACCCATTAGGTCGTTGTTTGGCGCTGGGCGCCCTGATCCACAACGACACCCGTCACGCTTCGCACTCCGCTTTCTGTTGCGACGGCATCGCTCGCGACGCATTCGAATTGTCACGCCGACGATGCCGTCGGCGCGCAGCGCGGTGCGAGCAAGGAGCTGTCAGCCTGCGAGAAGGGCCGCGACATCGGCCGCCATCGCCCAGCCGGCCGCGAGTTCGAATGCGGCCTGTGGATCCTCGACCCGCGCACGCGCGGCCCCGGAACGGAGCTCTAAGCTTCCGTCGTCGAGCTACGTTACCGAGGAGAGGACGAACGAGCCGGCAGGGTGATCGAAGCAGGTGTGCCATTGGTTGCGCAGAAGTGATCGCGGACCATCGGGTTCCGCCACCCCAGGGCATCGCCGGGCAGGGGCGGCAGTTCGGGCAGACAGGCAGGTACCACCAGGACAGGTTTTTGCGAGCGCTGCACAGCGGCGAGATGGGCGTGTCGGGAAGGCATGCGGGCATCTTCCGGGGCGCCGTCGCCTACTCCGCGACCGGCCATGCGGACAGTGCACCTGGCGGTTACAGATGGAGCGGCGCGCGACGGACGCTCAGGCTGGATCGTCTGCCCGGCGGACACCATCGATGGAGACGCCCTGGTCGAGCCCCGCAACGCCACCGCTGTCGAGTACCGGGTATTCGCCTTCGGGACGCGCGACTACATCCGCAATCCGCGCTTCGATCGTGGTGTATTCCGCCGCCGGTGCCTCGCGGACTTGCAGGCGGACGAACGATCACACGCCGCGTTGCCGCACGTCGCAGCAGGTCATGGAGGTCGCAGCTGATCGGCCGGTAACGTCCCCGCGCGCTCCGTCCAGCTGCACGCCGCTCAGTGCCCGGCATCGAGCCTGAGCCTGCTCACGCATCGGCTCAGTGGCCGCCCTGTCGCTCGTCGGCGCGGTCACCCTCGTCCTCGTTGGACAGCTTCCGCGGCTGCTCGTCCGCGGGCTTCTGCGCAGGCGTCTTCTCCTGCTGGGACTTGCGAATGCTGTCGGGCGTCTGGGGAATGCTCATCGATGTCGCCGGGGCTGTGGGCATCGCAGTCTGCGCCGTGTGGGGTCAAGCACCCGTCGAGAATGGCGCTCTCCGGCGCGTTCCCGAGCGCAGGCTGTACAGGGCAGTCAGTTTCGAGCGGCGATTTCCAGCCACTCGGCCAACCGCGTTCTGGCATCACAAAGCCGGTCACAGCGCCGCCCGAGGTGTCCAGGCCGACCGACCATGAGGCTCCGCCGCTGGTCTACGCATTGAACGTCATGAAGGAATTTCCACGGCGCGGCGCAAAAGTGATGTAAGGTGCCTGCACTGTACAAGCGGGATCACGGTACATCGTGGCTCCGATGCGGTTGATCACAGGTTCCAGGGCCGGCAACGGCCTTTCCAGACGATCCGCTCCATCGCTTCGCGTTACCCCTTGCTCGATACAGTCCCGGCGCCGTGTTTTGCGGTGCCGTGCATCCCAACACTGATCCAAGGAGTAACACCATGAGCAATCGTCAGACCGGTACCGTCAAGTGGTTCAACGACGCCAAGGGCTTCGGCTTCATCACCCCGCAGAGCGGCGATGACCTGTTCGTCCACTTCCGTTCGATCCAGGGCAGCGGCTTCAAGTCGCTCCAGGAAGGCCAGAAGGTCTCGTTCGTCGTCGCGCAGGGCCAGAAGGGCCTGCAGGCTGAAGAAGTCCAGGCCGAGTAATCCACTCGACCTGCGCCGCGCAAGCGGCCAAGAAGACCCCGGGCGGAGACGCCCGGGGTTTTTTTATGGGCCCGCTGCCGCGATTCATCGCAGTGCGCGCCCGTCTGGCGCCTGCGGCGCGCATGCATCCCGGCACGGCCCGCTGCTTTCCGCATATGCCCGCGCCGCGCCGACGTTCCGATGACCCCGCGCCCGCGATCTGCCAGACTGCCGGCCCTCGCAGATCTTCCGGTAACGCACGCGGCCATGCGCCTCAACAAGTACATCAGCGATACGGGCTTCTGTTCGCGCCGCGAGGCCGATCGCCTGATCGCCGACGGCCGGGTGACGGTCAATGGCCAGCGCGGCCGCGTGGGCTCGGAAGTGGGCGAAGGCGACATCGTCCTGGTCGATGGCCAGACCCTGCAGACGCGCTCGGCCGCGCCCGGCAAGCGCCGCCACGTCTACATCGCGCTGCACAAGCCGGTGGGCATCACCTGCACCACCGAGTCCTCGGTGAAGGGCAATATCGTCGACTTCGTCGACCACCGCGAACGCATCTTCCCGATCGGCCGGCTCGACAAGGATTCCGAGGGCCTGATCCTGCTGACCAGCAACGGCGACATCGTCAACGCGATCCTCCGCGCCGAGAACAAGCTGGAGAAGGAATACCTCGTCACCGTGAACCATGCGGTCAGCCAGGAGATCCTGCGCGGCATGGCACGCGGCGTGCCGGTGCACGGGCAGATGACCCTGCCCTGCCGCACCAGCCCGCTCGGCAAGTTCGGCTTCCGCATCACCCTGGTGCAGGGCCTCAACCGGCAGATCCGCCTGATGGCCGCGCATTTCAACCTGCGGGTGAAGCAGCTGATCCGCGTGCGCATCGGGCCGGTCAAGCTGGCCCATCTCAAGCCCGGGCAGTGGCGTAACCTCACCGATGCGGAACTGCGCGCGATGCTGCCCGGACAGACCGAATTCTGATGCGCGACCATTCCACCATCGCCGTCGGCGAGCTCTACCAGGGCATCCGCCACGAACACTGGCAGGGCAGGACCTACCGCGAGTTCTGGACCTGGTTCAATGACCGCTGCATCGAGATCGTCGGCCAGGCCGAGGCGGAGGATCTCGAGGCGCTCGGCATCGCCTTGCTGGACGTGCGTGATGCGGTGGAGGCTGGAGGCTACATGGTCGGCTCGGACCGGCTGGACGAGACGATCGAAGCCGCGCAGTAAGCCGCGCCGGCGACGAAGCACATCGACGCGGCCCGAGGCCTCGCGGTCGCCCTGCACGCAGGCACGCGACCCGCGAGGACGTGCAGCCCGTCGATACGCCCACCCGCTCAATGCGCTGCCAGACGCCGGCCAGCGGACATCGCGCAGCGGTGCATACCGTCTTATGCGGCCGGCGACGCCTCGGCGGGCGCCCGCTCGCCGGGCAGCAGAGCGACCGCTGCGGCTGCGAGTTCGCGCTTCTCGAGGATCTCCGCGGCCAGCTTGTCCGCGGCGACGCGGTGCTGCAGCGATTTGCACAGTGCGATGCCGGCATGGGTCAGCCGGATCCCGTCCTCGTGATCCTCGATCAGCGCCGCTTCGATCAGCCGCCGCTTGATCTCCGTTTCCACCGACAGCGCCTCGCTGGCCTGACTGACCTGCTGCAGTACGTCCAGAAGCGCCAGGTCTTCCAGTGGAATGGGATCGATCATCTGTGGGGTCGCGCGGGAGGAGAGTGGCGCGCAGTATAGGGGCGCCGCGGCCGCCGACGACGCCGTCGGGCCGGGCACCGAGGCTGCACATTTTGCACCCCGTCCGCCTTTCGGCGTTTGCGGCCAAATGAACCCTGAACACGCGTATTGACGCGCCGCGGCACGCGGGTCTCAGGGGCGTCGCGGCACCCGATCCGCTCGCGCGACTCCACCACCGATCGGGCAGTTCTCCCAGGGCCGCAACGTCCCGATGCCCAAAAGATTCTGACCCGCTCGCAGCCACAGTACGGCCGCGCCCAGCGAAACCTCACCGGGCCGCGCAGCGCCGTCCAACGCGGCGCATGAAAATGCCGCGCATCCGAAGGTGCGCGGCATTGGTATGCACAGGTCGCGTCCGGCTGCAGGGGCCGGGAATCCCCGGCCCCTGCAGTTGGCTCACTGGTTCGCAGTGCCGGTGGTCAGGCCCTCGGTGCGGACGTCCGTGACGCCTTCGATCTCGCGCGCAATCCGGGTGGCCTCGATGACCTGGGTCTGCTCGTCCACCACGCCATTCAACGTCACCACGCCGTTGACGGTGTCCACCTCGATGTCGAGACCGGCGACGTCCGGGTCCGCCAGCAGCGAGGACTTCACCTTGGTGGTGATCCAGGTATCGGTGCCCGGCTGATCCGAATCCATACCGTCGTTCATGCCCGTGCCCGAGCCCGAGCCATCCATGACACCGCCAGTACCCGCAGTACCCGCAGTGCCCGTACCCGTCGTGTCCGTACCAACCGGCGGCGGAGTCTGCATGGCGGGATCGCTGGTCGTCGTGGTGTCGGCACGTCCGTCTGCATCGCGGTCGTTCGAGCAACCGACGGCAAACGCCATGACGGAGGACAGCGCAATGGCGAGGGGAATGCGGTTCGTCTTCATGGTCATCTGTTGCTCCAGCGTCTGGGATGTGCGGCGATTGTTATCGGCCGGATGCCGACGTGACGTGAGCGCCACCCGACTCCCGGATGAACGCGCGCAGGCTCCACTGCATGCGGGACTGCTCGTCGACCCTGTCGTCCTCCTCCTTCCAGCCGCTCGGCCGGGTTCCGCGCTGGCCGCCGAACACTGCGCGAGCGCGGGTCGCCCCGGCCCCCGGTCACGCCGGCGGCAGGGTCTCGAAGGCGGGCCCGTGCTGCTTGCTGGCCTCGACCGAGAGCGGGTAGACCTGCTGGGAGATCGTCGTGAGCAAGGCCTGCGTGGCCTTCTGCTCGCGGATCAGCTCGCGCAGCAGCGGCTTGATGCCGAAGATCGCGAACGGCACCAGGACCCACAGGATCGCCAGGAGCCCCACGAACAGCATCCATACCAGTCCCAGCGCCGCGAAGCCCTCACCCATGCCCATGTTCATCCCGCTCTCCCGATGGCGCCGACGAGGCCCCGTGCGATCGGAGTGTAGGCCTGACCCTGGAGGCCTCCCGTCGTCAGATCCCACTTCGCGGAGGCAGCGCGCGGATTCCTTCATTGCCGGCCACGCCAGGCGGATCCGGCACCGTTGTCCCGTTCTGTCTGTGCCCCGAACGGCGCCGACAGCACGCCGCGGATCGGAGTGCAGGCCACCGGCCATTGCCCCTGGTTTCGTCCTGTCGAACGGATCCGGAACCGCGCACGGACTTTTCCATGCGAAGCGACCCCCATGACCTGCCCTGGAAAGGTGCGGGATCGCCGAACCGGGACATCCTGACTCTATCGCCCGCATTGCGGGTAACGCTTCGCCGGGCAGATACACGCTGGCTGCAGACGCCCCGCCAACGCTGCAAGCGGCCCGCAGGGATCGTCCGCGGCACGCCCACAACCCGGCCCGGCATCACGCACTGCGCGCGGGCGCACTGCTACGTTCGCCCGGCCCACCGCCTGCGCGTCGCATCGCGGTCTGTCGGCGAGGTGCACCGCATGAACACCGCTCCGCGGACGTCCACGCTGCACGAGGGCCGGCTCACGGCCTCCGGTGTGATCCTCCTGCTCGTGGTGGCCAGTTTCGGCTCGCTGTTGCTGAGCCTGGCGCCGCAGGGACGCTGGGTCCTGGGCACCTTCGCACTTGGCTCGGGGATTGCGGCGACCGCGCTGATGGGCGCGGCAGCGGTGCTGTCGGCGCGCTGGTCGTGGGTGGAGTCGGCCTTCGGCGGCCTCGACCGGGTCTATGCGGTACACAAATGGCTTGGGGTGTGGGCGCTGGTGTTCGCGAGCGTGCACCTGGTGCTCAAGAGCGGCGATCCGTCCTGGCAGGTGGCTGCGATCGTGCAGTTGCCCGGCGGCGCCGCCCGGCTGGTGCGACAACTGAGTTTCGTCGCGGTGATGGTGATCGTGCTGCTGGCGCTCAACCGCGCCATCCCGTACCGCGTGTGGCGCTGGTGGCACAAGCTGTCGGGACCGCTGTTTCTGCTGGTGGTGCTGCACTGGCTGAGCTTCCGCTCGCCGATCGCGCTCGGCAGCCCGGCCGGGCTGTGGCTGGCGCTGCTCTCGTTGCTCGGCGTGGTGGCGGCGGCGTACAAGCTGCTGCTCTACCCGCTGCTGGCGCGGCATGCCGAGTACCGGGTGGAGTCGGTATCGACCAACGCGACCTCCGCCTATCTGGAGCTGCTGCCGGAGGGCCGGGCGATCGCGTTCGAACCCGGCCAGTTCGCATTCGTCTCGTTCAAGCGCGAGGGGCTGCGCGAGCCGCATCCCTACACGATCGCCAGCGCCGGCGGCGCCGACGGCCGCATCGCCTTCATGGTGCGCGCGCTGGGCGACTACACCGCGCGCCTGGTGAAGGAGCTCCAGCCGGGCGTGGTGGCCGATGTCTACGCATCCTTCGGCCGCTTCTCGCGCAGGCCCGATGGCCGCACCGAGATCTGGATCGCAGGCGGCGTGGGCATCACGCCGTTCCTGGCCTGGCTGGAAGATCCGGCATCGGCCACGCAGGCGCCGGTGACGCTGTTCAACTTCATCACTCCGGGCCGCGAACTGCCGGAGCGGCTCGACCTGACAGCGCTGGCCGCGCGTCGCGGGGTGGAACTGGTGGAGGTCACCACCGGCCCCGGTACGCCATCGTTCCGCGCGCATTTCGCGCGGATCGTCGCGCAGGCCGGACCCGCTGGCGTGCAGGTGAGCGCCTGCGGTCCGAAGGGCCTGCTGGCCGAGGTGCGCAGGCTGATGCGCGAAACCGGCGTCCCCGACGACGCCCTGCGCCACGAGCTGTTCGAGTTCCGTTGACCCGGAGCTGTCGGACGCCGCCCCGCCAGCCCTCAGGCCGTGAGCTGTTTGAAGTACAGGGACGTCGCTTGCAGCCCACCGAAGGGCGCCAGGGCGAAGTCCGGGATCTCACCCGCCCTGGACCAGCCCGCGGTCTGGTAAAGCGTTTCCGCCGCGGATCCCTTCTGCGTGTCCAGCACCAGCAGGCTCCGCCCTGCGGCGCGGGCGGATGCCTCCAGTTCGCCCATCAGCCGCTGTGCGATGCCTCTTCGACGATGCGCGCCAAGCACCAGCAGCTTCTGCACCTCGCCCCGGTGGCGCCCGTTTCCGCGCTGGCAAAGTGCCAACTGCACGGAGCCGACCGCGCGTCCGTTCTCGACGGCAACCCAGACCATCAGGGACTGCCCGATGGAGGCCAGCACATCGCGCCAATACGCATCTGCCGCCTCTGCGGTGAGCGGTGCCATGAACCCGACCGAGGCGCCGCCCTCGACGGCGTCCTTGAGGAGTTCACACAGGTCAGGGAGCAGCACTGTGTCGCTGCGGCTTGCGATGCGGATATCCGTCACGGTCGATACCTGGCTTGCCGCGCCGCGAAGCGGTTCGGCTGAACTGTCAGGCGCCGCAGGTCGGCACATCAAAGTGCGGCACCTGCACCGCCCGAGAAGGAGAGGTGAGCTGGCGGACCGGGCACAGGACCACTCCGCAAGGAGAACGTCCTCCACGCACCGCCAGCGAGCCGGAACGATACACCGCGGGCGGGCCGGAACAATGCGCGGCCTGCAGAGATCGAGGGCAGGCAGACGATCGACTTTCCTGCGTGTCATCAGGGTTTCAAATGCACGGCAGCAAGGCCGCTCCCGTCCATTTCCATCGGCACGGAGTTGTGCTCGTGCGCGATCATCCAGCCGTCGCCGGCACGCGCGAACACCAGGGTCGTGCGGAACCACAGTTCGACCGCACCCTCCCCGATCTTGTCCCCTCGCAGGCGGCTGAAGCCATACGCGATGCCAAGGTCGCCATCGACCAAGAGCCGCGACTCGTGGAACTCGACCCGTGGCCCCGGCGCTCTCCAGGTGCCCAGCCAGGCACGCAGGGCCTCGGTATCGCGCGCGGCGGCGCCGGCGAACGCAAGCGGCGGCTGCAGGTCGTAGACCACGACGTCACGCGAGAACGCTCCGATGGCAGCCTCGTCGTCCGAGTGGGCGACGGCCACCTCCCGCGCCGCAACCAGACCCCTGATGGCTTCGATATCGGCTGCTTTGCTCACGGCCAGTCTCCAGCTCCATTACCCGGGCACACCCTCATGCGTCGAACCGGGGCGCCCGGAATCGACAGGCGAATCCGAATCAGCGCGGCGCTGGCATCAAGCCGTCACGCGAAGCAGCGCTGCCGGTCGCCGCGACCGGCAGCGCCTTCATGCCGGGAGCCAGGGGAGGGTCGGCCGAGAAGCGAACATCACCCCCTGGGTGAACATGTCCCTCACACTTTTCCCGCCGCCGGATTCAGGCGCCCAGCAGTTCGACCTCGAACTTCAGCGTGGCATTGGGCGGGATGACGCCGCCGGCGCCGCGTGCGCCGTACCCCAGGTTGGCCGGAATGATCAGCGTGCGCTGGCCGCCTTCCTTCATGCCCTGCACGCCTTCGTCCCAGCCCTTGATGACCATGCCGCCGCCGAGCGGAAAGATGAAGGGTTCGTCGCGGTCCTTGCTGGAATCGAACTTCGCGCCCTGCACGCCGTTCTCGTACAGCCATCCGGTGTAGTGCACGGTCACGTTGCGGCCGGGCTGCGCTTCTGCGCCCGTGCCGACGACGGTGTCTTCGTACTGCAGGCCGGACGGCGTGGTGATAGCGGGCATGGCGGGATCCTTGTCGAATGCGGAAGCGGGCGCGCAGTTTAGCGGGCGGCTCGGGGTGCGGCATTCGGGAACGGATTCCGGCCCGCACGAAGAACCGCTCGCCTGCGCAGCACGCCGCACCGGGTCGCGCCCCCGCAGCCTGATCACGCAAGTGGACCTGCCCCGTTCTTCGCGCTCGTCTTCGACCCGGCCTCTCCCTTCCCTCGCATCGCCGGCGTAACAGGGGGCGGGCGCAAAGTAGCCCTGCCCCGGAAACGCATCGCGGGGCCACCCATGCCCCCAGGAGCCGTGCCATGTCCATCGAGAAGGTTCTCTACACCGCGACCGCCACGTCCACCGGGGGGCGCGAAGGGCGCACCCGTTCCGACGACGGCGTACTCGACCTGCAGCTGTCCATGCCCGAATCCCTCGGCGGGAAGGGGGGCTCCGGCACCAATCCCGAGCAGCTGTTCGCCGCCGGCTACGCGGCCTGCTTCGTCAGTTCCATGGAACTGGTGGCCGAACGCCAGCGACTCGCCCTGCCCGCCGCGACCAGCGTCACCGCCCACGTCGGCATCGGCCCGATCAAAGACCACTACGGCATCCAGGTCGCGCTCAGCGTGTCGGCGCCGGGTTTGGACCACGACCAGCTGCAGAAGCTCGTCGAGCGCGCGCACCGCGTCTGCCCCTACTCCAACGCCACCCGCGGCAACATCGACGTCAGCCTGTCGATCGCCGACTGAGCCACGCCTTCGCGCATCCGCCGGCCAGCGCCCGAGGCAGGACGCACGCTGCCAGCGCCTCCGGCTTCGTCGCGGGGGCGCCATTGCGCAGGCGATCGCCGGCGCGATGGACACAGTGCCTGCCCGTCCGTCGCGCGGAGCGGCCCGGGTCAGCCGGCGGCGCGCTCGATCAGCGACGCGAACGGCGTGTCCTCGGCCAGCGCGCCGTACACCGCCGATGGCCCTTCGCGCAGGCGGCTGCGGCAGAAGGTCACCGCCACGGGGGAACCGGCCTGCAGCAGCGTTGCCGCCTGCAGCTGCAGGGCCAGGCGCATGACCAGGGCACGGGCCTGGGATTCGTCATGGCTCCGGGCCAGCGCCACCTGCAGCCGGGCGAGCGCGCGGTCGTAATCCGCGTCCAGGCCTTCGGCACGCGCCAGTTCCTCCTGCAACGCCGCCAGGCTGGCCGGCTCGCGCGACAGTGCGCGCAGCACGTCCAGGCACTGGATGTTGCCGCTGCCTTCCCAGATCGAATTGAGCGGCGCCTGCCGGTACAGCCGGGGCAGCAGCGATTCCTCGACATACCCGGCCCCGCCCAGGCATTCCTGCGCCTCGTTGACGAAGGCCGGCGCGCGTTTGCAGATCCAGAACTTGCCGATTGCCGTGGCCACCCGCGCGAACGCGGCCTCGGCCGGATCGCGCGGCGACGCGTCCACCGCGCGGGCCACGCGCATCGACAGCGCCAGCGCCGCCTCCGCCTCGACCGCCAGATCGGCCAGCACGTTGCGCATCAGCGGCTGGTCGATCAGCGCCCGGCCAAAGGCCTGCCGGTGGCGGCAGTGGTGCAACGCCTGCGACAGCGCCATGCGCATCAGCCCGGCCGAACCGAGCATGCAGTCCAGGCGGGTCAGCATCACCATCCCGAGGATGGTGGCGATGCCGCGCCCCTCCTCGCCCACGCGCCACGCCAGCGCGGCGTCGAACTCGATCTCGGAGGAGGCGTTGCTCCAGTCGCCGAGCTTGTCCTTGAGCCGCATCAGCCGGAAGCCGTTGAGCGCGCCATCGGGCAGGCGCCGCGGCAGCAGCAGGCAGGTCAACCCGCCGGGGGCCTGCGCCAGCACCAGGAAGCCGTCGCTCATCGGCGCGGAGAAGAACCACTTGTGCCCGCGCAGTTCGTACGCCTCCCCGCCGGGCAGTGGCGTCGCGCGCGTGGTGTTGGCGCGCACGTCGCTGCCGCCCTGCTTCTCGGTCATGCCCATGCCAAGCGTCAGGCCTCGCTTGTCCGCCGCCGGCACGTCGCGGGGGTCGTAGCGGCACGCGGCCACGCCATCGGCCCATGCGCGCATCGACGGCTCGCGCAAGAGTACGGGCACCGCCGCATGGGTCATGGTCAGCGGGCAGCTGCTGCCCGGTTCGGCCTGGTAGTGCAGGTAGGCCAGCGCCGCGCGCGAGACATGCGCGCCGGCTACCGGGCGCGCCCACGACAGCCCGGCCACGCCCTGCCCGATCGCGGCCTGCATGATCGCGTGGTAGTTGGGATGGAATTCGACCGTATCGATCCGCCGACCGGCGGCATCGTGGGTGCGCAGGCGCGGGCGGTCGCGATGCGCCTCGTGCGACAGCGTCAGCAGCTCGCCACCCGCGCGCGCGCCATAGGCCGCGACGGTTGACTCGAACGCACCACCGCCCTCGCGCGCCAGCGCTTCGCGCAGCCCCGCGTCCTCATTCCACAGGTCGCGCGCGCCGAACGGCGGCGGCTGGTTGGCGACCTCATGCGTTCGCACCGGTTGCATCGCGCCGCTCCGTGGAGGCCTGCGCGCACGTTACCCCGTGCCGGCCGCGCATACAAAAAGGGCCCCGGAATGCCCGGAGCCCTGAATCTGGCCGATACGTGAACCTGGCACCGTTATCAGTGCCTCGAAAAGTGAACCTGACCCCGTTCTCTGCCGGGCGCCGCGGCAGCAGCAGGCAGGTCAGTCCGCCGGGGGCCTGCGCCAGCACCAGGAAGCCGTCGCTCATCGGCGCGGAGAAGAACCACTTGTGCCCGCGCAGTTCGTACGCCTCCCCGCCCGGCAGTGGCGTGGCGCGCGTGGTGTTGGCGCGCACGTCGCTGCCGCCCTGCTTCTCGGTCATGCCCATGCCAAGCGTTAGGCCTCGCTTGTCCGCCGCCGGCACGTCGCGGGGGTCGTAGCGGCATGCGGCCACGCCATCGGCCCAGGCGCGCAGCGACGGCTCGCGCAAGAGCACGGGCACCGCCGCATGGGTCATGGTCAGTGGGCAGCTGCTGCCCGGTTCGGCCTGATAGTGCAGGTAGGCCAGCGCCGCGCGCGCGACATGCGCGCCGGCTACCGGGCGCGCCCACGACAGTCCGGCCACGCCATGCCCGATCGCGGCCCGCATGATCGCGTGGTAGTTGGGATGGAATTCGACCGTGTCGATCCGCCGCCCGGCGGCATCGTGGGTACGCAGGCGCGGGCGGTCGCGATGCGCGTCGTGCGACAGCGTCAGCAGCTCGCCACCCGCGCGCGCGCCATAGGCCGCGACGGTTGACTCGAACGCACCACCGCCCTCGCGCGCCAGCGCTTCGCGCAGCCCCGCGTCCTCATTCCACAGGTCGCGCGCGCCGAACGGCGGCGGCTGGTTGGCGACCTCATGCGTTCGCACCGGTTGCATCGCGCCGCTCCGTGGAGGCCTGCGCGCACGTTACCCCGTGCCGGCCGCGCATACAAAAAGGGCCCCGGAATGCCCGGAGCCCTGGAATCCCGCCGCGAAGTGAACGCGGCACCGTTATCCGGCGGCAATAAGCGGACCTGGCACCATTAGCCCAGCTCCCTTCGAAAGCACACCTGCCCCCGTTCTCTCGCAGCTCTCAAACCTTCCTTGTGTTGCAAGCCGCCAATTACCACGTCCATAAGCGGACCTAACACCGTTAGCCCCCGCCAGCTCGCCTCGAAAAGTGAACCTGACCCCGCTATCGTTTCCGGATGCGCTTCGCTTATCCAGACTACGCTGGCTGCATTTTTATAATTAACGAACAGCACCAAGAAAACAACTTTCCATAACGCGAACATCAGGTGCATGTGCGGCCAAAAAAGCCCTAACTCCCTCCTTATCACCGTCACTAGCCGTCGGCCCTAGTGTTACCACTAGTTGCCTAATGGCGTCATCACGTAATCGAAGGTAAAGATATTCAGTGCCAAGCCCTTGTTTGAAAATCGATCCGCCCCGGACCATTCTCAAATACTCATCACCGAAGCGCTCATTTTTCTTGCCGCCGGGGACTCCCCGAAAAGCTTGGAGAACAAAGCGACATTCCTTCTGAAATGCCCATCGATCCCATTTGATGTATGCCAAATCGGACGCGCCGCCATTAATCGTTACTGTCCCCTCGGCTGCTGAGATTCGCTCGCGGTACGCCTGACCCACATCCGCAACGTAAGTTACGTCCCTCAGAAATGAACCGGCATTCTCTACGAAAACAGTGGGGAATAGGAAGTATCCATCCCCAATAATTTCATCAAGAGTAAACGGAGCTGCTACTCGGTCGAATTCCCAGTGGGCAGCCGTCCCCGGCACTTCATATTTCCCATCCAGAATGTGCTGATTGAAGGGGTCGTCTGGTAGTGATATCCGAACCCCCTTCATAGAATCGCCATAAATCTTCCACTGAACTAGGTCTTCGTCGGGATTTCTGACCCAGCAACTTCCAAAGAACTGGGCCCCAAACTCAATCCCAGCATGAATCTGCCCCTCCAACAGATCATCGAATTTATCAAGCCTAGTGAAGCGCAACTTTCTAGATTTGATGATGCATCGGAGTGCTTCGACACTCGTGTAGTGGTGGATAGTCATGACCGCGAGATTAATCGATCAACCGCACTTGCTATACCCACAGTTCAAGCAAGTCGCACACCCATCCATCAGCACCAGCGCCTTGGTGCTGCACTTGTGGCACATGCTGGCGCTGGGCGGGAAGCTGGTGCCGTCGCCGGTGACTTCGATGTCTTCCTGGTGGCTGGCAGAAGCAGAAGCGCCCTCATCCGCCCTGCGGGCACCTTCTCCCGCGGGAGCGGGAGAAGGGGAGCTCACGTCAGCGTTTTTTTTTGAGCGCTCTTCGTACTGCTTGCGCTTCTCGGCGATCAGGGCCTTCTGGGCATCGGACATTTCCGGGTCGTGCATCATGCCGATCGACTTGAGGTGGTCCTCGATGATCGAGCCCAGCTCGGCCACCAGCGAGGGCATGTACACGCCACCGGCCTTGAAGTAGCCGCCCTTGGGGTCGAACACGGCCTTCATCTCTTCCACCAGGAAGGTCACGTCGCCGCCCTTGCGGAACACGGCGGACATGATGCGCGTGAGCGCGACGATCCACTGGAAGTGGTCCATCGACTTGGAGTTGATGAAGATCTCGAACGGGCGGCGCTGTTCGTGCTCGGAGCCGGCATTGAGCACGATGTCGTTGATGGTCACGTACATGGCGTGCTCGACCAGCGGGGATTTGATCTTGTAGGTGCTGCCGATCAGCACGTCCGGGCGCTCGATGCGCTCGTGCATCTGGATGACATCCGCCTTGGGCAGTTCCGCCGCCACGGTCTCGCGGGGCACGGCCGCGCCTTCGACGGGCTTGTCATCGGGTTTGACGACGGCGTATCCGGTGATCTTGCGATCGATCTTGACGGCCATGGGCGGGTCCTGGGCGGGTGTTGTCGAGCTTGGTTGGTGTGGGCGTGTTGAACGTTGGGGCAGGGCAAAGGGCAGCCCTCACCCCTACCCCTCTCCCAAAGGGAGAGGGCTGAAGTCGGGTCAGGGCTTTGCGGCAGCGCGCTTGGCGGCGGTCTTCTTGGCCGGGGGCACGAGCCTGGCGACCTTGCCGGGCGCCTTGGCTGCGGCCTTCTTCGCAAGTGCGGCCTGCCGGGTGCCGGGTGCGCCGGCGGCACTCTTGCTGGCGGTGCTCTTGCTGGCAGCGCTCTTGCTGGCAGTGTTCTTGGTGGCGGGACTCTCGCCGGCAGGACTTTTTGCAGCGGCCTTCTTCGCGACCGGCGCCTTCACTGGAGCCGTGACCGCCTTCTTCGCCACTTTCTTTGCGGCAACCTTCGCGGCACTGCTCTGGCGCGTCACGGCCTTCCTGGCCATGGTCGGGGTCTTCGCGGTGACCGCGAGGGTCTTGCGGGCGGCGGCGTCGGGCGCAGGCCTGGCGACCTTTACGGTCTTGGCAACCTTACCGGGGCTGCGCGCGCCGGCGCCCTTGCGCTTGAGCGCTGCGATCTCGTCGACCGCGGCGGCTTTCGCCGCCTCGAGCTTCTGCTTCACCGCGGCGACGCGCTTGCTCACCGCTTCGCCCGCCTTGGCCACGCGCTGGCGGGCCCTGGCTGCGCCGCTGGCCACGGTCTGCTCTGCGACCTGTGCACGCTGCTTTGCCGACTGCACCACGCCGTTCGAGCGCTGCTTGACCGTCTTCACGACGTCCCTGGCCTTGTCGGCCACATCGCCTGCCGCGTTCACCAGGGTATCGGCGACGCCTTTGTCGTTGCGCATGTCAGAAGTCCTCGTCAGTGATGGAAGCGCTGCTTGCGGCGCGGCAAAAATGTATCGCGGGCGTTGTGCACTGGGCGACAGGACACCTGCGCAGGCACGCACGCACGGGCCCGATGCCCGTGCGCCGGGACGCTCAGAACTTGCCGTAATAGCCTTCTTTCAGCGCATCGAACAGGTTGGCCGCGGTGTGCATCTCGCCGTCGTATTCGATCTGTTCGTTGCCCTTGACCTCCACCACGCTGCCGTCGTCGAGTTCGAAGCGGTACATGGTGTTCTCCAGATCCGCTTCCTTGACCAGAACACCCTGGAACGCGGCAGGGTTGAAGCGGAACGTGGTGCAGCCCTTGAGGCCCTGCTGGTGGGCGTAGCGGTAGATGTCCTTGAAGTCCTCGTACGGGTAGTCCGTCGGCACGTTCGCGGTCTTGGAGATCGAGCTGTCCACCCACTTCTGCGCGGCCGCCTGCACGTCGACATGCGCCTTGGGCGTGATGTCGTCGGCGGCGATGAAGTAATCCGGCAGCTGTGCATCGGGTTCTTCCGAGTACGGCATGGCCTTCGGGTTCACCAGCTCGCGGTAGGCCAGCAGTTCGAACGAGAAGACGTCCACCTTCTCCTTGGACTTCTTGCCTTCGCGGATGATGTTGCGGCTGTAGTGGTGGGCGAACGAGGGCTCGATGCCGTTGGACGCGTTGTTGGCCAGCGACAGCGAGATCGTACCGGTGGGCGCGATCGAGCTGTGGTGGGTGAAGCGCGCGCCGGCTTCGGCCAACTGGTCGACAAGTTCGGGCGCGACCTCGGCGATCTTCTGCATGTAGCGCGAGTACTTCGCGTGCAGCACCTTGCCGGGAATCTCCTGCCCCGGCTGCCAGCCGTCGGCGGCCATTTCCGGGCGCAGCCGCAGCATCGCCGGGGTCACCACGAAGCGCTCCTCCATGATCGGCGCCGAACCCTTCTCCTGCGCCAGCGACAGGCCTGTTTCCCAGCCGGCCACCGCCATCTCGCGCGCGACACGCTCGGTGAACTCGCAGGAGTCCGCTTCGCCATAGCGCATGCGCAACATGGTCATGGTGCTGCCCAGACCCAGGAAGCCCATGCCGTGGCGGCGCTTGCGCATGATCTCCTCGCGCTGCTTCTGCAGCGGCAGACCGTTGATCTCGACCACGTTGTCGAGCATGCGGGTGAACACCCGCACGACTTCCTTGTATTCCTCCCAGTCGAACCACGCGCCGTCGGTGAAGGGCTCGCGCACGAACTTGGTGAGGTTGACCGAGCCGAGGAGGCAGGCGCCGTAGGGCGGCAGCGGCTGTTCGCCGCAGGGATTGGTCGCGCGGATGGTCTCGCACCACCAGTTGTTGTTCATCTCGTTGACGCGGTCGATGAGGATGAAACCCGGCTCGGCGTAGTCATAGGTCGAGACCATGATCATGTCCCACAGGTGCCGCGCACGGACCTTGCCGTAGACCTTGCAGGCGACGAGGCCGTCGTCGCGGCTCACGTAGCCCGCCGTCTGCGGCCAATCACGCCAGATCACCTGGTCGGGATCGGCGAGGTCCACTTCGTGCGCCTCGGCCTCGGCCAACGGAAACACCAGCGGCCAGTCCGCGTCGTCCTCGACGGCCTGCATGAAGCCGTCGGTGATCAGCAGCGAGAGATTGAACTGGCGCAGCCGGCCGTCCTCGCGCTTGGCGCGGATGAAATCGCGCACGTCGGGATGGCTGACATCGAAGGTGCCCATCTGCGCGCCGCGGCGGCCGCCGGCGGAACTGACGGTGAAACACATCTTGTCGTAGATATCCATGAAGGACATCGGACCGGAGGTGTAGGCGCCGGCGCCGGCGACGAACGCGCCGCGCGGCCGCAGCGTGGAGAACTCGTAGCCGATGCCGCAGCCGGCCTTGAGGGTGAGACCGGCCTCGTGGACCTTCTCGAGGATGCCATCCATCGAATCGACGATCGTGCCCGAGACCGTGCAGTTGATCGTGCTGGTGGCCGGCTTGTGTTCCAGCGCACCGGCGTTGGAGGTGATGCGGCCTGCGGGAATCGCCCCGCGGCGCAGTGCCCACAGGAAACGCTCGTTCCAGTGGCGCTGTTTGTCGGGAGTGGCCTCGGCCTCGGCAAGCGCCCTGGCCACGCGCTGGTAGGTGCCGTCGATGTCGGCATCCACGGCCACGCCCTGCTTGGACTTCAGGCGGTACTTCTTGTCCCAGATGTCGGCCGACGCGGGCTGCATCGGGATCTGCGGGCCGGGTTCCTGCTTCACCGCCGCGAGGCGCACCGTACTCATCTCTTGCGTTCTCCTTGGAGGCGCCGGCGTGCCGATCACCTGTCATTTCCATGCCGCGCGAGCAGCTCGCCGTTGCGCGGATCCGATGGCGGCGGTTATGCGTGCCCGGATCGGTGCGTGAACATATGGCTGCGATGCCGAAGATACCCGCCGGCTGCGGAATTCCTGGCCTTCAAACCCATCGCGTGCCATCCCCTTGCTGCGAAGCGTTGTCTGCGGCGGAAAGCCCCAGTGGTTGGGGCTGCCCGATGTGTGCACCCAAGATATAGGGGGCGACAACGGGGGATCAAGCTACGCCCGGACTCCGACCGGTGTCAACCGCGACCCGTGACCGCTGCCACGGCACGCTGTCGGCGCGGACCTGTCGGCCAGCTCACTGTCCGATCAAACTGAATACGTCTTTCAAGCCCGATTCAAACGCGTTGCGCCAGACTGCGGGACCGACGGCGGTCGCCGACACGCCGTCGACCCGACCTCGACGCTGCGGCGTCGAGCATGACGCACTGCCGACAGGGGACGTTACATGCGCGCCAAGACCACCCTCCTCGCCCTGACCGCCGCCGCCGCGTTCGGTGGCTTCACCGCGACCGCGATCCGCGACGCCCTGCAGCAACCCGCCGCCGCGGCGCCGACCGTCGCCGCACTGCCCATGGCCGCGCTGCCGGCCACCGTCGACGGACAGGCGCTGCCGTCGCTGGCACCGATGCTCAAGACAGTGACGCCGTCGGTGGTCTCGGTACACACCAAACAGCGGGTGCGGGTGAGCCCGTTCGGCAACGATCCCTTCTTCCGCCGCATGTTTCCCGAACTGAGTCAGGAGCGGATCAACGAATCGCTGGGCTCGGGCGTGATCGTCGATGCGGCCCAGGGCTATGTGCTGACCAACCACCATGTGATCGAAGGCGCCGACGACGTGTCGGTGACGCTGTCCGACGGCCGCACGGTCAAGGCGGAGTTCATCGGCTCGGACATCGACACCGACGTCGCCCTGATGCGCATTCCCGCCGACAACATCACCGCCCTGCCGCTGGCCCAGGACGCGAACCTGCAGGTCGGCGATTTCGTGGTGGCGGTGGGCAACCCGTTCGGGTTCGGGCAGACGGTGACCTCGGGCATCGTCTCGGCGGTCGGCCGCAGCAACGTGCCGGGCGTGGGCTACCAGAACTTCATCCAGACCGACGCATCGATCAATCCGGGCAACTCGGGCGGCGCGCTGGTCAACCTGCGTGGCCAGCTGGTCGGCATCAACACCGCGAGCTTCAACACCCAGGGCAGCATGGCGGGCAACATCGGGCTGGGTTTTGCGATTCCGATCGGCCTGGCCCGCAATGTGATGACCCAGCTGGCGACGACCGGCAGCGTGCAGCGCGGCACCCTGGGCATGGATACGCAGACCGTGGACGCGCGCATCGCGCAGGGGCTGGGCCTCGACACGCCGCGTGGCGCAGTGGTGACCCGCGTCTACAACGGCTCGCCGGCCGCGCGAGCGGGCCTGCGCACCGGCGACGTGGTGGTGGCGGCGAACGGGCAGCGCATCGACGACAGCGAGGCGCTGCGCAACTTCCAGGGCCTGCAGGCGCTCGATGCGCCGGTGATCCTGGAGGTGCTCCGCGACGGGCGCACGCTCAAGGTGGAAACGCGGCTGACCGCATTGCCGCGCGACGGCGCCAGCGTCGACATCCGCCTGACCGGCGCGACCTTCGCCGACCTGCCCGAAGCACTGCGTCGCCAGAACCAGCGCGTCGGCGGCGTACTGGTGGAGAAAGTGGAACCGGGCAGCCGCGCCCACCAGAACGGCCTGCGCGAAGGCGACCTGATCGTCGCCGCGAACAGCGGCCAGTTCCGCGACCTCGCCGGCTTCCGCGACTCGCTCGCCGACCGGCCGACCGACCTGGTCCTGCGCCTTTCACGCCGTGGACGCATCGCCGACGTGATGATGCGCTGAACCGACCCACCCGGCCGCGCGTTTCGCGGCCATGCCCAACGACAGGAGCAACACTCATGAGCCCCACTTCGACCGACACGGTGAAGACCCATATTGGCGAGGCAGGTTCGCACCTCGCCCAGGCTGCACGCGATGCAGGCGCCGCGGTCAAGAACGCCGCCCAGGTGGCCGGCGACGAGCTCAAGCTGGGCCGCGCCAGCGTCAAGTCCGATCTCGCCGATTCCGCGATGGCCGGTGTGGCCGCGTTCGAGGAAGGCGGCACCGCAGCGAAGGAACAGTACGACGTGCTGCTGGACAAGGGCCGTGACCTGGTCGAAAGCGCTGCCGACCTGATCCGCGAGCGTCCGATCGCCGCGTTCGGCACCGCGTTCGCCGCGGGCTGGATCATCGCCAAGCTCGCGCGCAGCAAGTAAGTCGCAGGCGCATGACCGAGCGCGTGCCCGGGGAAGACCCGCGCGAGGGGGAATCGGCCGGCAGTGCACATCGTGCCGCCGGCGAGGTTCCACATCTCGACGAAAGCATCCGCCGCATCCGTGCGGCGGCGACCGAAACCTTCAGCTCCGGACTCGACAGCGGCCGCGCACTGCGCAAGCTCGTGTCGGCCGACTTCGCCCTGTCCCGCAGTGCGCTGGGGCGCGGGCTGGCATGGTCCGCGGTTGGCGTGGTCTTCGGCGCGTCCGCCTGGCTGTTGGCCATGGGTGCAGCGATCGCCCTGATGCAGTCATGGGGCTTGTCCTGGCTGGCCTCCATTTCGGTCACCGCGTTGTTCAGCCTCATCGTCACCGCGGTCGCCGCCTGGCGGGTTTCGGTGTTCTTCGACTACGCTGGCATGCATGCCACCCGTCGCCAGTTGGCGCGGCTTGGCCTGTTCTCGGAAGCCAGCGACGATGACGACGACACGAACGACAAGCCGTCGGCACCTCCGAAGCCGACGCCCACGCCGGGAACGGGACAGCCGACACAATGAACTTTGAAGGTCTCAAGAACCGCGTGGAGCGTGCCGAGACGCTGGTCGACGGCCGCGTTGTCCAGACCACCGACCGCTATCGGGCGCTACGCGTGAGCTGGCGCGAAGCCTGGACCCCGCCGCGCATCCTGATTGCCGGGTTCGTGGCGGGCTTTGCGACCGGCCATCTGGAGCCGCAGCGGGCATTGGCGGGGCTCGGCAAGTTCGGCGGACCCAAATCGCTGCAACTGCTCAGTGCGGTTTCCGGTCTGATGGCCTCGGTGCAGGCCACGGTCGCTGCGGCCACGGCCGGCAAGGCCGCCGAAACCGCCGACAACGCCGCGCAGACCGCCGACGCGGCAGCCGACCAGGCCGCCACCAACGGAGCGACCGATACCCGCGCCGCTGCCGCAGCCGGCGCCGCCGCTGCGATGCACGTGCAGGCCACCGCCGCGCAGGCGCAGACTCGACAACCTCCGTCGGCGCCGACCGCCGGCGGGGTGCCGCCGGGCGCTGCCGCCCAGCCGCGCTCCGACCGCAGCCGTCCCGACCCGGTGCTGGCGGAACAGCCGCGTCCGGCCGAAGCGTCCACCGAGCTGTCCGAATCCGGACGCTGAGGGCCTGCGCATTCCACTGCCGATGAGTATTCCGACCAGTCCGGTCCCGCCGGACGACGCGCCGCCGCCCGCGGACACTCCCGTCGCGCCTCGACCCCGCGCATCGACTGCGCTGATCATCCTCACCACGCTCGCCGTGCTGTCGATCCTGTGGGCCGCGCAGACGGTGATCCTGCCGGTGCTGCTGGCGATGTTCTTCGCCCTTGTCGGCAACCCGGTGCTGCGCGCCCTGCGGCGGCTGTGGGTGCCGCGGTTCGTCAGCGCGCTGCTGGTGCTGTGCCTGGGCCTGGCCGGCGCGGGCATGCTCGGCCTGCAGCTCTACGGCCCGGCCAGCGAATGGGTGCAGCAGGCGCCCAAGCAGCTGCGCGCGCTGGCGCCGCGCCTCAAGGCGATGACCCAACCGGTCCACCAGGCCAGCCAGGCCGCCGAATCATTCGCCCGCGCCACCGAGGACCGTCCACAGCGCCGCGTGCAGCTGGTGCAGATCCAGGACAACAGCTCGTGGCGGACCATCGTGGCCACGCCGAAGATGCTGGCCTCGGTGCTGGCGGTGGTCCTGCTGACGTTCTTCTTCATGGTCTACGGCGAGAACCTGCAGAAGAACGCGATCGCGATGCTGCCCGACCGCCAGCGACGCAAGCTCACCTTCGACATCATGCAGTCGATCGAGCGCGAGATCTCGCGCTACGTGCTGACCATTTCGATCATCAACACCCTCCTCGGCGCGGTGTTCGCCGGCGTGCTGGTATGGATGGGCCTGACCCTGCAGGACGCGCTGCTGTGGGGCACGGTCGTGGCACTGCTGAACTTCGCGCCCTACGTCGGCCCGCTGATCGGTCTGCTGCTGATGCTGCTGATGGGTTTCGTGAGCTTCGAGGGCACCTGGCCGAACGCGACCTGGGCGCCGGTGATCCCGGCCGCGATCTACCTGCTGCTGCACACGATCGAGGGGCAGTTCGTCACCCCCATCGTGCTCGGCCGGCGCATGGCCATCTCGCCCCTGGTGCTGATCCTGGCGCTCATGCTGTTCGGCTGGCTGTGGGGCATCATCGGACTGCTGCTGGCGGTGCCGCTGATCGTGTGCGTGAAGCTGGTGCTGGCCAGGGTGGAAGGGCTCGAGGGCTGGGCGCGGCTGCTGGCCTGATCTTGCGACCGGCCCTTGCGCCGGGGTTTTCCGGCCCCCTGCACCGCTTGCTCGAACGCCGCACGCGCGGACGCAGGTCGCGAGCCCGACGGCTTCGGGACAGAGCGTCCCGGAGGTCGCCGACCCCCACTCGCTACAATGGCGTATGAGTTTCCCGATCCGCGCCATCACCCTCGATCTCGACGACACGCTGTGGCCGTTCGCGCCGATCGGCGTGCGGATCGAGCAGGCACTCGATGCGTTCCTGCGCGAGCACAGCCCGCAGACCGCCGACATGTTCCCGGTGGACAGGATGCGCGAGCTGCGCGAACGCGTGTTCGCCGACAACGCGCATCTGATGCACGACCTGTCGGCACTGCGCCAGCTCACGATCCAGCAGGCACTGCGTGACAGCGGCGGCGACGTCGGCCTGGTCGACGCCGCATTCGATGTGTTCTACGCCGAGCGCAACCGCGTCGAGTACTACCCCGACAGCCTGGCCGCGCTCGAGCGCATCGCCGCGCGCGTGCCGGTGGCCGGGCTGACCAACGGCAACGCCGACCTGGAACGCGTCGGCATCGGCCACCTGTTCGCATTCAATCTCGGCGCGCGCGAGCACGGCGCGGCCAAGCCCGATGCCAGCATCTTCCATGCGGCCTGCAGCCGCCTGGGCTGCGAACACGGCGACGTGCTGCACGTCGGCGACCACATCGAAATGGATGTCGCCGGCGCCGCGCGTGCGGGCCTGCGCAGCTGCTGGATCAACCGCGAGGGCAGGCGCTGGGAACATCCCGAGCTCAGGCCTGACCTCGAGTTCGACACGCTTACCGCGCTCGCCGACTGGCTCGACACCGTGCCGACGATTGCCGACCGCTCCTGACCCGGACACCCCCCATGACCGATATCACCACCGACATCTTCACCACCGACGCGCAACACGCGCGCCCGCTGCACGTCGTCGCACGCGAGGCCTATGGCGCCTGGCGCGAAGCACAGCCGGCCGCCACCCGGGCCTGGCTCGACGCGCAGGCCTTCGACGCATCGCCCGGCGCGCTGAGCCTGCTCCCCGGCGAGGATGGCCCCGGCGGTGCGGTGATCGGCATCGGCGATGCACGCGACCCCGACAGCTACGCGCACGCGGTCTTCGGCCTTCCGGCTGGCGACTGGCGCGTGGATGGCGCACACGAGGCCGACGCGCTGCAACTGGGCTGGGGACTGGGCGCCTACCGCTTCACCCGCTACAAGGCCGCCACGCGCAAACCCGCGCGGCTGGTGGTGGAAGGGATCGATGCCGAGACCGTGGCCGTGATCGCGGCGACCACGCGTGTGCGCGACATGGTCAATACGCCGACCGAGGACATGGGCCCGGAACAGATGGAAGCGGTGGTGCGCGACATCGCCGCCGCCCATGGCGCCAGGTTCGACAGCGTCGTCGGCGATGCGCTGCTGGCGCGGAATTTCCCGGCGATCCACGCGGTCGGCCGCGCCTCGCATCGTGCGCCGCGACTGCTGCACATGCACTGGGGCGATGCCTCGCACCCGCACGTGGCGATCGTCGGCAAGGGCGTGTGCTTCGACACCGGCGGCCTGGACATCAAGCCCGGCGACGGCATGCGCAACATGAAGAAGGACATGGGCGGCGCGGCCCATGCGATCGCGCTGGCCGAACTGGTGATGACGCGCAAGCTGCCGCTGCGCATCACCCTGCTGGTGCCGGCGGTCGAGAACGCGATTGCGCCGAACGCCTACCGCCCGGGTGATGTCATCGCCACGCGCAAGGGCATCCATGTGGAGATCGACAACACCGATGCCGAAGGCCGCGTGGTGCTGTGCGATGCGCTGGCCTTCGCCGGCGAGCAGTCACCCGATGTGATCCTCGACTTCGCCACGCTCACCGGCGCGGCGCGCATCGCCCTGGGGCCGGACCTTCCGGCGCTATTCTGCAACGACGATGCGCTGGCCAATGCCTGGCTCTCCGCCGGCGAGGCCACCCGCGATCCGGTCTGGCGCATGCCGCTGTGGCGCCCCTATCTGCGCTATCTGACCAGTGGCATCGCCGACCTCGCCAATGCCGGCTCGCGCATGGCCGGTGCGGTGACCGCCGCGCTGTATCTCGAGCGCTTCGTGCCCGATGGCCTGCCGTGGGCGCATCTGGACACCTATGCCTGGAACGACAGCGGCCGCGCCGGCCATCCGCAGGGCGGCGAGGCGCTGGGCCTGCGCGCGGCCTGGGCCATGCTCAAGGACCGCGTGGGCTGAGCGGACGCCTCAGCGCAACCAGCCGCGCCGCGCGGCGCTGCGGGCAAACAGCCAGATCGCCGCGACCATCAGGATCAGCAGCGCCGGCAGCAACAGGCCCGCGGCGCCGGTCAGCGACCAGACCGGGGTCAGTGCGTAGCTGGCCAGCATCTGCACGACGATCGCGATCAACGACAGCTGCAGCATCGGCACCGCCCAGCGGCGTGCGAGCAACAGGGCGATCGAGCCGGCGGTGCCGGTGATCGTGGCGACGGCGAACAGCAGCAGGACCCACAGGGGCATCGCCGAGTCGATCTGCTGCTGTTCGAGCGGCAGCGCGGCACGCTGCGCCGGTGTCATCGCCAGCTGCAGCACGAAGACCAGCAGGCCGAAGAGGTTCCACAGCAGGGCGGTCAACGCGACCACGCGCCCACCCAGCGGCATCTTCTGTCCCTGCATCACGGCGCCTTTCGCACGTGCCCGTTCGGCACGCGGCGAGGGTAACAGCGTCGCGCCGCAGCCGGCATTTCCCTGCGCGCGGCAGGCAGGCGAAAATGGCCGGCTTCGCCGGGACCTGCCCGGCCATCACCGGGTATCGATGAACGCCTCGACGCACCTCTCGCCCGACGAGATCCGCAGCCTGTTCGCACAGGCGATGTCCCGTATGTACCGCGACGAGGTGCCGCTCTACGGGGCGCTGATGGAGCTGGTCTCGGAGGTCAACGCCGCGGCGCTCGCGGCCGACCCGTCGCTGGCCGCACGCCTGCAGCGCAGCGACGCGCTCGATCGCCTGGATGCCGAGCGCCATGGCGCGATCCGTGTCGGCACGCCGCGCGAACTCGCAACGCTGCGTCGACTGTTCGCGGTGATGGGCATGGCGCCGGTCGGCTACTACGACCTGGCCGTCGCCGGCGTGCCGGTGCATGCGACCGCGTTCCGTCCGGTCGATGCGGCCGCGCTCGCGCGCAATCCGTTCCGGGTGTTCACCTCGCTGCTGCGGCTGGAACTGATCGAGGAGGCCGCGCTGCGCGAGAAGGCGGCCGCGATCCTCGAGCGCCGCGAGATCTTCACCCCGCGCGCGCTCGAGCTGATCGAGCGCTTCGAGCAGGCCGGCGGACTCGACGCCGAAGAGGCGCGCGAGTTCGTCGGCGAAGCGCTGGAGACCTTCCGCTGGCACAGCGAGGCGACCGTCTCGCACGACACCTACCAGGCGCTGCTGTCCGCGCACCGGCTGATCGCCGACGTGGTCTGCTTCCGCGGCCCGCACATCAACCACCTCACCCCGCGCACGCTCGACATCGATGCCGCGCAGGACGCGATGCGCGCGCGCGGCATCGACGCCAAGGCCGTGATCGAAGGTCCGCCGCGTCGCCGTTGCCCGATCCTGCTGCGGCAGACGAGCTTCAAGGCGCTGCAGGAGCCGGTGCTGTTTCCGGCCGGCGAACGTGCCGACGCCGGCACCCACACCGCGCGCTTCGGCGAGATCGAACAGCGCGGTCTGGCGCTGACGCCCAAGGGACGCGCGCTCTACGACCGGCTGCTCGGCCAGGCGCGCGAGGCAGGCGGCGCAGGCAGCACCGGCGACTACCCTGCGCGTCTGGCCGCGGCTTTCGCCGGTTTTCCCGACGATGACGACACGCTCCGCCGCGAGGGTCTTGGCTACTACCGCTACGCGCTGACCGAGGCCGGCCGCGCCGATCCCGACGCGGTCGCGCGCGGCTCGCTCGACGACGCGATCGACGCGGGCCTGGTGACCGCCGATCCGGTGATCTATGAAGACTTCCTGCCGGTCAGCGCCGCCGGCATCTTCCAGTCCAACCTTGGCGGCGACGAACAGCGCGCGTATGCGGCGCAGGCGAACCGGGACGCGTTCGAACAGGCACTCGGCGCGCCCGTGCAGGACCAGTTCGCGATCTATGCCGCGATCGAGCAGGACTCGCTGCGGGCGCTCGGGGTCAGCGGATGGGCCGCGCCCGCTTGCTGATCCGGTGCTTTATGGCGTCGACGACCTGCGGGGTCCCGACGACACAGTGACGTGCGTGTGGTCTTACGACCGCACGCCGGCGTGCTACAGCCAGCCCTTCTGCCGCGCCAGCCGGTAGGCCTCGATGCGGTTGCCGACGCCCAGCTTGCCGATCGCTTCGGACAGGTAGTTGCGCACGGTGCCGTGGGAGAGCCTGAGTTGCGCGGCGATCCCGGTCGCGCTCATGCCCTCGCCTGCCAGCCGCAGGATCTGGCGTTCGCGCTCGCTCAGCGGATCGGGCTCGCTCCAGGCTTCCAGCGCGAGTTGCGGGTCGATCACGCGGCCGCCGTGGTGCACGCGCCGCAGGGCGTCGGCGAGCTGTTCAGCCGGCGCGTCCTTGAGCAGATAGCCGCTGACGCCGGCATCCAGCGCACGGCGCAGAAACCCGCCACGCGCAAAGGTGGTGACGATGACCACGCGCACCGGCAGTTCGTGTCGCTGGATGCGCTGCGCGAGTTCGAGACCCGAGAGCCCGGGCATCTCGATGTCGGTGACCAGGATGTCGGGCGCGAGACGCTGCAGTTCGCGCCACGCCGATTCGCCATCGCCGACGCTGCCGACCACCGACAGATCGTCTTCCAGATTCAGCAGCGCGGTCAGCGCGCCACGCAGCATCGCCTGATCCTCGGCGATGAGGATGCGGAGCGGCTGTTCGATCGTGGGCATTCGCGGCATGGCGATGACGGTAGCAGTGGGACAGCGGGGTCGGAAGACGAACGAGGGCGTGCGATTGCCGATCACCCGGCCTGCGGCACGCCCAGCGGAATCCGCGCATCGACCCGCGTGCCGTCGGCACCACTGTCGATGCGCAACTGCCCGCCCAGTGCTTCGATGCGTTCGCGCATGCCCGACAGGCCGTTGCCCGGCACGATCGCGCCGCCGCGACCGTCGTCGCTGACCTGCAGCCGGACCACGCCGCCCTCGCGCGAGAACTGCGCCCGTGCGCTGCGGGCGCGCGCATGGCGCTGCAGGTTGGTCACCGATTCGCGCAATGTCATCGCCAGGGCGGTTTCCACGGCGGGCGACAAGCCGGATTCGGCAATGCGCGCATCGAGGCTGTAGCCGAATGCAATCCCGCCGGTCTCCAGCAACAGGCGCGCGGACGCGAGTTCCGCCGCCAGACCTGCGGCGCGGATGCCGCTGACCGCCTGCCGCACCTGCGCCAGCGCATCGCGTGCGATACCGCCGACTTCGCCGATCTCTCGCTGCGCCCCATCGGGATCGCGCTCGACCAGCCGCGCGGCGAGATCGGCCTTCAAGGCAACCATCGACAGCGTCTGGCCGAGCAGATCGTGCAGGTCACGACCGATGCGTTCGCGTTCGCCGATCGCGGCCAGTCTGCGTACCTCCTCGTGCGAAAGCCGCAGTGCGGCGTCCTGCCGGTTCTTCAGACGCTCCACGTGCACGAGCAGCCCGATCATCACCGTCGTCACCGGCATCCACACCAGCGCCGCCCATGGATAGCCGAACACGCGCGCCCAGCCCAGCAGCGCCGCGTTGAGCACGATCAATGCGAGCACGTAACGCCAGACGGATGCATGCGACAGCGCGCCGAGAAACACGCAGCCGAATACGAAGTAGCTCAGGCTCGAGACGTACCAGGGCAGCAGGCCGAAGCACAGCGCGATCATGCCGAGCGCGCACCAGGGCGAGCGGCGCGCCGGCAGCAGCAGCGCGCCGGCAAACAGCGCGATGAAGACCGGATACGACAACAGGGTGAGCAGCAGCCAGCGCAGGTCGTAGCCATGCGGCGAGAACATCGGCACGACGAACACCCACACCGACCAGAGCACGTGGATGCCTTCGCTCCATGCAGGCCGGCCCTGGCGCTGCGCGCTGCCGATGATCGAATCCGGCGCGGGACGCAGGCCGGCGAAGTTGCGCATCGCCGGTGCGGTCGCATCGGTATGCATGTCGCGCAGCGCAGCCATCTCAGGTGTCCGCCGGAAGTGGCTGGTGCGCGCCGTGCCGATCCGCCTGCATCTCAGCGCAGTTCCACGTCATCGAGCGCGAAGGCGAACGTGCCCTCCGGCTGACCGGCGGTCCATGCGATGCCGCGGACCTGCGACAGGTCCGCGCCGGCGAATCCGCTGAGCGGCAGGCGCACTTCCGCCCACTCGCTGCCGGCCTCGAAAGCCTGCATCGCCGGCATTGAAGTCGGCGATGCACCGGAGAACAGCAGTGCGTTGTAGCGTCGACCATCGCCGCGCACGCGGAACACGAGTTCGCCGCGCGACGACAGATCCGCAGGCTGCATCGCCTGCGCGGCCGGGAAGAAGATCACGCCCGACCACGGAAACGCGAAGCCGGTCTTGATCTCGCCGGCGACCGACAGCGCGCCGGCCGAGCCGTTGGCGCCCCCTTCGATGCGAGCGTGCGCGACGGTCGACGCCCCGCCGGCCATCTGGTCGGTGGTCGGCGCCCAGCTGCCGAAGCCGGCGTCGAGCCCGGTCTCGAAATCGCTGATGCGGGTGTCGCCCGGCACGGCGCCAGCCGCAAGCGCAGCCGCAGGCTTGGTGCGTTCGACGCGCGCGCCGTTCTTCCACACGGTGTGGATGCGCCGGGTCGCGGTGATGTCGTCCAGCGGGTTGCCGTCGACCAGCACCAGGTCCGCGCGCAGGCCCGGCGCAATGCGGCCGCGATCGACGATGCCGAAGCGCGCGGCGGGAGCGGAGGTCGCCGCGACCAGTGCCTGACGCGGCGTCAGCCCGGCCTGCACCAGCAACGCGAGTTCGCCGTGCAGGCTTGCGCCCTGGGCGGTGCCGGCATTGGGTGCATCGCTGCCGGCGAGAATCGTCGCGCCCGCCGCGTGCAGGCGTCGCACGCTGTCGATCGCGTCGGCGAGGCGCTGCGGCTTCGGCGCGGTGGACATGCGCGCACCGAGGCTGTCGCGCTGTTCCGGCGTCAGCCACGGCGACAGCGCGGAATCCTGCGCGAGTGTCCGGCCTGCGTCGCTGCCGGCCACCGAGGCGATCACCACCAGCGTCGGCACGACGAACACATCGCGACGCGCGACATCGGCGACGAAGGCGTCGTCGACCACGGCATCGTCGGCCACGTGCACGAAGCCGTCGATGCCGGCGTCCAGCACCTCGCGGGCGCTGGCCTGCGTGGAGACGTGGGCGACGGCGATGCGATCGTGCGCATGCGCGGCATCGACGACCGCGCGCACCTGTGCGGCGTCGAGCGTGGGCAGTGTCCGACCGTTGGCGTAGCCGCTGAGGTCCTCGACGATCAGCTTGATGAAGTCGTCGCCCTCGGCCACGCGTGCGGCGATGAAGGCCGGAATGTCGGTATCGGCATCGACCGTCGGCACCGGGAATCCGTACTGCGTGCCGTGCCCGCCGGCCGCGGTGACCGCATAGCCCGCGGCCCACAGGTCGGCCTGCGCGCTCGGCGCGGTGGACTCGCGCTGCGCGCGCAGTGCCGACAGGCGTTCCGCCATGCCGTGCATGTCGAGCCCGGCGGTGACGCCGAAGCGCAGCATGTCCTGCTGCGCGTCGCCCCAGGCGTGCACGTGAGCATCGATCAGACCGGGCAGCAGTGTCTTGCCGTCAGCATCCACCACGGTGATGCCATCCGGCACCGCGACATCGGCGGCAACCGCTTCGATCAGCCCGTCGCGCACCAGCACCGTCCCGCGCTCGATGACCTCGACGCCATCGAAGATGCGTGCGTTGCGGATCGCGAACGTGCCGTCGGTTGCCGGCTTCGCGGTCGAATCCGTCGCCTGTTGCCGCCCCGCGACGGCCACCGCGACGCCAAGGACGGCGACCAGCGCCACCACTGCGGCCACAGCCGGCCAGCGCCGCTGGCGGTATCCATTTTCCTGTGTCATTGCGTTTCCCCAGAACGTGTAAGCGGATGATGTCAGACCGCGCGGGCGAGGCGGCGCAGCGCGAGCACGCAGCAGGCCACGGTCACGACGCACAGCACCAGCAGATGCAGCCACAGCGGCGTCGCACCCGCCTGCCCGGTGACGCCCAGCGCGATCTGCGCCAGATGCCAGGCCGGCCACAGCGGCGCGAGCTTGGCGAATATCCCGGGCAGCATCGACAGCGGCAGCCACAGGCCGGACAGGAAGGCCATCGGCAGGAACAGCAGGTTGACCCATGCCGGCGCCGCGTTCGCGCTGGCGATGCTGCCGAGCAGCAGGCCGATCGCGCAGAACGGCAGCGCGCCGAGCACGGTGATCGTCCACAGCAACGCCCATTGGCCCGATGCCAGCGACACGCCCCCGAACACCGTCGCCAGCGTCGCGAGTTCCAGCACGATGGCCAATGCGAACAGCATCGCGATCAGCAGCCGCGATACCAGCCACGCACTCGGCGGCGCCGGCAGCGCGCGACGCAGGGCGAAGAAGCCACGCTCGCGGTCGATCGACAGGGTGACCGCGAAGCCGAACAGGCCCGCGCCCATCGCACCGAACACGCCGTAGGTCGCCAGAAGATAGCGCGCCGCCTCGCTGCTGCCGCGCCCGCCGAGCAACAGGCCGAACATCACGTAGAACAGCGCCGGGAACAGCAGCGTCGGAATGATGTACATCGGCTCGCGCAGCAGTCGCAGCAGTTCGCAGCGCGTGTCGAGCAGGTAGCAGCGCCACAGGCTGACGTGCGCGCCGGGGTCGATCGTCCTGTCCATCACGCGGCCTCCTGCTTCGAACCGGCCATCACGTCGGCGGTCGTCGTCATCGCCACGAACGCCTCGGCGAGGCCGGCACGTTGCACCTCGAGATCGCCGAGCTGCGGATCGGCGTCCAGCAAGCGGCGCAGCACGGGTTCCACCCGATCGCACATGACCACCAAATGGCCATCGACCGTCTCCGCCCGGCGCACGCCCGGCCAGCTGGCCACGACGTCGAGCGGCACCGTGGTCGTGCAGCGGATGCGCCGCTGCGCGACCTGCGCGCGAATCTCTCCGACCGCACCGTCGGCGCGCACGCGTCCCGCATCGAGCACGACCACGCGATCGGCAAGCGCCTCGGCTTCTTCCAGGTAATGCGTGGTCAGCAGGATGCCGACGCCATCGGCGACCACGCTGCGGATCGCGCGCCACACCTGCTGGCGGGCACCGATGTCGAGACCGGTCGTAGGCTCGTCGAGGAACAGCAGCTTGGGGCGCCCGCACAACGCGAGCGCGAACTGCACGCGGCGCTGCTGGCCGCCCGACAGCCGGCCATAGCGCCGCTCGAGCAGCCCATCGAGTCCGGCGAGCGCGACGCAGTCGGCGACGCTGCGCGGCGCCCGATACCAGCTGCGGGTCAGCGCCAGCAGTTCGCCGACCCGCAAACGCTCCGGCAACTGCGCCTGCTGCAGCATCACGCCGATGTGCCGGCGCGCTTCGAGATCGGATGGATGCCGCCCGAGCAGCATGACTTCGCCGGTATCGGCCGGCTGCAGGCCGAGCAGGATCTCGATCGCGGTGGTCTTGCCGGCGCCGTTGACGCCGAGCAGCGCGGTCACCTGGCCGGCAGGCAGCGCGAGATCCACGCCGTCGAGGGCCTGCACGGCGCCGCGGCGGCGCCGTACGCCACGCAGGGTGGCCAACGGCGCAGGCGTCGCTCTCAAAGGGTCTGCACTGAACGGGACTGGGCGCATCTTGGTTCCTCCGGGTTGCGGGCAGTCTCGGCCGGCGCGCGCCGTGCGGTCAGTCGCAGGCGTCATCCACCGCATGTGACACACGTCAGGTGACCGCCGTGCCCGATGCGCGCAGACTCGGCTCGGCCCGCCATTACGGGCTCGTCGTTGGGCGCCCCGTCGGAAACTGACTTCCGGCAGGTTGGATCGCCCAACCCCCGCGGTCACACTCCCGCCTGTCGTCACGTCCTGCTTTCCATGGAACCCATGAATACCAAGGCCGACCTGCTCAACGAACTCCGCATCGACCGCAAGGCGCCGCCCGAGCCGCCACGGCGGCGCGGCCTGTGGATCGCCATCGCAGTCATCGTGCTGCTGCTCCTGGTGGTTGCCGGCTGGGCGCTGTTCGGGCGGGATGGCGGCGTCGAGGTGCGCACCGCGCCGGTCGTGGCGATCAGCGCGGGCGGCGCGAACGCCTCGGTGCTCGACGCGACCGGCTACGTCGTCGCCCGGCGCACCGCGACCGTGTCGTCGAAGATCACCGGCCGCGTGCGCGAGGTGCTGATCGAGGAAGGCCAGCGCGTCGAGGCCGGTGACATCATGGCCACGCTCGATCCGATCGACGCCGATGCCCAGCGCAGCCTGTCGGCCTCGCAGCTCGACGCCGCGCGCAGCCAGACCGGCAGCCTGCAGGCCCAGCTGGCCCAGGCCGAGGCCGACGCCGCCCGCCTGCAGGAGCTGGTCGGCCAGCAGCTGGTATCGCGCTCGCAGTACGACCAGGCCATTGCCCAGCGCGACGCCCTGCGCGCCCAGCTGGGCAGCGCGCAGCGCAATGTCCAGGTGGCCTCCGCCTCGCTGGCGATCGCCGACCTGGGGGTCGACAACACCGTCGTGCGTGCGCCATTCGCAGGCGTGGTCACCGCCAAGGCTGCCCAGCCGGGCGAGATCGTCTCGCCGCTGTCGGCCGGTGGCGGCTTCACCCGCACCGGCATCGGCACCATCGTCGACATGGACTCGCTGGAGATCGAAGTGGATGTCGGCGAGGCCTTCATCGGCCGCGTGCAGCCGGGGATGCCGGTCGAGGCGACGCTAAATGCCTATCCCGACTGGAAAATCCCGGCCGAGGTCATCGCGATCATTCCGGCCGCCGACCGCGGCAAGGCGACGGTCAAGGTGCGCATCGCGATCCGGGAAAAGGACGCGCGGATCGTGCCGGACATGGGCGTACGCGTGAGCTTCCTCGAGGCGCCGGCGGCGGAAGGCGCGCAGCAGCCGCGCGGCGTGCGGGTGCCTGGCGCGGCCATCGTGCAGCGCGACGGCGCCGATGTGGCCTTCGTGCTCGGCGAAGACGACACCGTCGCGCAGCGCGAGCTGCAGACCGGCATCGCGCTCGGCAATGACCGCCAGGTGCTGTCGGGCGTCGCTGCCGGCGAGACCGTCGTGCTCGATCCACCCGCGACGCTCGCCGATGGCGCCAAGGTCCGCATGGCGCCGTCCGGGGACGATGCCCGATGACCGCGTGCCGCTGCGCCCTCGCCGGCGGCGGCGCACACCACTGATCCTGACCCCTCCGTGCTGCCACGCGCAGCACGCGGCCACCACCTGCCGGAGTGCCCAATGTCGTCCCTCGTCAGCATCCGCAACCTGCACAAGATCTACCAGCGTGGCCCGGAGAAGGTCGAGGTGCTGCACGGCATCGACCTGGAGATTCCGCGCGGAGATTTCGTTGCGCTGATGGGCCCGTCGGGCTCGGGCAAGACCACGCTGCTCAACCTGATCGGCGGACTCGACACACCCACGTCGGGCGAGATCGAGATCGAGGGCGAGCGCATCGACCGGATGAGCGGTGGGCAGCTGGCGAACTGGCGCAGCCGCCACGTGGGCTTCGTGTTCCAGTTCTACAACCTGATGCCGATGCTCAACGCGCAGAAGAACGTCGAACTGCCGCTGCTGCTCACCACGCTCGGCGCGGCGCAGCGCAGGCGCAATGCCGAAATCGCGCTGACGCTCGTCGGCCTGGCCGACCGCCGCAACCACAAGCCCAATGAACTGTCGGGCGGCCAACAGCAACGCGTGGCGATCGCACGCGCGATCGTGTCCGATCCGACCTTCCTGATCTGCGACGAGCCCACCGGCGATCTGGACCGGCAGAGCGCCGAGGAAATCCTCGGCCTGCTGCAGGAACTCAACAGCGTGCACGGCAAGACCATCGTCATGGTGACCCACGACCCCAAGGCCGCCGAATACGCCACCCACACGATCCATCTCGACAAGGGCGAGCTGGTCGACCTGCCGCTCGCCACGCACTGACCCGCGGCCCTCCGGAGACGGCACCATGAAATACCTGTCGCTGGTGTGGGCCCAGCTGTTCCGCAGCAAGACGCGGACGCTGCTGACCCTGCTGTCGGTGATCGCAGCCTTCCTGCTGTTCGGCATGCTCGATTCGGTGCGCGTGGCCTTCAATGCGGGCGGCAGCGTCGACGGGGCCAACCGGCTGATCGTCGCGTCACGGCTGTCGATCACGCAGTCGCTGCCGGTACGCCTGCAGGCGGAGATCGAGACGATCCCCGGGGTGCAGCAGGTGACGTATGCGATGTGGTTCGGCGGGATCTACCAGGACCAGCGCAACTTCTTCCCCAACTTTTCCGTCGCGCCGAACTTCTTCGACGTCTACGGCGAGTACGAGGTGCCACCCGACCAGCTGCAGGCCTTTCGCGACACGCGCAATGGCGCGGCGGTCGGCGAATCGCTGGCGAAGAAGTTCGGCTGGAAGATCGGCGACACCATCCCGCTGCAGGCGACGATCTTTCCGCGGGGCGGCAGCAATGACTGGCCGCTGGAACTCAAGGCGATCTTCCGCGCGAAGGACCGCAGCAATGTCGGCGCGGAGAACCAGCTGCTGATGAACTGGACCTACTTCGACGAATCCAACGACTTCATCAAGAACCAGGTCAGCTGGTTCACCGTGCAGCTCGCCAATGCCGACCAGGCTTCGCGCGTGGCCCAGGCGATCGATGCGATCTCGGCCAACTCCGACCGCGAGACCAAGTCGCAGACCGAGTCGGCGTTCCAGCAGGCCTTCGCCAAACAGTTCGCCGACATCGGCCTGATCGTCACCGCGATCATGGGCGCGGTGTTCTTCACCCTGCTGCTGCTCACGGGCAACACCATGGCGCAGGCGGTGCGTGAGCGCGTTCCCGAACTCGCCACGCTCAAGACCCTCGGCTTCACCGACGGCACCGTGCTGGCGCTGGTGATGGTGGAGTCGGTGCTGCTGGTCGTGATCGGCGGCCTGGTCGGCCTGGGCCTGGCGGCGGCGATCATGCCGGGCGTCAGCGCCGCGAGCGGCGGCGTGATCTCGCTGCCCACCGTGCCGCTGCAGACCTGGCTGATCGGACTCGGCCTGATGGTCGGCATCGGCATCATCGTCGGCGTGCTGCCCGCATTGCGCGCGCGGCGGTTGAAGATCGTCGATGCGCTGGCCGGGCGCTGACGGCATGGCCACCTCGTCATTCCACTGCATGAAGAACCGGACCGGACCGACATGAAAAGCCCGTGGCTGTGGAACCTGCTGTCGATCGTCGCGCTCGTGGTCGGCCTCGTGATCTGGGTGCTGCTGCCGTGGTTCGGCGTGCTCGGAATCGCGGTCGCCATCGCGCTGTGGCTGACGCTGACGCGCGGCGGCCGGCTTGCGCTGGCCGCGGCGCGCATCGGCATCGGCAGCCTGCCGCAGCGCTGGGGCGCTTCCTCGGTGATCGTGGTCGGCATCGCCGGCGTCGTCGGCGTGCTGGTGGCGATGCTGGCGATGGGCGCGGGCTTCAAGGCCACGCTCGACAGCACCGGCGACGACACCTCGGCGATCGTTCTGCGCGGCGGCTCGCAGGCCGAGACCAACTCGGTGATCACCCGCGACCAGGTGCCGCTGATCGGCACGCTGGCAGGCATCGCCCGCGATGCGCAGGGCCGGCCGCTGCTGTCGCCCGAGCTGTCGCAGGTGGTCAACCTCCCGTCGAAGGCCGATGGCAGCGACGTCAACGCGCAGTTCCGGGGCGTCGGCGAACTCGCCTGGGCGGTGCATGACAAGGTGCGGCTGATCGAGGGTCGCAGGTTCGCGCCGGGCCTGCGCGAGATCGTCGTCGGCCAGGGCGCCCGCAGCCAGTTCCGGGGCCTGGATGTCGGCAAGACGCTCGCGCTGGGCAACCAGCAATGGACGATCGTCGGCGTGTTCGCCTCCGGCGACGCGCACGATTCGGAACTGTGGACCGATGCCGAGACGCTGGCCTCGACCTACAACCGCAGCTCCTACCAGTCGATCACCGTGCGCACCGACGGCACCGCGGGGTTCACCGCGTTCAAGGCCGCGATGGATGCGGACCCGCGCCTGAAACTCGACGTGTCGACGACACGCGCCTACTACGGCAAGCAGTCCGGCCAACTGGCAACGCTGATCAACGTGCTGGGCACGGTGATCGGCGCGATCATGGCGGTCGGCGCGGTGTTCGGCGCCCTCAACACCATGTATGCCGCCGTGGCCGGCCGTGCACGCGAGATCGCGACGATGCGCGCGATCGGCTTCCGCGGCCTGCCGGTCGTCGTCGCGGTGATGCTGGAGACGATGTTGCTGGCCCTGCTCGGCGGCCTGCTCGGCGGTCTGCTCGCGTGGACCATCTTCAACGGCTACAGCGTCAGCACGCTCGGCAGCAACTTCAGCCAGGTGGTCTTCCAGTTCAAGGTCTCGCCGGAACTGCTGTGGAATGGACTGAAGTGGGCGCTTGGCATCGGCCTCGTCGGCGGCCTGTTCCCGGCGCTGCGAGCCGCCCGGCTCCCGGTCACCGTGGCCCTGCGCGCGACATGAGCGCCGCATCGCCCGAGACGCTGTCGAACGCGGAGATCGCCCGCGAGATCCAGTCCCTGCAGGCGCGTGCGTTCGAGCGCTACGAGGACGCGGCGCTGCAGGCGGAGGCCGACCCCGGCCGCGCGGAACTGATCTACGCGAAGGCCGAGCGCGACACCGCGCCCTGGATCGCGCGTGCCAGCGCGCTCAACGACGAACGCGTGGCGCGCTATCGCCGGCGCGCGAGGCGCTGGCGCAACGCGGCGCTGGCGATGGGCGCGGTCGGCGCCCTCGTGATCGTCTGGATGCTGTCGCTCGCGGCCTGATGCGACGCCGTGAAGCCGGCGCACGTGCAGGTGCGCTGTCCGCGCACACGCAGCGATCGCCCGCGGTCAGGCCTCGCGATCCAGCAGCCCCTCCGCCATCGCGCGCCGCAGGTCATCGGGCGTGTCGATGTCCAGGGCCAGCGACGGCGCCTGCAGCCGGAACAACTCGTCCTCCGGCAACGCGGCGAGCAGTGCGCTGAATCCACGATCACCTTCCAGGGCATCCACCTGCGCGAACAACGCGTGGGACAGCACTGCCGGCGCGCCCGGCCGCTCGCCATGCATCACCGCAGCGCATCCCGAGCGTGCGCTGCGCGCGCCGTCGAGCAGCGCACGCAGGTGCAGCGCGTTGAGCGCGGGCTGATCGACCCCGGTGACCAGCACCGGGCCGCGATGCGCGTGCAGCGCGCGCGCCGCCGCCATCAGGCTGGCCGCCAGTCCTGCGCTCCAGTCGTCGACGACATGCAGCTCCATGCGCGCGTGCAGCGGCGGCGGAAGCTCGGCGGCAATGGCCGCGTGACACGCGCCGAGCATCACCAGCAGTCGGCACGGCCGGGTTTCCGCGGCGAGCCGCACGACCCGCGCGACCAGAGGTTCGCCACCCTGTCGCAGCAGCTGCTTGGGCCGTCCGAGCCGGGCACTGCCGCCGGCCGCGAGCACGATCGCCGCATGCGACGAGCTCGGTGGGCCGACCCCCGGATCCGGAAGGAACGATGCGCGCATGGGTGCATCCTGCCAGACCGCCCAGCCTGCGCTCGTGCAAAGCCGGCAGGCGGCCCTCAGGCCTGCTGCGCGACGATCCGGCGCCGCGAGCGCAGGTAGCCGTCGACGGCGAACACCGCCAGGCCTGCCCAGATGAAACCGAAGCCTGCCGCGCGATCGATGCCGAAGGCCTCGCCGAAGAAGAACACCCCCAGCAGCAGCTGCAGCGTCGGGCCGATGTACTGCAGCAGCCCCACGACCGTCAGCGGCACGCGCCGCACCGCATAGGCGAAGCAGATCAGCGGGATCGCGGTCAGCGCGCCGCCCAGCACCAGCAGCACATCGGTCCAGCCGCCCCAACGCAGAGAGAAGAAGCCGCCACCGCCCTGGCTTTCGAACCACGCCAGCGCGAGCACCGCCGGTCCGAACACGAACAGGTTCTCGACCCCGAGCCCCTGGACCGCCTCCACGGCAGCGAACTTGCGGATCAGCCCGTACAGCGCGAACGAACCGGCCAGGCACAACGCGATCCAGGGAAAACTGCCGTAATTGAATGTCAGCCACGCCACCCCGCCCGCCGCCAGCGCGACCGCCACCCACTGCGCCACCGACAGCCGCTCGCGCAGGAACACCACGCCGATGACGACGTTGAGCAGTGGATTGATGAAGTAGCCCAGGCTCGTCTCGACGACGTGGCCGCTGTTGACCGCCCACACGTACAGCGCCCAGTTCGCCGCGATCAGAGTGCCCGATATCGCCAGCATGCCGGCGAGCCTGGGCTGGGCGAGGATCTCGCGCAGCCAGCCGCGGCCCTGGCGGATGGTGAGGAAGGCGGCGACGAGAATCGCGCACCAGATCGAGCGGTGCAGCACGATCTGCAGCGACGGGACATGCTTGAGCAGATGCCAGTACAGCGGCATCAGGCCCCAGATGACGAAGGCGGCAACCGCGATCCATACGCCGCGGCGGCTCTGCGCGGCGTCGATCAAGACCGGTCCCCAGCGGCCGCGGGCACCGGCACCGGTTTGCGCGCACGCGCGCGGCCCAGCGTGATCGCGACCACCGCGACCAGAATCACCACCATCGCGCCGATGTCGTTGACCTGGAAGCGCTCGTTCGCGAGCCATGCACCCAGCAGCACCGCGATCGCCGGGTTGACGTAGGCGTAGCTGCCGGCGAGTGTCGGGCGCACGTTGTGCAGCAGCCAGACATAGGCGGTGAACCCGATGATCGAGCCGAACGAGGTCAGGTAGGCCACCGACAGCGTGCCCTTGAGCGTAGGCAGCTCGGTGAAGCGTTCGCCGACCAGCAGCCCGGCCACGAGAATGATCACGCCGCCGGCGAGCATCTGCGACGCAGCCGCCATGAAGGGTGACGGCAGGTCCCGACCCCGGCTCCATACCGAACCGAAGGCCCAGGCCAGTGGCGCGATCAGCAATGCGATCAGCCCCGTCGGCGTCGCGGTCAGCGAGCTGCCGGCGTTGAGCCACAGCACCCCGGCGAAGCCGACCGCCAGGCCAGCCCATTCGATGCGCGAAGGCCGGTCGCCGCGGATCGCCGCGAACAGGGCGATCCAGATCGGCGCCGAGGCCACTGCAACCGCGGCCAGTCCCGACGACACACTCTGCTCGGCGATGCAGACCAGGCCATTGCCCAGACCCAGCAGCAGCACGCCCATCGCGAGCACGTTGGGCCACTGCGCGCGGGTCGGCGCCGGCACGCCGCGCAGGCGCAGCGCGGCATACATCAGCCCGCCGGCGGCGATGAAGCGCAGGCCCGCCATCAGCAGCGGCGGATAGCCACCTTCGAGCGCGAAGCGGATCGCGAGATAGGTCGACCCCCAGACGAGATAGACGGCCATCAGCGCCAGCGCGATGGCCAGGACGGAGGCGGGACGCGACACCGGCGCGACGCTCATGGGAATTCCGCGAAAGGAGATGGGCAGCCGCGAATGCGGGTGCGGAATTCTACGCCCGCACGCCGTTGCACGGCTGGAACGGTGGCATTGCATCGCCCCCGCCTTAGGTGTCCGCCGTAGGCCTGCCGCCACTGGAGGCCGCTCGCATGGCGTTTCGGCTCATACGCCCCGAGGGGCGATCGGAAAGCCCGTGAGCTCGGTGCAGGTTGACACGTGGCGGCCCGGGCCGGACACGATCCACGGGGGACGAAGCGTCTGCTCGCCCGACACCACCCACGCGTCGCGAACCCGGCGAAGGTTCGAGCTGGCTTCCCGCATGCACGAGAGCCCCGCCGCCTGCGCATGGCGGGCGGTCCTGCGGTCCACGCCCCGGTTCGAGGATGACACCGGCGCTTTTCGGGCAAGAAAAAAACCGCTGCGATCGCCCGCAGCGGTTTTCGTGGGCAGAACCGTCAGCCGATCAGCGCGCCCAGCGGCCCGGCGCGGTCGATACCGGCAACACGGCGGCCGAGAGGGCGCGGTCGGCGTTGAGCAGGCGGACCGCGTCGGCGAGGATCGCCGCCGCCTCCCGCAGCAACGGATCGGGGCGATCTTCGGCAGCCTGTTCCAGCCGGGCCTGCTGGGCGATCGCACGCTCGCTGGCCTGCAGGCCGTCGTCGTCGGAATCCTCGGCCAGCGGGTCGAGTTCGAGGCCGAGCGCGATGCGCTCTTCCTGACGCACCCGGCGCTTCTCGGACTGGCGATCCCGCTCGGCGCGGCGCTCATCCATGTTCAGCGAGACGTACTTCTTCTCGCGCTCGGCGCGGAACTCGGCAATGTCCTCGGCCCACCAGGTGAACTCCTTGTCCGTGGCGACGCGCGCCTCGTGCAGCTGCTCGAGGCGCGGCAGCAGCGGACTGAAGTCGCCGTACTGGATATGCGGCACCGCGGCGATCCGCGTCCACGGCAATGCGTTGTCGTAGGTGCTCTCGCCGAACTCGGTGGCATCGACGGTGACCGGGAAATGGATGTCCGGCTCCACGCCCTTGTTCTGCGTGCTGCTGCCGCCGGGCAGGAAGAACTGCGCGATCGTCAGCTTGACCTGGCCGTAGCGCTTGGACTCGTTGGCCGGCCAGCGATCGAGATCCACCAGGTTCTGCACGGTGCCCTTGCCGAACGTGGTCTCGCCGATGATCAGGCCTCGACCGTAGTCCTGGATGGCGCCGGCGACGATCTCCGATGCGGAAGCCGAACCGCGGTTGATCAGCACCGCGAGCGGGCCGTCCCAGGCCACGCCCGGATCGCGGTCGCCCTGCACGCCGACCCGGCCGCCGGACTCGCGCACCTGCACGACCGGCCCCTGGTCGATGAACAGACCGGTGAGCTCGACCGCCTCGTTGAGCGAACCGCCACCGTTGTTGCGCAGGTCCAGGACCACGCCGTCGACCTTCTCGGCCTTGAACTGTTCGAGCAGGCGCGCGACGTCGCGGGTCGCCGAGGCGTACTCGCCATCCCGGTTCCGGCGACCCTCGAAATCCTGGTAGAACGCCGGCAGCTTGATCACGCCGATCTTCTTGTCGCGGCCGCCGGGCACGTCGGCCGGCAGGGTCAGCGTCTCGCCCTTCGCGGCCTGTTCCTCGAGGCGCACGCGCGCGCGCGTCAGGGTGATGCGCACCGGTTCACTGTCGAGCGTGGCCTCGGCCGGGACCACGTCCAGGCGCACCTGGGTGTCCTTCGGGCCCTTGATCTTCTCGACCACGTCGTCGATGCGCCAGCCGATCACGTCCTCCATCGGCCCGTCGGTGCCCTGGCCGACGCCGACGATGCGATCGCCGGGCTTGAAGCGGTTGCTCAACGCCGCGGGGCCGCCGGCGATGACCTCGCGGATCACGACCACGTCGTCCTGCTTCTGCAGCTGCGCGCCGATGCCTTCGAGCGACAGCGACATGCTCTGGTTGAACAGGCGTGCGGCGCGCGGATTGAAGTAGTCGGTGTGCGGATCGATCGAGCCGGTGTAGGCATTGAGGAAGCTGCTGAAGGCATCCTCGTCGTTGAGCGACGCAACCGTGTTGGCGGTGTTGAGGTAGCGACGGTCGAGCGTCTTGCGGATCTCGTCGGGGGACTTGCCCGCAAGCTCCAGGCGCAGCCAGTCGTTGCGCACGGACTGCCGCCACAGGGCGTCGAGCTCATTCGTGTCGGCGGCCCAGGCGGCGTCCTCGCGGTCGTACTCCCAGCGGTCCTTGCCGCTGAAATCGAAGATGTCCTGCTTGAGCAGCTCGCGCGCGTGGGCGATGCGCTCGGCGACACGCTGCTTGTAGAGCGCGAAGATCTCCAGCGCAGGCGCCACATTGCCGTCGCGGACCGCCGCGCCCATGCCCGCCCGCAGCGGCTCGAAGCGGGCGATGTCCTGCTGGGTGAAGAACAGCTTTCCGCCGTCGAGATTCTCGAAATAGCGGTCGAAGATCTCACCCGAGAGGCTCTCGTCGAGCGCGCGCGGACGATAAGCGTACCGGCTGTCGGAGAGCAGGCCGTACACCAGCTTCGACGCGGCCACCTGGTCGACATTGGGGGCGGTCGCCGGCACGTTGGCGACGGCATCGGGCCGCGCCATCAACGCAAGCGGCACCGCCAGCGCGAGGGCGATCAGGGAGCCGGAAACGACTCGGGAAACTTTCATGCAGGGTCCTGGTTGCGGATGCGCTCATCATGCGACATGCATTCGAGCCTGTCGCGTGAACAGACGCGTCGACAGTGCCGAAAGTTGCATGTACGGCGCCCATCCATGGAAGACCGCGACGGCGAACTGTCGTTACGTTCAGCGCACGGTGAACCGTGGCGCACGCGAACTGCGTGAGCGAAGAATGATCTACGTGTTAACGCGGGAAGGAGCCTCAGGCAGCGACGCCGGCTTCCATCGCCTGGCGGTCGGCGTGGTACGACGAACGCACCAGCGGGCCGGAGGCCACGTGCTGGAAGCCGAGCGCCATGCCGAAGTCCTCGAGCGCCTTGAACTCCTCGGGAGTCCAGTAGCGCAGCACCGGGTGATGGTGGGACGAGGGCTGCAGGTACTGGCCGATCGTGACCATTTCGACGTCGTGCGCGCGCAGGTCGCGCAGGGTGCCCTGCACCTGCTCCATGGTCTCGCCGAGGCCGAGCATGATGCCGGACTTGGTCGGCACGCCCGGATGCTGGGCCTTGAACTTCTTCAGCAGGTCGAGCGACCACTGGTAGTCCGCGCCCGGGCGCACGTTGCGGTAGAGATCGGGCACCGTCTCGACGTTGTGGTTGAACACGTCGGGCGGATCGGACCTGAGGATCTCCAACGCGCGCTCCATCCGGCCCTTGCCGCGGAAGTCCGGCGTGAGGATCTCGATGCGGATGGCCGGCGACTGCGCGCGCACCTCGCGGATGCAGTCGACAAAATGCTGGGCGCCGCCGTCGCGCAGGTCATCGCGGTCGACCGAGGTGATCACGACGTATTTCAGGCCCATGTCGGCGATCGTCGCCGCAAGCTTCAGCGGCTCGGCGGCATCGGGCGGCTTCGGCCGGCCGTGGGCGACGTCGCAGAACGAGCAGCGGCGGGTGCAGACCTCGCCGAGGATCATGAAGGTGGCGGTGCCGTGGCCGAAGCACTCGTGGATGTTCGGGCAGCTGGCTTCTTCGCAGACCGTGACCAGGCGGTTCTCGCGCAGCTTGGCCTTCAGCGCCGCGACCGCGCCGTTGGATGGAATGCGCACGCGGATCCACGATGGCTTGCGCAGCACCGGTGCCTCCGCGAACTGCACCGGCGAGCGCGCGATCTTGTCGCCCGCGACCTGCTTGACGCCGGTCTGCAACGGAGCGGCCGGCGGTGCGGACACCACCTGCAGCGGAATCGATTTGTCGGCAGTCTGGGTCATGACGGGCTCACGCGAAGCAGGCGGCCATTGTAGGTCCCTGCCCCGGCACTGTCTGCCGCAGGCGCGAGGATGCTGCGTGTCATTCAGTGCCCGGCAGCGGCGGCGCCGGACCGCTGTCGAGCGCCAGGCCGAACTGCGCAGCGAGGTGGCCGAGCAGCGCGGGTGTGACCGCCGCCGGCGACGACGGCCCGCCGAGATCGGCAAGCGAGACGACCTGCAGGTCGGCATAGCCACAGGGATTGATGCGCCGGAACGGTTCGAGATCCATCGCGAGATTGAAGGCCAGGCCGTGGAACGTGCGTCCCCGCCGCACGCGGATGCCGAGCGCGGCGATCTTGGCCTCGTTGACATAGACCCCGGGCGCGCCGTCGCGGCGCACAGCCTCGATGTTCCAGTCGCCGAGCGTGTCGATGATGGCCTGCTCGATCCGGCACACGTAATCGCGCACCCCGATCCCGAGCCGCACCAGGTCGAGCAGTGGATAGACGACGAGCTGGCCGGGCCCGTGATAGGTGACCTGTCCCCCGCGATCGACCTGCACCACCGGGATGTCGCCCGGGGCCAGGACGTGCTCGGGCTTGCCTGCCTGGCCGAGGGTGAAGACCGGTTCGTGCTCCACCACCCACAGCTCGTCGGTGGTCTGCGCATCGCGCGCATCGGTGAAGCGCTGCATCGCGCGCCAGACCGGCACGTAGGGCTGCCGTTCGAGCAGGCGCACGATGGCCGGCGCGCGACTCACAGCACCCGCTCCGCGACCCGGGCACAGCCCAGCCCGCCCTCGGGCACCGCGGCACCCTGCAGGAATCCGCGCATCGCGGTGGCGATACGGTCGCCGCCAGCGCGCGCCAGCAGGTCGAGGGCGCGGCGGTCGTTCTCCAGCCGCGGAAATACCGGCGCATCGCCGTCGGGCGGGGTCTCCGCCCAGGCCATCGGCACCCCCGGCAACAGCGCCGCCGCGCGCTCGGTGCGGACCAGCAACCGCACCTCGCAGTGGCGCACGTCGGCGGCGATGCGGGCATACAGGGCATCCACGGCCGCAGCCGGCCCCTCGAGCACCTGCATGAACAGTCCGTCGTGGAACAGCAGCATGCCGCCGATGCCTCGGCCCGCATTGAAATCACGCGCGCGCCGCAGCAGGCCGGCCATATCGGACCCGGTGAACTCGCACAGCTGCCCGCTGCGATAGAGCAGCTGGCGGATCATTGGATCAGAGCGTCCACTTCACTTCGGGATGCCCGCGCAGCGCCACGTGCGCCGCGTCGTACTGTTCGCGCGAGTCGGCACGGATGTGCAGCTTGATCGACACGTACTTGCCGCCGCTCGAGGCGCGAGTGGTCACGGTCTCGTCGAGCACCGCGATGCCTGCGGCAATCAGCAGGCGCGGGATTTCGGTCTCGAGTCCGGCGTCGGCCGCGCCCATGGCGGTGATCTCGAAGGTGCCGGGAAACTGGAAGCCGTGTTCGGGATTGTCGGAGGTGATGTCCATCGCGCAGATTATCGGGGCAGCGGCAGCGGAACCCAAGCGGCGGATCCGCCGCAGCGTCCTTTCGTTCAAGCGTTGACGCGCTGCGTCGTGGAGGGCCGGCGCAGCCGCAACCATGCCGACCGCGCCCGCGGGCCACGGCCAGGAACACTCCATTCCGCTACCGCGATCCCTTCAGGGGGAAGGGATCAATCCGGCGACATCATCCGGCCGGTAGGCCGCCCGGTTTCAGGCGTTCCACCACATCAGGAACTCGTGCCACAGGCGCTTGAAGAAACCGGCTTCCTCGACCGCCTCGAGCGCCACCAGCGGGCGCTCGGCAACCACCTCGTCGTCGAGCATCACGCGCACGGTGCCGATCTGCTGGCCCTTCTCGATCGGCGCGATGATCGTCTGCGGAATGTCCATCGACGGCTTGAGCTGCGCGTACTTGCCGCGCGGCATCGACACCAGCATCGGCTCGGCGACACCCAGCTGCACTTCGTCGGTCTTGCCCTTCCAGACCTTCTGCGTCGCAACCGACTTTTCCGCGTCATAGACGGCATGGGTCTCGAAGAAGCGGAAGCCCCAGTTGAGCAGCGCCAGCGAATCGGTGGCGCGCTGCGCCTCGCTGGTCGAACCCATGACCACCGAGATCAGACGCTGGTCGCCGCGCTGGGCCGAGGCCATCAGGCAATAGCCGGCGCCACTGTGGTGGCCGGTCTTGATGCCGTCGACGGAATCGTCGCGCCACAGCAGGCGGTTGCGGTTGTGCTGGGTGATCGGCCCGACGGTGAATTCCTTGATCTTGTTGTGCGCGTACTCCTCGGGGAAGTCGCGCACCATCGCGCGGCCGAGGATCGCCAGGTCGCGCGCGGTCGAATAGTGCTCGGGGCCTGAAAGACCGGTCGCGTTCTCGAATTGGCTGTTCTTCATGCCGATGCGCGCGGCGTAGGCATTCATCAGCTGGGCGAAGGCTTCCTCGCTGCCGGCGACGTGCTCGGCCAGCGCGATCGCGGCGTCGTTGCCCGACTGCACGACCATGCCGATTTCCATGTCCAGCAGCGGCGCGGTCTGGTTGACCGGAAAACCGCTGTAACTGCCATCGGTGCCGGCGCCGCCCTTGCGCCAGGCGTTCTCGCTCATCAGCACCTGGTCGTCGGGCTTGATCTTGCCGGCGGCGAGTTCGGCGGCGATCACGTAGCTGGTCATCACCTTGGTGATGCTGGCCGGCTCGACGCGCTCATCGGGATTGTGGCCCGCCAGCATCTGGCCGGTCGCGTAATCCATCAGGATCCAGGCGGTGCCGGTGATCGCGGGCGGCGGCGGGGTCGGCAGGTCGTCGCTAGCCGCGGGCGCGGCGGCCGCCGGCGTGGCTGCCGGCTGCGGCCTGGGCGCGGGATCCTGGGCGACGGCGATGCCGACCATCGCGGTGGCCGCGGCCACCAGCAGCATGCGCGAAACGACTACGGACACTTTCATGTAATGCAGGACTCCGGGGTGCCGGTCGTTGCAGGCCGGCGGTTGAAAAGAAGGTTCAGTCGCGAACGACGGACGGCGCGCCGAAGCCCAGACGGGCAACGCGCGAGGACATTTCGGCGACCTGGGCGGCCGCGACCGGCCCCACGCGCAGGCGCCAGACCGGCTTGCCGGCGGCGGTGCCGTCGGAGAGCTGCGCCGCGGCGATGCCGGCGCCCTGCAGCGTGGCCAGCGCGCGCTCGGCATTGGCGCGCGCACCGAATGCAGCGACCTGGAGGGTGACATCGCCTGCAGCGGCGACCGGCGCGGTCGGACCCGGCGCCGCGGCGGGCGCGACCGGTGTCGCCGCGGATGCGGCCGGCGCGGTCTGCGCGGTCTCGGGCTGCGGATGCAACGGCACCTGGCGACCGTTCTCGATCTTGACGCCGCGCGCGGCGAGCCAGGCGTCGAAGTCGTCGGCCGTCATGATCCGGCCGTTCTGGTACATGTTGAAGCGACCGTTCGCGGGGTCGGCCTGGGGCGCCGGCGCGGGCCGCTCGCCGGCACGCGCGCTGGCGATCGGCAGGGTCTCGACGATTGCGTCGATGGCGCTGGCCGCCGGCGAGGCAACGACCGGGGCCGCATGCGTCCGGGCCGGGGCCGCGGCGCGGGCCGCCGGCGCCACGCCGGGCGAGGCGGTGGCGACCGCATCGTAGCCGTGGCGCGCGTTCTCGCCGGGCGTCAGTGCGCGCACTTCGACGCGCCCGGTGCCCGCCGGATGGATGCCGATCTTCACCGCGGCGGCATAGCTCAGGTCGACCACCCGGCCTTCATGGAAGGGCCCGCGGTCATTGACGCGCACGACCACGGATTTTCCGGTATCGAGGTTGGTCACCCGGGCGAAGCTCGGCAACGGCAACGATTTGTGCGCGGCGGTGAAGGCGTACATGTCGTAGACCTCGCGATTGGAGGTCAGCCGGCCGTGGAATTTGGCGCCGTAGTAGGACGCAGTGCCGGTCTCCGCGAACTCGCTGTGGTCGTCGAGCACGGTGTAGCTCTTGCCCAGCACCTGGTAGGGACTGCGGTTGCCGACCGGCGAGCGCGGCAGGTCGACGACTTCCGGCTCGGGGATCGCATCCACGTCGGGCAGGTAGGCCGGCAGGCTGTCGGGCACACCCGGGCGGTACAGACCACCGGCGGTGTAGTGGCCGCGGGTGTTGGGATCCTCCTGCGCCGGCGCATACGGCGACACGCGGCGCTGGCCTGCGGATGCCGGTCGATGCGCCTGGGTGGAGTGCTTCGGCGCGCCGACCGTCTCCTTTCCGGCTGGTCCCGCCGCGCGCTTGTTGCCGCCGGCACAACCGGCAAGCAGCAACAGCGCCGACAGCGGCAGCAGCCATCGGATCACGGCCCGACCCCGGCCCGGATCGCCTGGGCGAGCTGATGCACCGACAGCGAATACATCGGCGAGCGGTTGTAGCGGGTAATCACGTAGAAATTGCGATACGCCAGCCAGTGCTCCTTGCCGCCCTCGCCATCTAGCGACAGCAGCGTCGCGCCCTCGACGGTCGGCTCGCCCGGCGCAGGCGTGTAGCCGCGCGCGGCCAGCGCCGACAGCGGATACACCGGCTCCCAGTTCTCGGGCTTGAAGTCGGCGGCCGACGCGGCGCGCTGCGCGCGCGCGACGACCGGGCCGCCGCGGTCCCAGCCGTGCACGACGAAATAGTTCGCGATCGACGCGAACACGTCCGGCTTGTGGGTCAGCAGGTCGCGGCGGCTGTCGCCGTCACCGTCCTTGGCCCACAGGCGATAGCTCGACGGCATGAACTGGCCCATGCCCATCGCGCCGGCATAGCTGCCCTTGAGCCCGAGGATGTCGAGCTGCGGCTCCGCCTTCTCCAGCGCGAACAGCTGGGCGAGCTCACCGGCGAAGAACGGCGCGCGCGGGGCGTAGTCGAAGGCCAGCGTGTAGAGCGCATCGATCACCTTCCACGTGCCGGTGATGCGGCCGTAGCTGGTCTCCACGCCGATGATCGCGACGATGTACTCGGCCGGCACGCCGGTCTGGGCCGCCACGCGATCGAGGGCCGTGCGGTTCTCGCGATAGAACGCCACGCCACCGTTGATGCGCGCGTCGTTGATGAAGATCGGGCGGTAGTCGCGCCAGGGGCGCACGGCCTCTGCCGGCCGGCTGATCGCGTTGAGGATCGGCTGCTGCACCGTCGCCTGCGCCAGCACGCTGCGCACATGGGCGGGATCGACCCCGTAGGTCTGCGCGGTGTAGGTGACGAAATTCTCGACACGCTGCGCGCGCGGAATCGCCGGATCGGTGACCGAGGTCGGCGCGACCGGGCGCTCGGGCGGTTGCGGCACCGGCGCGAGCAACGCGCCTTCCGGACGCGTGGGCTCGGGCAGCGGTTTCACCGCACCGTAGTCCGCGGCATGACCATCGGACGGATTGACGGGGGTCGCACACGCTGCCAATGCAAGAGGCAGCGCGGCCACGGCGAGTCGGAAAAACGGGCGTCGGCTCATCGGCGGCGAGGTTAGCACGCACGTGCGCAGGCCATGCAGCGCAGTGGCTGCGCAGTCAGGGGCCGTCATGCTTGCAGGGCGCTCATCGCCGCCGCGTCGCGCTGGCCTGCACCGCCATCACCACACCGAAGCCGGCCAGCAGCGAGACCGCCGCGGTGCCGCCCAGACTCAACAGCGGCATCGGCACGCCGACCACAGGCAGAAGCCCGGAAATCATGCCGCCGTTGACGATCACATAGACGAACAGCGCCAGGCCAAGGCTGCCGACCAGCAGCCGCGAGAAGCCGTCGCGCGCTTCGCTGGCGATCCACAGGCAGCGGCCGACGATGAACAGGTACAGGCCCAGCACCGTCACCACGCCGAGCCAGCCGAACTCCTCGCTGAGGACCGCGAAGATGAAGTCGGTGGTGTGCTCGGGCACGTAGTTGAGGTGCGACTGCGAGCCGTTGCCCCAGCCCTGGCCGGTGAATCCGCCCGAGCCGATGGCGATCTTCGACTGGATGATGTTCCAGCCCTCGCCCAGCGGGTCGGATTCGGGATCGAGGAACATCATGATCCGCGCCTTCTGGTAGGGCTGGAAATACCACAGCCATGCAGCCGGCGCGGCGATCGCGACGGCGCCGGCGCCCCCGATGAACCACCACCAGGACAGCCCGGCCAGGTACAGCGCGAATATCCCGCCCGAGGCCACCAGCACCGCGGTGCCCAGATCCGGCTGCAGCATCACCAGTCCGGTCGGCAGGCCGATGATCGCGGCGGCGACGAGCACGGTGCCAAGTCGCGGCGGCAGCGGCTGCTGGCCCAGCCACCAGGCCGTCATCATCGGCAAGGACAGCTTCATCAGCTCGGCCGGCTGGATATAGAACGCGCCGAGGTTGAGCCAGTGCTGGCCGCTGCGCCCGGTGCCCACCAGCAACACCGCGATCAGCGGCAGCAGCGACACCACATACGCCGCCGGGGTGAAGCGGCGCAGCTGCACGGCCGGCACCCGCGACAGCAGCCACATCGCGCCCAGGCCGATGACGAAGCGGCTGCCCTGCGACAACACCGCCGCCGTGCTCTGGTTGGTGGCGCTGTAGAGCACGGCCAGGCCGATCGCCATCAGTGCGCTCAGTGCGGCGAGCAGCGGCCAGTCGAGCGTGCGGGTGAAACGCTGCAGCATGTCGAGCAGCCAGCGCAGGATCACGTTCACGGCGTCACTCCGGGGAAGCGGCCGCTGGCGTCGCGCGGCGCGGTCCGCACGCCGGCCACCACCGCATCGAACGAAGGGGCGGCCTGTGGCGCCGTCCCGGCCCCCGCGGACGGCGCGCCGGTGACGGCATCGACGTCCATCTCCGGCATCTTGCCGAGCAGCCAGGCATCGAAGATCCGCCGCGCGATCGGGCCGGCGGTGGTGCCGCCATAGCCGCCGTGCTCGACGGTCACCGCGAGCGCGATCGTCGGGTTTTCCGCCGGCGCATAGCCGACGAACAGGGCCTGGTGGCGCAGGTGGTAAGGCAGGTTGCGCGGATCGGTACTGGCGCTGCCACGGCGGCTGACCCGCTGCGCGGTGCCGGTCTTGCCGGCCATGCGGTACTCCGCGCCGATCGCCATGCGCGTGCCGGTGCCGCGGCCGTGGATCGTGGTGACCATGCCCTCCTGCACCGCGCGCAGATGCTCGGGGTGATCGGTGATCGACGTCGGCGCCGGCCTCGGCACCGCGCGCCACGGCGCATCGAAGCCGTCACGGCGCTCGGCCGCCAGATGCAGGGTGTGGAGCTGCCCGCCATTGGCGATCGCGGCGGTGCCGCGGGCGAGCTGCAGCGCGGTGGCGATCCAGTAGCCCTGGCCGATGCCGGCAATCACGGTCTCGCCGGCGTACCAGGGCTCGCGGGTCCGCGTGGCCTTGAAGCGCGGCGACGGCACGATGCCCGCGTTCTCGCCCAGCAGGTCGATGCCGGTCCGCTGGCCGAACCCGTAGCGCGTCATGTATTCGTCGAATCGCTCGATGCCCATCTCGTAGGCGAGCTGGTAGTAGTAGTAGTTGACCGAGCGGGCGATCGAATCACGCAGGTCGGTCCAGCCGGCGCCGCGGGCGGCGTCGCGGTAGCCGCGGCGCTGGCCGGGAATGAAGAATTCGCCGGTCGAGAACACCCGCGACGCGGGCGTGCGCAGGCCGCTGTCGACGCCGGCCAGCGCGACCAGCGGCTTGATCGTCGAACCCGGCGGCCCGCCGCCGAGCACGTTGCGGTTGAACAGCGGCCGCGCCGGGTCGTCCATCAGGCGGCGGTAGTCGGTGTGCGAGATTCCGCTGACGAACAGGTTCGGGTCGAAACTCGGCAGGCTGACCATGCCCAGCACGTTGCCGGTGGCCGGATCGACCGCCACCGCCGAGCCGTGCAGGCCGCCGAAGGCCATGACCATGGCCTGCTGCAGGTCGGCATCCACGCTCAGGCGCAGGTCGGCGCCGGCGGTCGCCGGCTGCAGGCCCAGCCTGCGCAGCGCGCGGCCTTCGACATTGGTCTCGACCTGCTCGTAGCCGATCTTTCCGCGCAGCGCCTCGTCGTAGTAGCGCTCCAGGCCGGTGCGCCCGGTCTGCGGATACAGCAGGTGCGTGGGCCCGTAACGTTCGACATCGCTTTCGTCGGTGCGGCCCACGTAGCCCACCACATGCGCGAACAGGTCGCCGTAGGGGTAGTGCCGGTTGAGATAAGGCACCACCTCGACGCCGGGGAAGCGCCAGCGGTCCAGCGCGAAACGCGCCATCTCGTCCTCGCTGATCCGCAGCTTCAGCGTGACCGCGCGGAACGAGCGCTGGCCGCGGCGCTCGCGGTGGAACCGGATGATGTCGTCGGGCGACAGCGCGATGATCCGCGACAGCTCGGTGACCAGCCGGTGCAGGTCGCCGGCTTCCTCGGGGGTCACGTCGAGCCGGTAGGCCTGCTCGTTCTCGGCGAGGATGCGGCCCTTGCGGTCGAGGATCAGTCCGCGCCCGGGCACGACGGGCCGCGGCTTGATGCGGTTGGCCTCCGAGCGGGTGGCGTAGATGTCGTGGTCGATGACCTGCAGCTTGAAGTACCAGCCCGCCAGCACGCCCAGCGCGACGATCACCGCCGCCAAGCCGATCAGCGCACGGCTGCGGAACGCCGCCGTCTCGACGGCATTGCTGCGGATATCGTGGCGGCGACCGCGCCTGGCCATCGTCAGGGCCCGCCTAGGACCTGCGCCCGAAGCGCAGCGCGTCCATCACCAGGTACAGCGGCGCCCACAGCAGCATGCCGATCAGCGGCGCCAGCCAGTACGTCCACGGCAGCTGCGGCAGGCCCAGCGCGAAGTGGATTGCCGCGCTGACCACGCGGTCATTGAGCAGCAGGCCGCCGATCGCCAGCGCCTGCTGTGCGATGGGGAAGAACCGCAGCTGCGAGCGGAACCGCTGCAGGATGAAGGCCATGATCACCAGCCGCAGCGCCTGCTCGCCGAGCAGGCCGCCAAAGGCGAGGTCGGCGATCAGGCCCATCGCGAATGCGATGCCCAGGCCGACACGGTCGGGATCCTCGATCACCCAGTACGCGATCACCAGCGCCAGCCAGAACGGCCGGAACGGCTGCAGGCCGGTGGGCAGCGGCAGCAGGCCCAGCAGCAGGGCCATGAACAGGCTGACCGGCAGCAGCCAGCGGTTGTGCGTGCGGCTCATCGCTGCCTTCCCTGCGCCGCGGGCGGCTCGCTGGCCGGCACCGGCGCGCTGCCGGCGCCGGGTTCGACTTCGGCCGGCGCATCACCGTCCCCGCCAGCACCAGCAGCAGCGCCGGTCCCGATTCCGGCCGCGGCATCGGCTTCGTCCTGGGCGAGCGCCGCGGCCTCGCGCTCGGCGGCGGCGGCCTCGAGGTCGGCGGTCGTCACCGGCACCACCACATCGCGCAGCAGAAGCACATCGCGGCCCCGATCGAGCTGGGCCGCGGGCCGCAGGTCACCGATCAGGAACGCGCGGCTGTCGTCGGGCTCCAGGCCCGTGATCGTGCCGACCGGGAAGCCGGGCGGAAACCGTCCGCCCAGGCCCGAGGTCACCAGGATGTCGCCGACCTCGACGTCGGCCGACAGCGGCACGTTGCGCAGGGCGAGATGATCGGGGCGGCCACTGCCGTAAGCGACCAGGCGCACGCCGTTGCGGGCGATGATCACCGGCACCGCGTGCTCGAGATCGGTCACCAGCAGCACGGTGGCGGTCATCGGGGTGACGGCGATGACCTGCCCCAGCAGGCCGCCCGCGTCGATGACGCTCTGGCCCACGCGCACGCCGTTGCGGCTGCCGGCATCGAGCAGCAGGCGCTGGCGCGTCGGATCCTGGTCCACGTTGAGGATCGGCGCCAGCTGCACGTCCAGGCTGCCCTGCTCGACCGCGCCGAGCAGTGCCCGCAGGCGGGCGTTCTCGACCGCCTCCACGCGCAGCCGCGCCTGGCCGGCGTTGAGCACCAGCAGCTCGTTGCGCAGCCGGCGGTTGTCGGCGGCCATCCGGGTGCGGGTGGCGGCATCGTTGCGCATGCTCGCCCCCACCCGCGACGGCAGCCCGGCCAGCCACCACAGCGGCTGCATCGCGATGCTCGCCTGCTGGCGGAACTGCGACAGCCAGCCGCCCTGGTGATCGCTGACCAGCAGCGCGCACGACAGCGCCAGATAGGCCAGCAGGCGCAGGGTGCCCGCAACCTCGCCGGGTCTGGGAGCGGGAGAGCTGGCGTAGGAAGACACGGATCAGGACCGGCGAAGGGCAGCGGTGATGGGGAGGCCACGCGCCCCGCCCCGCGACCGCCTGCGCGGACGGGCGCTGGCGGCCCGGGAGCGCAGGACGGCGTCACGCATCAGGACGCGACGCCGCTCGTGGAGGCCGGGGCCGACGGCATCAGTCCGCGAAGAACTCGTTGCCGTGCAGGTCGAGCAGCTCCAGCGCACGGCCGCCGCCGCGGGCCACGCAGGTCAGCGGATCCTCCGCCACCTGCACGTGCAGGCCGGTGGCCTCGCTGATCAGGCGATCGAGATCGCGCAGCAGCGCGCCACCACCGGTCAGCACGATGCCGCGCTCGGCAACGTCGGCACACAACTCGGGCGGGGTCTGCTCGAGCGCCTGCTTGACCGCCTCGACGATGCCCGACAGCGGCTCGCGCAGCGCATCGAGCACTTCGCTGGAGCTGATCGTCACGATCTTGGGCACGCCCTCGGCCAGATGGCGACCGGAGACCTCGACCTCGATCGGATGCTCCTGCGGGTAGGCGCAGCCGATCTCGAGCTTGATACGCTCGGCGGTGGATTCGCCGATCAGCATGCCGTGGTTGCGGCGCACGTAGTTGATGATCGACTCGTCGAAGCGGTCGCCCCCGATGCGCGCCGATTGCGAGTAGACGATGCCGTTGAGCGCGATGACCGCCACTTCGGTGGTACCGCCGCCGATGTCGACGACCATCGAGCCGCGCGCCTCGGTGACCGGCAGGCCGGCACCGATCGCAGCCGCCATGGGCTCTTCGATCAGCGAGACCTCGCGGGCGCCGGCTTCGAGCGCCGAATCCTTGATCGCGCGCTTCTCGACCTGGGTGGAGCCGGCCGGCACGCAGATCAGCACACGCGGGCTGGGGCGCAGGAAGCGCGACTTGTGCACCTTCTTGATGAAGTACTTCAGCATCTCCTCGGTGTAGGTGAAATCGGCGATGACGCCGTCCTTCATCGGGCGATGCGTGGTGATGTTGCCGGGCGTGCGGCCGAGCATCTGCTTGGCTTCCATGCCCACGGCGGCGACGACCTTCTGGCCGGCGCTGCGGTCCTGGCGCACGGCCACGACCGACGGCTCGTTGAGCACGATGCCCTGGCCGCGGACGAAGATGAGGGTGTTGGCGGTGCCCAGGTCGATGGACAGGTCGTTTGAGAAGAGACCGCGGAACTTCTTGAACATCGGGAGAGGGCGTCCGGCGAGAGGGCGAAACGAAGCGGATTAGCCTAGCAAAAAAGCCGCCCGCACGCGGCCCGGGGCGCCCCCGATTGCGCCGCCGCCGACTGGTCGCTCACGTCTGGCGCCGGGCCTGCGCGCTGGCCTCGGCCTGCACGCGCCGGTACCCTGTGGGCCCCTACGAACGAGCTTCCACCCGATGCCTGCGCTGATCTGCGGCTCCCTGGCCTACGACACCATCATGGTGTTCCCTGACCAGTTCAAGAACCACATCCTGCCGGATAAAGTGCACATCCTGAACGTCTCGTTCCTGGTGCCGCGGATGCGTCGCGAATTCGGCGGCTGCGCCGGCAACATCGCCTACAACCTGAAACTCCTGGGTGGCGAGCCGATCCCAATGGGCACCGTGGGGCAGGATTTCGGCCCCTACCGCGAATGGTTCGAGGAAAACGGGATCGACCTGTCCCAGGTCCGCGAGATTCCCGACCTGTTCACGCCGCAGGCCTTCATCACCACGGATCTCGACAACAACCAGATCACCGCCTTCCATCCGGGCGCGATGATGCGCAGCCACGAGAATCACGTGAAGGACGTGCCGAACGTCACGATCGGGCTCGTCGGCCCGGACGGCCGCGACGGCATGCTGCAGAACGCCCGCGAATTCCACGAGGGCGGCATTCCCTTCATCTTCGATCCGGGCCAGGCCATGCCGTTGTTCAACGGCGAGGAGCTGCGGCACTTCATCGAACTGGCCGACTACGTCGTCGTCAACGACTACGAGTCCAACCTGCTGCAGGAGCGCACCGACTGGAACGAGACCGTCATCGCCGGCAAGGTGCGCGCCTATATCTGCACCCGCGGCCCCAAGGGCGTGGTGATTTACGCCGACGGCACCAGCCACGATGTCCCGCCCGCGCACGAACGTCGCATCACCGACCCCACCGGCTGCGGCGACGCGTTCCGCGCCGGCCTGATCTTCGGCATCGAGAAGGGCTACGACTGGCTGACCATCGGCCGCATCGGAAATCTGATGGGCGCGCTGAAGGTCGAACACCCCGGCACGCAGAACCAGCGTTTCGATTACGCGGAGTTTTCGCTGCAGTTCAAGCAGCAGTTCGGCTATTCGCTGGAAAGCAGCAACGCCTGATTCCAGCGGCACTGAAGAGTACGAAGACAGGGCGGCCTTCGGGCCGCCCTGTTTCGTTGTGGCGCCACCCGCCAGGCCGGACATCGCAACCCAAAGCCGCTTCCGGGAAACGGGACCGTCAGGCGTGCCTATCGGGCGAAAGATCGCAGCGGCGCCGGGCGCGCTCGCTGTTACACCCGCAGATCGGCTGGCGTAACTCATACGCCCGCGTTTCAGCCGGATACCGCCGGAGGCTCCGGCACCGCGCGCACATTGCAAGCGATTGATCCGGCAAGGTAAGCGCCCCTATCCAGGGAGGCCTGCTTGCCCGATACTCGGCGCTACACCGCATTTAGGCGGTCCGATAGTAGTTAGGCCGCACGGGGGGGGCGCATGCCTAGTCCAAAGAAATCGGTGTTTCTGGCTCTGCTTCTGGCTCCAGGCGTGGTCGTTGGACATAGTGGCGGCTTGAACAGCGAGGGGTGCCACACCAACAGAAGCACAGGCGACTATCACTGTCATCGGGCTAGTTCGGCCCAGGCGCCGGCAGCGTCCCGCCAAGACCTTGCTCCTGCGAGAGCCGCGCCAGCGGGTTCCACACAAGGCTCATTTCGCAACTGCGCGGCGGCTCGTGCCGCGGGCGCAGCACCAGTGCGACGCGGCGATCCGGGGTACGGTTCGCATCTGGACCGTGACAATGATGGGGTCGGCTGTGAGTAACTTGCTCGCGGTGCGGCCTAACAATTAATTCAAGCCGAACCCACTTCGTGGGTCGGCTTAATCAGGCGTTAGGCCGTGGTGGAACAAAACCTTCAGGTGGTTTCCGCTTCGGCAGTTTCCCGGTACCACCTGGCCACGGCTTCGGTCGCACCGCGCTTCAAGGCTCACCGGGCAAGCCCCGTCCCGCAGTCTGTGGCAAGCTCGGCAAAAGGCGGCAGTGCTGGGGAGCACGGTTGCGGCATCAAACCGTTCTGGCCACTCACTGCCTAACAAATCATTCAAGCCGACGCCGCTTCGCGGCGCGGCTTAATTCCGGCGTTAGGCCCCATGAACATCAGCACGCGTTCCGTGGAGTTGCTAAAGACCCACCTCCACCTGCTGTCGTCGGACAAGCAGCCTTTAGCGCGCTATGTGTCTGACAATTGGCCGCTTTCGGCTAGGCTCCCTCAAGGCGTCGCCGCTCGCGCGGAACTGGTCTACAGGTTCCGCGTCGACAGCTTGGCGGCAGCAGAGCGAGTAGCACGGGAGCTTTTTCTAGAGGTCGCAGGTCTCGCTCGCCAGCATATGCGGCATGAGGCCTAACCATTCATTCAAGCCGACGCCACTTCGTGGCGCGGCTTAATTCAACTGTTAGGGGGTATATGGAAACGCAGACGCAACTCACAGATTCAAAGGCAAGCCGCTGGGTATGGCTGCTTTTCTTCGGCGCCATCAGCGTCTACTTCTTTGCATCTTTTGCCGCAAATCGCTCACCTCATTACGCCCTTTCCGCTTTCGGTTTCCTCTGCCTGGGTCTGAACGCGTACAAGAACCCCGTCAGCTTCTCCGGACCTCTATGGCCACAAGTCAAAGGACCACACAAGACCGCTCGCGGCTTTGAGCTTCTGGGGCTTATCGGCGCAGCGCTTGCATTCATCGGCGCCGTCTGGCGCTGGTATACCCCCTAACAATTCATTCAAGCCGATGTTGCTCCGCAACGCGGCTTAATTCTGGCGTTAGGCCTCAGGATCGGAACATGCCTCCAAGCGTGAAAGAAACAACTGAGCAACTGAAAGCAGCGAAGGAGATCGTCAATGCAGTAACGCGCTGGGCTGCCATCTCGGTAATCCGGACGTTAGTTCTGATTTCCTTCGTTTCCGTGGTAATCCTTGGGGTGAGCTATCTTTACGTAGACAGCCTGCTTGAACGATCAAAAGAAGCAACAGACCTTCAAAACCAACAAGTGTTAATAAGCACGGATCAAGTGCTACTAAGGAACGCGTACAACCTGACGACAGAGTGCATTGAGTCCACTCAAAAAAAGGAGTCACTGGCCACGCTTTACTGCGAGAAGGCCGAAGACGCTTATTTGGCGCGCTCTACAATCGAACCGTATAAATCCCAGGCAATGCTGTCCATCCAACAGGATGCCCATCGAGCGATTCGAGCTAATCTCTTGAGCAGGATTGAGAGCAACGAAGATAAGCTTCGTCGACTTGCATGGTCAGATCCAGCGGGAAATACTCTTGATCAACTTCTGAGCACCAATGTACTAGCCCTATTCGTCGTCAGTGTCATTTTCATCGTACTGGTGCTCTACGCACTCGTGCTAAGGGCTCGCCGTAACGTTGCGATAGAGCACCGACAGCCTGAGGCCTAACAATGCGTTCAAGCCGAAGTCGCTTCGTTGCACCGACCACATGGCAGGTAATGCTTGCCATGTGGTCGGCTCCACTACGCGCCTCGGCTTAACTCTGGTGTTAGCCCCCACAGAGAGGTTCTCGCAGATGGGTGAAGACAATCCATTCTCCCGCGCGCTTGCCGCATATGTGGAGGCCGTTCTCGCCAAGGATGTTGACGCATTCGCCGCACTCTATGACCAGGACATCCATGTCTTCGACATGTGGGGCACATGGTCAATTCGCGGCCTGGCGGCATGGCGTGACATGGCTGCGGGCTGGTTCTCATCGCTCGGGGATGAGCGTGTTGTCGTTACTTGCGACAGTGCCGATTCAACTGTGTCCGAAGACCTGGCTATTGGCCATGCCATTCTCACCTACACTGCGGTGGCGCCTGACGGCATAGCGCTCAGATCTCTCAGCAATCGGGCCACCATGGCCCTGCGCAGGACTGGAGATGCGTGGAAGATCTTCCATGAGCACACATCGGCACCCATCGATCATCAGTCACAGCAGGCAATCCCGCGTCGCGGCGACGGCTGACAGTTCATTCAAGCCGCACCCGCTTCGCGGCGGGGCCTAATACAAACGTCAGCAGTCCGGGGAAAGTTCGATGCGGTTTGCAGCAATTGTGGGCGCGGCAATGCTTCTCGCCGCAGGGGCGCTGAGCGCCCAAGACCATCCGAAGATTCCAGACCGACCGGCGCCGCTGAAAGCGCTGGACGGTGAGTGGGTCATGTCTGGAGATGTCATGGGCGAGCCGGTGACTTACCGGATGGTCGCGGGGCCTACGCTCCATGGCGCCTTCACAGAAATCCACATGAATGATGTGCAGGTGCCCTCGCAGTACGAGGCTCGGGTTCTGATCGGTTACGACACCGAGAGCGGGACTGTCATCGCTCATTGGATGGACAGTTTCGGGGCAAAACACTCGGTACCGCACGGCACCGGATCAGTGTCCGCAAACACGGTGCAGTTCACCATTCCTTACGAGAGCGGCGCGTTCCTCGATACGTTCACCTATAGCCCGGACACGGATACGTGGCTGTTCGTCCTCGAGGCTGCTCAGCCCGATGGCGAAGGGAAGCACTTCGCACGCTACACGGCTCACCGTCCGTAGCTGAGTGCCAACAATTCATTCAAGCCGCCGCTTCGCGGCGTGACCTGGTTCCAGCGCTGACCCACGCAGGAGCGGCCATGGGCAGTCGCAAGTCTCCTTCCGCAGGTTCCGTGGCCGACTACATTGCCGGCCTTTCCCCGCGACTGCGGGGGGACGTCGAAGCTTTGCGCTGCGCGATCCTTGCGTCCGCCGACGACATCGGGGAAGAGATCAAGTGGAATGCCCCCAGCTTCTACACCGGCGAGCACTTCGCCACCATGCGCTTGAACGGCAAGGTTCCCCTCCAGCTCATCCTGCACCTGGGCGCCAAGAAGAGTTCCATCGCGCACGACTCGATTGAAGATCCGCAACGCCTGTTGCAATGGCTCGGCCCGGATCGCGCCTGCATCAGCTTTCGGTCTCCCGGCGCTGTTGCGAAGCAGGTTGCTCCGGTCCAGCACATTGTTCGGCAATGGGTACACCATGTCCCGGCCCGGGCCGCGGGCTGAGAATCGCCCTGTCAGCCAACAAAGACAGGCTGCCAGGCGCGCTACTGCGGACCGATATCGCCTTGTCGTATGCCGGCCCCGATCTGCCCCCCTGCGTCGCGTGATCTGACGCGCGCGACGAGCATGACCACCCTGCCGGGGTCCGCAGTGGCGATTACCCGTGGCGGCAGCGCATTGCGACGCCCAGGTGACATGTCCACGCATGCGGGCGGCGTCCGCCCGGCCCGAGGTTCCGGGCGCGTTGCATGTCCGCCGCCCCGTCGCGACTTGCCGACGGCGCACCGCGAGCGCAGCCGCCCTCACCGTGCCGCGATCCGCTTCCCGGTTGAATGCGCACATGCCGGAATCCAGATCTGCCTCCCCCGCCGCTCCACCCGCACGCCCGCGCGATCTCACCCACGGTGCGATCGCGCCCACGCTGTTCGCGTTCGCGCTGCCGATCCTCGGCGGCAACGTCATGCAGTCGCTCAACGGTTCGGTCAACGCGGTCTGGATCGGCCGCTTTCTCGGCGAGGACGCGCTGGCGGCGATCGCGAACGCCAACAACATCCTGTTCTTCCTGCTGGGCGCGGTATTCGGGGTGGGCATGGCGGCGTCGATCCTGGTGGCGCAGGCGATCGGCCGCAGCGACCTGGCCGGCGCCAAGCGGGTCATCGGCACCAGTGCGACGTTCTTCCTGAGCGCATCGGTACTGGTCGCGCTGATCGGCCTGCCGCTGTCGCGGCATGTGCTGGTGTGGATGGGCACGCCCGCAGGGGCGTTGCCGCACGCCGAAGCCTATCTGAAGCTGATCTTCCTGGCGGTGCCGTTCCTGTACGCATTCGCGTTCCTGTCGGCGATCCTGCGTGGCGCCGGCGACGCACGCACGCCGTTCCTGTTCCTGCTGCTGGTGGTGGCGCTGGACATCGTGATGGTGCCGCTGCTGATGCTGGGTATCGGCCCGTGGCCGGCGATGGGCATGGCCGGCGCGGCCATGGCCAGCCTGATCGCCAACGCGCTGGGACTCGCCGCCCTGCTCGGCTGGCTGCGTCACCGCCGGCACCGGCTGTGGATCCACCGCAACGAGCGGAATCTCTATCGGCCCGACTGGGCCATCGTGCGTGCACTGCTGGTCAAGGGCGTGCCGATGGGCCTGCAGATGGTGATGCTGTCGGCGGCGATGATCGCGATGATCTCGATGGTCAATGTGCACGGCGTCGACACGACCGCAGGCTACGGCGCGGCGCTGCAGTTGTGGACCTATGTGCAGATGCCGGCGATGGCGATCGGCGCGGCATGTTCGACAATGGCCGCCCAGAATGTCGGCGCCGGGCGGTGGGACCGGGTGTCGCGCATCGCCGGCACCGCGGTGGCGTTCAACCTGCTGTTGACCGGCGGGCTCATCACCCTGCTCCTGCTGCTCGACCGCGCAGCGCTGTCGCTGTTCCTCGGCGATGCCAGCGTGGCGCTCGACACCGCGCGCCACCTCAACCGCATCGCGATCTGGTCGTTCCTGTTCTTCGGCGTGACCTTCGTGCTGTTTGGCGTGGTGCGCTCGACCGGCGCCGTGCTGGCGCCATTGCTGATCCTGGCGGGCACCCTGTGGGGCGTGCGCGTGCCGGTCGCCACCCTGCTGCAGCCCAGCCTTGGCATCGACGCGATCTGGTGGAGCTTTCCGGTCAGTGCCTTCGTCGCGATGCTGCTGGCGATCGCCTACTACCGCTGGGGCGGCTGGCGGCATGCGCACATGCTCGATGGCGAGGAACGCGAGCCGGTGGCGATTCCCGCGGAAGTGCCCGGACAGCCGCCGGCGCCCGTCGCCGAGCTGGAACCCACGGATGCGGCCGGCGACCGGTCAGGGCCCGCACCCCGACCGCCCCTGAATCCACGGGGCGGCGCGGCTTGATCCAACGCCACCGGAGCGGCATCTGTCAGGCAGATGCGCGCCATGCGCGGACTTCCGGATTCCTCATGCGAAGCGTCACCTTGCTGATGACCCTGCTGCTAGCGGCCTCGTTTCCGGCGCTTGCCCAGCAGCTGCGCAATCCCGCTGATCCACCCGCACGTGCAAGCGGCAGCTTGCGCCCGGTGGATGCGCCGTCGCGCTTGCCGGCGCAGATCGAGACCCCGGCGACGCGGGATCCCGCTCGCGAGCGCTGCCTGCAGCAGGCGGCGCGCACCATCACGCCGACCAGCGATGCGCGCATCCGCAGCGCGCAACGCCGCGCGGCCGCGATCGAAACACAGCGCGCCGCGCGAGGCGGCGATGCGGCCGACCCCGCGGACCGCAGCGGCCTGCGCGCCAGTCGGGACGCGCAGCAACGGGCCGCCGTGCGCGAGCGCAACGCCGCCAACCAGCGCATGGCCATTGCCGAGGCCAATTGCCGCTGAGGCGTCGCACTCTTCGCGCAACGTGCCCGCGCACAACGTGCGCCCGCGCCAGCTGCGCGTGACGCGGCAGCCGTCGCCAGCCGGGGATACGCAGCGGCGCCGGTCGCGTTTCGGGACTGCGCAGCGCGCGGCTCGCGGGACCGGGATCGGTCAGAGCCGCGGATTCCTGCGGTGGCCCGGCTCGGCCGGGGAGGCGGGGCGGGCCTTCCCGCTCAATTCCACCCGGGCAGTCTGGTCCGGTCCAGACCCGCAACCTCGAAGACCGCGGTCCGGGTGCCGCCGGCCTTGACCGGGAACTCGATGGCAACGGTGCTGGCGCCGTCGAGCAGGCGCCACAGCGCGCGCTCGTCGTCGATGAACATCGCGATGGCTTCGTCGGTCCGGGGCCGGTTCGCGGCCATCCGGCGCGGCTCGCCGTCGTCGACACGCACCGAAACGCGGCAGCTGGGATAGCAGTCGAAATCGCCGGCCTGCAGCACGAGGTAGCTGCTGCGACCCCAGGATGGATGGTCGCGGAAGATCAGCCGCACCTGCTTGGCGCCGCTGCCGTCGACATCGACCTCGTCGCGGGCGTAGATCGCCGCCGAGAGCTGCAGGCCACCCTCGACATTGGCCGTGTTGTAGGACCACAGCGCCTGCGTGCGCGCCTGTTCGCGCACCGCGTCGCCCTTGGCCTTGACCTCGTCGAACTTCGCGCGCACCCGGGCCGCGGCCTCGGTGTCGGGATAGCGCGCCAGCAGCACGTCGGCCTGGGCCTTGGCCAGCGCCCAGTTCTCGATGGCGACTGCGGACTCGAAATCGCGTTCGTTCGCTGCGGCCTGCGCCTCGTTCGTCGCGGCCTGCGCCTGGGCCTGGGCAGCGGCGCGGGCCTCCGGATCCTGGCAGGCGGTCAGAGCGAGCAGTGCTGCGGTCAGGCCGGTGGCCAGCAGGTGTCGGGTTGTCATGTAGAACGTCCTCGTTGCAGCGATGCGCCGCGGCCGCGCGGCGACCATCAGGATGTTGCGTCCACTGTTCGCGCTGGCGGGTTCGCGCGCGGCGCTGTGCAGCCTAGCGCGTCACCGGGCGCGGATCGAACGACCCTCGCGCGGCAGCGCGCTTGCCGGCCTCGAAACGCACGCGGCCGCCACGAGGGCGGCCGCGCACGGATCCGATCGCCTGCGACTCAATTCGCGGGTGCAGGCTTCTCGTCCGCGGCCGCATCAGTGGCCGCAGGGGCCACCGGTGCGGGCGCCGGCTTGGCACCGGCGATCAGCGCTTCCACCGAGCCGGTGGTGATCGGGTGGTAGCCCGGGCGCGCGGTCTCGAAGATCTGCCTGGCGAGCGCCAGGCCGGGCTCGGTCTGCACCAGCGCGGTGTAGATCGGCATGATCAGCTTGCGACGGCCGACGCGCGCGGTGAACTCGGCCAGTGCCTCGTTTGCCTGCGTGTAGCCACTGCGCACCGCCAGCGGATACCAGCGCATCGCGATCTCGCCGTTGTCGGTCCCGGTGAAGCCGTAGGCTTCGTCGAGCTGGGCCAGCTGCTCGATGGTCAGGGTGGGCGGCAGGCTGTCGAGGAAGTGCAGCCATTCCTGCGTCGACCAGGCATCGGTGATCTGGCGCGGGGGCAGCTGCCCACTGCCCAGCCATGCCAGGCGCGCGGAATCGACGATGCCGAAATTGCGCGACATCACCTGCGGCGCGGAGGCCGGAATGCCCGGTGCATAGATCCACTCCTGGATCTCGGCATCGGTCACGGTGCCGGGGAACTTGTCGAACAGGTGCTCCTTGGCATAGGCGAGGAACTGCTCGGTGGTGACGCTCTGGAAGGCGAAATGATCGAAGTAGCCGCGCAGGAAGGCGTCGAAATTCTCACGGCCGAAGCGCTGCTCCAGGAACTGCAGGAACCACGCGCCCTTGTCGTAGGCGACCGCGCTGAGCGCGTCGTCGGCGTCGAGCTCCGTACCCGGCTTGACCGCCAGCGCCTGGGTGGCCTCGGGCATGCCGGCGATGTTCTCGCGCAGCGCATTGCGCGAGATCACGTACTCCATGTCGCTGACCTCCTTGCCGTACAGCGACTCGACGATGCGGTTCTCCACGTAGCTGGTGAAGCCCTCGTTGAGCCAGCCGTGCTTGGCGCTGGAGAACGTGACCAGGTTGCCCGACCAGCTGTGCGCGAGCTCGTGCGCGATCAGCGAGACCAGCGACTTGTCGCCGACGATGACGGTGGGTGTGATGAACGACAGGCGCGGGTTTTCCATGCCGCCATACGGGAACGACGGCGGCAGGATCAGCAGGTCGTAACGCCCCCAGCGGTAGGGGCCGTAAAGCTGCTCGGTGACCTCGATCATCTTTTCGGTGTCGGCGAACTCGGCGACCGCGCGGTCGACCATCGCCGGCTCGGCCCACACGCCGGCGCGATCGGAGATCGGCTTGAACACCAGGTCGCCGGCGGCGATCGCCATCAGGTACGACGGGATCTTCTGCGGCATCTTGAAGGTGTACTCACCGGTGCGCTGCGCGGCCGGATCGTTGTCGGCGCTCATCAGCACCATCACGTCCGGACGCGTCGTGACACGGGCGGTGTAGGTGTAGCGGATCGCCGGGGTGTCCTGCAGCGGCACCCACGAACGCGCGTGGATCTGCTGCGACTGGCTGAACATGAAGGGCAACTGCTTGCCTTCGGTCATCTCCGGGGTGAGCCATTGCAGGCCCGAGGCCTCGGGCGAGGTCTTGTAGGTCACGCGGACCTTGGCGTTGCGCTCCGGGGTCTCGATCGTCAGCTTGCTGCCGAGCGTGGGATCGGCCTCGGCCAGCGTGTACTGCAGCGGCTGCCAGCCGTTGGCGGTTTCGCCTTCCACCTTCTCGATGGTCAGGTCGCGGGTATCGAGCACCAGCTGCGTGGCCGAGGGGTCCTTCCACTGCAGGGTGTAGGTCGCGGTGCCGGCGATGGTGCGCGCGTCGAAATCGAGCGCGATGTCCAGGGCGAGATCGTCGGTGACGACCTTGTCGGGCTCGGCATAGGAATGCTCGTCGCGGTCCGCCGCGACGGCGGGTGCGGAACCGGGCGCGGCGTTCACGGGATTGGGGTCTCCGGATTCGCGCTGGCAGCCAACGGCCAGCATGGCGAGCAGCAGCGCCGGCAGGAACCGGCGGATATCCAGCTTGGATCGCATATTGGGGTTCGACAACGGACAGGGACGTACAGTCTAGCGCGCGGCCAGCGGGCGACTTTGGCCCGTGTATGCGGCGACCGGCATTTGGCACGCCGCCGGCCGGCTCGTATCCGCGCTTGCACGAAGCCGGCTGCAACAGTGCCTGCATCCTCTCGACCCGCATTTCCGTGAACGCCGTCAGGTTTTCGAACGTGCATCCCCGCGTGGACCCGTCAGACAGCGCCGCGCCTATGGCGAAAGCCCGCCGATCGCGGACAATGCAAACGTGAATGGACGATTTCAGAGCGCCGCGCTGCCCATGAGCCCGCCAAGGGCTCCGACGGCTGATGTGCCCGGGCAGGCCAACGCAGGCCGGTCGGGTGGGTGCCGTTGGCCACCGGTGGCCATGTGTCGCCTGCAGGCGTTGCAGGCGCGATCGGGCACTCGCCCGTCCGCGTGCCTGCCCACCCGTCGGGGGCCGCAGGCGGGCGCGCGCCTTGCCCCCCGCCGCGGCGTGTCGCGGGGGCCTGATCAGCTCGAGCTTCGGCGCCGGGCACATGAGGCGATACGCCGGGTCACCGGACGTCACGCCCCGACTCCGGTGTGCACCCTCGATGCGGAGGCCGCATGAACGTGTCTGCCGACCAGACGGCGCCCGAGGACGTCGAAGTACGGTTCGACACGCCCCGTGCGGACGAGGATCCGCTGACCGGCCTGCCCAATCGCGCCGGCCTGCTGCGCGCGCTGGATAGGCGCCGGGCGCAGCACATCCCCACCGCGGTCGCCGTGCTCGGCATCGACAACTTCCACTCGCTGGGCGTGACGCTCGGCCCCGGCATGGCCGACATCATGCTGCAGGTGATCGCCGCGCGCCTGCTCGCTCGCCTGCCCGACGATGCGTTCCTGGCCCGCCTGGACGGCGACGAATTCGCGATCGCGCTGTCGGTCCGCGGCCAGAAACCGCGCGGGACCGAGGCCCTGCTCAACGCCATCCTGCTCGACCTCGCCCAGCCCTGCGAAGTCGACATGCACCGCGTGCACCTCGATGCCTGCGTCGGCGTGCTGCTCGACGCCGCCGACGACGACAGCGGCGCGACGCCCGTCGTGCCGGGCACACCCGACGACACCGGGGCGACCGACAGCCTGGAACTGGTCGCGCGGGCGCAGCTGGCGATGCATTACGCCAAACGCAGCCGCGGCCAGGTGCTCCGGCGCTTCGAGCCGAGCATGCGGACCGCCGCCATCGATCGCCGCCGGCTCGACCTCGAGCTGCGCCGAGCGCTCAACGAGCGGGAATTCGAACTGCACTACCAGCCGCAGATCCACCTGGAGACCGGACGCCCGGCCGGCGCCGAGGCGCTGCTGCGCTGGCGCCACCCCGAGCGTGGCCTGGTGATGCCCGCGGGCTTCATCGATGCGCTGGCGATGAGTGGCATCGCCGCGCTCGTGGGCTGGTGGATCCTCGACCGCGCCTGCCGCGACGCGGTGACATGGCCGAGGATCGACGGCCGCCCGATGTCGGTAAGCGTGAACCTGTTCCCCTCGCAGTTCGGGCATGCGGACTTCCTGCACCATGTCGATGCCGCCCTGCGCGACAGCGGCCTGCCGCCGGAATGTCTGGAACTGGAGCTGACCGAAACCATCGCACTGCGCGATGACGGCGCCGCCGCCGCCACGCTGCAGGCGTTGCGGCAGCGCGGCGTCCGCGTCGCCTACGACGATTTCGGCACCGGCTATGCGTCGCTGTCGATGCTGCGCCACCTTGCCGTGGACCGGGTCAAGATCGACCGCAGCTTCGTCTGTGACGTCGTCGACGATCGCGGCGATGCGGCCATCGTGCGCTCGATCCTGATGATCGCGCGCAACTTCGATATGCAGGTCACCGCCGAAGGCGTGGAATCGGCGCCGCAGGCCGACTTCCTGCGCAAGCTGGGTTGCGACGAGGTGCAGGGCTTCTATTACGCGCCGGCGCTGCCGCTGGCGCAGTTCGGCACCTGGCTGTCGGACTACGAGCGCCACCGCGCCCGGGTCATGGCCATCGGCTGACCACCTGCGCTGCCGCGCTGGCATCGCGAGCATCCACGACCACCCGGCACGCGGTCGGCAGCGCGGCGCCGATTGCCGCCGTGAGCCCGGTCGGCGCGGCATCCACCCGGGCCGCGGCGACAGGCGCATCCGCGGGCGTCACGCCCGGCCGCGTGCGTGCGCGATTGCCGGCAGGCATTCAGCCTCGTGCCGCATTGCTATGATTCCGCTCTTCATGTCGCGCAGGGAAATGCCGTGCATCTGGTCGTAGCGTGGGATCACGGTGACGAGGTCACGCGTCTGCAGAACGAACTCGCGACGCGCGGACTCGACTGGCGGGTCAGCTGGCTTCCGCCCGGCGTCGATGCGGGCAGTTCCGCCGCCGCGCTCGAGCCCGATGCATTCGTGTGCTCCGCCGACAGCGACTGGCCCCGCTGCAACCGTCTGCTCGACGAAGTCCGTGTCCGTCGTCCGCATGCGGTGCGCATCGTGCTGATGGAGTCCGGCGACAACGCCCGCGCGGTCGAGGCACTCGAATACGCCCAGCGCGTGCTGGCCGAACCGCTCGACACCCGCACCATCGCCGCAGCGGTGCAGGGCATGCAGGATCTCCAGCGCCTGCTCGACGATCCGGAACTCAAGCGCGTGATCGCGGGCATCGGCACCCTGCCCGCCGCGCCCCGGCAGTATCTCGCGCTGACGCGCCTGCTGCGCGACCCCGAAGCCGGCCTCCACGCGATCACGGCGATCACCGCGCAGGATCCGGCGCTGGCGGCGCGCGTGCTGCGTCTGAGCAATTCGGCCTACTACGCGGCCGGGCGCGAGATCTGCGATCTGCGCACCGCGGTGGTCCGCCTGGGCAAGGAGGCCCTGCGCCGCATGGTGCTGGTGAGCGAGGTGTTCGCCTCCGGGCCCGAGATGGATGGGCTGCGCGAGCGCGCCCTGCGCACGTCGTGGCTGGCCGGACAGCTCCTCCCGGGCGTTGGCGCCGGCGTCGCTGCGACCGCGGGCCTGCTCGCAGAAGTGGGGCGCCTGCTGCCCCAGGAAGACCTGGGCGAAGTACCGCACAGCGTTGCTGGGGCGTACCTGCTCGGGCTGTGGGGCCTGCCGACGCCGATCGTCGAAGCGGTCGCCTATCACGACCAGCCCACGCAGATGTCGGGCGCGTTCTGGATCACCGGCGCGGTGCACGTCGCCGCGGCGCTGGTCCGCGGCACCGAGGTCGATCACGACTATCTGGCCCGCGTCGGCGCGCTGCCCATGCTGCCGCACTGGCGCGCGTTGGCGGCCGCGTCGCCCGGGGACGCCGGCACCGCGTCCTACTGACGCCTTGCGCGGCGCAGCGGCGCCGCGCGCTCGATCAGGCCTTGTAGCCGTCGTGGATCGCGACGATGCCGCCGTTGAGGTTGCGGTAGCGGCAGCGGGCGAAGCCGGCCGCCTCCATCATGGCCTTGAGCGCGTCCTGCGGCGGGTGCTTGCGGATCGATTCGGCCAGGTACTGGTAGCTGTCGGCATCACGCGCGAACAGCTTGCCCAGCCGCGGCAGCACCTTGAAGGAATGGAAGTCGTAGATCGGCCTGAACCAGTCGGCCTTCACTTCCGAGAACTCCAGCACGCGCGCCTGGCCGCCCACCTTGAGCACGCGCAGCATCTCGCGCAGCGCCGCGTCCTTGTCGGTCACGTTGCGCAGGCCGAAAGCGATCGTGACGAGATCGAAGCTGTTGTCGGGGAACGGCAGCGTCTCGGCATTGCACTGCACGTACCCGAAGCCGCGCACCTGGCCGCGGTCGGTCATGCGGTCGCGGCCGACGCGCAGCATCGAGGCGTTGATGTCGCCGAGCACCAGCTCGCCCGAGTCGCCGACGCGCTCGCGCAGCAGCGCGGCGATGTCGCCGGTACCGCCGGCGAGATCGAGCACGCGGTCGCCGGTGCGCACCTGCGCGGTGGCCACGAAATACCGCTTCCAGACCCGATGGATACCCAGACTCATCAGGTCGTTCATCAGGTCGTAGTTGCCGGCGACCGAGGAGAACACCTCGCCGACGAGCTTCTGCTTGTCCCCGGTGGGCACGTCGCGGAAGCCGAAATGGGTGGTACCGGGCTTGCTGGATTCGTCGCTCATGGGCCGATTATCCCTCATCCGGCAATCGCGTGATCCGCAGCTTGCCCACGCGCCGCCGTTCCAGCGATTCCACGCGCAGCAACTGGCCTTCCACGCGCAGTTCATCGCCTTCGACCGGCATGCGGTCGAGCAGGTGCAACACCAGGCCCGAGAGGGTCACGTAGGTCGCATCGCGCGGCAGGGTGATGCCCGTCGCATGCTCCAGGTCCTGCAGCGACATCGAAGCATCGACCAGCCAGACACCGTCCTCGATCCACTGCGCACCGTAGTCCGCGTCGCGGGTGTCGACCAGATCGCCGGCGATCGTCGCCAGCAGGTCATTGGCGGTGACCATGCCCTCGATGCTGCCGTATTCATCGACCACCACGGCCACCGGGATCGGATGGGCGCGGATCTGCTCGAGCACACGCAGGGTCGACGTGCCTTCGGGCACCACGAGCGGCTCGCGGACGAAATCGGTGACGTTCAGCGCGCGGCCCTGCAGCACGCTCGAGAGCAGTTCGCCGCTCTGCACGAGGCCCAGCATCTGGTCGAGCTCGCCGTCACAGACCAGCAGGCGCGTATGCGGCGATTCGATCAATCGCGCGGTCGCATGCTCGATGCCGCGCGTCGCGTCGATCCATTCCAGGTCGCTGCGCACCGTCATCACGCTCGACACCGGCCGCTCGGCCAGGGTCAGCACGCTGCGGATCATGTCGTGCTCGGCGGCCTCCAGCTGCTCGCCGCCGTCGCCGCGCGGGGCCTCGGGGGTGCCCGGCTCGAACTGGGTTTCCGGGCGCGTGCCCAGCAGACGCAGCACGGCGTCGGCGGTGCGCTGGCGGAACGGCAACTGCTGGACGTGCCGTTCGCGGTTGAAGCGCGACCACTGGTTGAAGGCCTCGACCAGGATCGAGAACACGATCGCCGCATACAGATAGCCCTTGGGGATCTTGAAGCCGAACCCCTCGGCGACCAGGCTGAAGCCGATCATCAACAGGAAACCCAGGCACAGCACGACGACGGTGGGATGCTTGTTGACGAAGGTCGTCAACGGCTTGCTGGCCAGCAGCATCACCGCCATCGCGATCGTGACCGCGGCATACATCACGCCAAGGTGCTCGACCATGCCGACCGCGGTGATCACCGAGTCGAGCGAGAACACCGCATCGAGCACGACGATCTGCGTCAGCACCACGCCGAACGAGGCGTAGACCTTCTTGGTATTGCTCTGGCTCTGATGTCCCTCCAGCCGCTCGTGCAGCTCCATCGTCGCCTTGAACAGCAGGAATACGCCGCCCAGCAACAGGATCAGGTCGCGTCCCGAGAATGCCTGGCCCCAGACCGTGAACAGCGGCGTGATCAGCCCGGCAATCCATGCGACCAGCGCGAGCAGCACCAGCCGCATCAGCAGCGCCAGCGTCAGGCCGATCACACGCGCCCTGTCGCGCTGCTCCGGGGGGAGCTTGTCGGCAAGGATCGCAATGAACACCAGATTGTCGATGCCCAGGATGATCTCGAGGACCACCAGGGTCGCCAGACCCATCCATATCGTCGGGTCGGCCAGCCATTCCATAGGTGTTCTTGCGTCGCTAAGGGAGGGCGCGGATTCTGCCACGCAGTTGTTAAAAATTCGCAGCCTCGACCCGGCCCCGGACCAGGGGCAGACTGCGCGTCCGCATCCAGGAGACCGCTCCGATGATCAGCACACCCGACTACCGCGCCCTGCTCGACACCGCCATCGCCGAGGCCCGGAAGGGCCTGGCCGAAGGCGGCATCCCGATCGGCGCCGCGCTCTACCACCAGGACGGGCGCCTGCTCGGCTGTGGCCACAACCGCCGCGTGCAGGAGAACGACCCCTCGGTGCACGGGGAAACCGACGCCTTCCGCAAGGCCGGGCGCCAACGCAGCTATCGCGACACGATCATGGTCACCACGCTCGCGCCCTGCTGGTACTGCAGCGGCCTGGTGCGCCAGTTCGGCATCGGCACGGTGGTGGTGGGCGAATCGGTGACCTTCCAGGGCGGTATCGACTGGCTGCGCGAGAGCGGCGTCGAGGTCGTCGACCTGCAGAGCCAGGAATGCGTGAACCTGCTCGGCGGCTTCATCGCCGAACATCCGGACGTCTGGAACGAGGACATCGGCGAGGACTGAGCCGCGCTGCGTCCGCTAGACTGCGCGCCCCGTGTCTCACCCAGCTGCCCTTTCGATGACGACCACGCCACCATAGCCTCGACGTCGCGCCGCCCGACCGGGCTGGCCGCCTGCTATGCGTGCATACCGTCATTCCGCCGGCCGCGGGTTCCGCGTCCGGCCCGTCAGGGCTTTTCCCCATGCAATCGAAGCTTCCGCTGCGCCAGCAATGGTTCGGCAACATCCGCGGCGACGTGCTCGCCGGACTCGTCGTCGCGCTGGCGCTGATTCCCGAGGCGATCGCGTTTTCGATCATTGCCGGCGTCGATCCCAGCGTCGGCCTCTACGCCTCGTTCTCGATCGCGGTGATCACCGCGATCGTCGGCGGCCGCCCGGCGATGATCTCCGCCGCGACCGGAGCGATGGCGCTGGTGATGGTCACCCTGGTGCGCGACCACGGCCTGCAATATCTGCTGGCGGCGACCATCCTCACCGGCCTGCTGCAGATCGCGGCCGGCGCCCTGAAACTCGCGACGCTGATGCGCTTCGTGTCGCGCTCGGTGATCACCGGTTTCGTCAATGCGCTGGCGATCCTGATCTTCATGGCCCAACTGCCCGAGCTGATCGGCGTGCCGGGGCTGGTGTATCCGATCGTGATCGCCGGACTGGTCCTGATCTATGGCCTGCCATGGCTGTCGCGCCAGCTGTTTCCCGGCATCGGGCAGATCCCGTTGGCCGTGGGGCTGGCGCTGGGCATCGCGAGCCTGGGCGACGGCCTGCTGTTGCCGGCGCTCGGCCTCGGCCTGTCGGCGGTCGCGGTGCTGCTGCGCTGGTCGCGTGGCGTAGCGGTGCCGCCGCCACTGGTGGCGATCGTGCTGCTGACCGGCGCGTCCCTGTACTTCGGCTGGGTAATCCCGACCGTCGGCGACAAGGGCGCCCTGCCCGACAGCCTGCCGGTGTTCCTGCTGCCGCAGATTCCGCTGAACTGGGAGACGCTTGCGATCATCTTCCCGGTATCGGCGACGCTGGCCGTGGTCGGCCTGCTCGAGTCGCTGATGACCGCGCGCATCGTCGATGACATGACCGATACCGCCAGCGACCGTCACCGCGAATGCGTGGGCCAGGGCACGGCCAATGTCGTCACCGGTTTCCTCGGCGGCATGGCGGGCTGCGCGATGATCGGCCAGTCGGTGATCAACGTGAAATCGGGCGGGCGTGGCCGTCTGTCGTCGCTGGTGGCCGGTACCGTGCTGCTGGCGCTGGTGGTGTTCGCCGGTGCGTGGGTGGCGCGCATCCCGATGGCGGCCCTGGTCGCGGTGATGATCATGGTCTCGATCGGCACTTTCAGCTGGCAGTCGCTGCGCGACCTGCGCCGGCATCCGGCGGGCTCGAGCGTGGTGATGCTGGCGACGGTCGCCGTCACCGTGGCCACCCACGATCTGGCCAAGGGCGTGCTGACCGGCGTGCTGCTGTCGGCGCTGTTCTTCGCGCGCCGCGTCGGGCACCTGCTCGATGTCGAAACGATGCAGGACGCCGACGGCACGCGCCGCTACGTCGTGCGTGGCCAGGTGTTCTTCGCGTCGGCCAACGCCTTCGGCGATGCCTTCGACCTGCTGGAGCCGGTGCAGCGCGTGGTGATCGATGTCAGCCATGCGCACTTCTGGGATCTCAGCGCGATCGGCGCATTGGACACCGTGGTGATGAAATTGCGTGCGCGGGGCGTCACTGTGGAGGTCCTCGGGCTCAATGCCGCCAGCGCCACCCTGGTCGAGCGGTTGGGCGTGCACGACAAGCCGGCTGCCGAACCGCCGCCGCTGCACTGAAGACCGGGCGGCGCAAGGGCGCGCCACCTTCCGGGAGCAAAGCTGGCGATGGGCGGACGTCGATACCGCTGCCAGCTGCGAGAAACGGCGCGTCAGGGCGCGCTGTCGAGCGCGGCTTCGAGCAGCGGTTTCGCCCAGTCGGGCGTGGCCGCCAGCGCCTCGAGGTCGTCGGCATCCGGCACCACCAGCGCGCCGCCGACCATCTCCAGAAGCAGCACCGGATCCGGCACCGACTCTCCACGCGCGACGTCGACGCTGTTGTCGTAGACCTGCAGCTGCGCGAGCACCGGCATCAGTGCAATGAGGTTCTCGCGGGCGCGGGTCCAGCGCGCGCGGATGCTGGCCTCGGGAATGTCGTGCCCACCGGCGGCGACGCGGGCCTGCACACGGGCGATGTGCTGCTCTGGCGAGGCCAGGCCGCAGAACCACATCAGCACGTCGTGGGTGCGCGCGGCCTGCGCGATGCGCGCCGGCACGGTGTTGCCGCCGAGCGTGGTCTCGAACGCGTGACTGCGGCCCGCCGCCAGTGCGATATCGAGCCGGCGCATGCCTTCCTGCCAGGCTTCGGCATTCGCTTCGGCCATCGTGCAGCCGGTGACTGCGGCGAGTTCGCGCGCGAAGGTGTCGGGGTTGAACCAGGCCATGCCGGCGCGCTGCAGCAGGTAGCCGCCAACCGAACTCTTGCCGGCGCCATTGACGCCGGCCAGCACGTAGAGGACCGGGCGCGTCACGCTCAGCAGGTCGCGCCGGCCTTGACCTTGCCGTCCAGCCGCGCCGGCCCGGCCATCACCGCGCGCAGGCGCGCGCCGGCGTCGTCGGCCTCCAGGGCGGCCAGGCGCTCGTCGAAGCGTGCGCGCAGGGTGTCCAGCGCCGAGCGCTGCGAGGCACCGGCCGCGTCGAGCGCGCGCAGGATCGCGTCGTACTCGTCGGCCGAGAGGATCACCGCCTCGGGGGTGTTGTGGTTCGTCACCACGACCTTGCCGCCACGCGCGATGGTCTTCATCACGCCGCGCCAGCCGAGCTTCTTGACGTCGGAGGCCGGCGTACGCGGCAGCGCATCGAGGGCATCGAGCTTCAGGGACATCGTCATCGCGACCACTCCGCGCCAGGGTGAGGGCCAATATACCCCAATTGGCCCTTTGCAGCCGTCACGCCGACACCGCGTACGGCCTGGGCCTTCAGCGCCGCGCGAAGCGCAGCACCAGCCAGAGCACCAGGGCCAGCAGGTTGACCCCGAGCACCGCGGTCGATGGGCCCGCCATTGCCAGACGCAGTGCTTCCGACGGCACCGACCAGTCGAGATCGAGGACGACGTGTCGTCCGAACCGCAACTGCAGCGGTACGGTCGCACCGACATGCCAGGCATAGCTCAGCCAGGGCGTGGCGATCACCGGAATCTGCAAGGCCAGCGCAATCCGCGACAGGCGTTCGCCAAGCGCGTCACCCTCGAGCAGCAGCACGCCGGCGATCATCGCGAACGTCGACAGCAGCAGGCCGATCACCAGCACCAGCACCGCACCCCCGCCACCCTGGCCGGAGGCGAGCCGCAGCAACGCATCCGCCAGGCCGTAGAAACCACCGGCGATCTGCAGGATCGCGACGAGTCGAAGCAACAGGGACATGGAAGATGCGCCAGGCAGGGCGCGCGATTGTGGCAACGACTTCCTGCAGGCTCAAGGCATACCGGCGGCCGGGTCGGCCACGCGCCACAGCACCGGCCAGTCATCGGGGCCCAGGCCGCCGCATCGCGTCATCTCGGCGTAGTGCGAGAGCGCGAAGCCCCGGCCGTCGAACTGCCATCTGGCGTGGTAGCCACAGTCGCCGATACCGCGCCCCCGCGCGTGTTGCGACAGTGTGCCGGTGCGCGGATCGTAGCCGGCGCCGACCAGCAGGCTGAAACCTCCCGAGGCTCGGAGTCGCCGGACAGCCGAGGCGCAGGCAGGGTCAGGCGGGCGGCCTCGGTGCCGTCCCGGGCGGCGCGGAACACAAGGGCGGCGCTCTGGTAGGCACCGCTGTAGCAGGTCACGAAAACCAGCGCCTGCGTCGCATCGAGCGGGAAGGCCGCGTCCTGGCGCGACACGTCGAACGCGCCGCCGGGGGCGTCGCATTCTTCGGCATGCAACGCGGCGGCCTGCGCCTCGCGTACGCTGCGGATGAGGCGCCCGGCTTCGTCTTCCGGGAGCGCCGGAGGCGAGGCCGCGGATTTCGCCAGCACGGGCAGCGCGGGCGCTGAAGGTACGGCCGCGTCATCGCGTTCGCCGCGTCGCCCCCATGCACCGGAGGTGTCGAGGCGTTGCTGGTGTTCGTCGATGTAAAGCAGCGCCGCATTGAGGCCCGACAGCGACACGCTGCGCTCCGCGCCGTCGCCCAGATGCGTGCCGTCGCGGACCAGATCGATGAACCGTGCGATCGCCGTCGGGTCCTCGATGCGCAAGATGGCCGACTCGCCAGCGTCGCGCTGCCAAGGCAACGCGACGATCGCCGGTGCAGCCGCGCCGTCCAGGGTCATGCCCGAGGTGTCGACCGTGCCTCCAGGTGCTTGCAGCACCAGCGCCTGCGCACCGTCCGCGCCCGTATCGCGGCGTAGCGACAGCACCAGTCCGGACGCGTCGTCGCCAACGCCGATGGCTGCGCAGCGACGGACGTTGTCGCAGGCCACGACGACATCGCGGAACACCCGGTAGACCGGCTCGGCCGTCGTTCCCCCAGGGGCTGCCCGCGCATCGGGCGACTGCGCGGCGGACGCCGGGGCGATGTCGGGCAGCGCCGCAGTCGCCGATGCATCCGGCGCTGTCGCATCGCGCGGCGTGCAGGCAACCATCGATGCCAGCAAGGCACTGGCGGCGAGAAGCTTCGGTGCAGGGCTCGACATCGCGGCGCGACCACAAGAAAAAGGGCCCGCAATGATGCGGGCCCGATGGTCGACCGTGGTGAACGCTGTGCGGTCAGAGAATGTAGCGGCTGAGATCCTGGTCCTGCACCAGATCGCCCAGCTGCGCTTCGACATACGCGCGATCGATGACCACGGTGCCGCCCTTGTCCGGCGCCTCGAAACTCAGCGAATCGAGCAGGCGCTCGAGCACCGTGTGCAGGCGCCGCGCACCGATGTTCTCCTGACGCTCGTTGACGTGCGCGGCGATCTCGGCGAGCCGCTCGACGGCATCGGGCGCGAAGGTCAGGCTGACACCCTCGGTCTTGAGCAGCTGCACGTACTGCGTGGTCAGCGCGGCCTTGGGCTCGGTGAGGATGCGGACGAAATCGTCCTTGGTCAGCGCGGTCAGTTCGACCCGGATCGGGAAGCGGCCCTGCATTTCGGGAATCAGGTCGCTTGGCTTGGCGAGGTGGAACGCGCCCGAGGCGATGAAGAGGATGTGGTCGGTCTTCACCGAGCCGTACTTGGTGCTGACCGTGCTGCCTTCGACCAGCGGAAGCAGGTCGCGCTGCACGCCCTCGCGGCTGACATCGGCGCCGCTGGCGCCGCCCTCGCTGCGCTTGGCGACCTTGTCGATCTCGTCGATGAAGACGATTCCGTGCTGTTCGCAGGCCTCGATCGCGGCCTCGCGCACCTCGTCCTCGTTGACCAGCTTGGCGGCTTCCTCGTCGATGAGTTGCGGCCGCGCGGCACGGATCGCGAGCTTGCGCTTGTGGGTCTTGCCGCCGCCGAGATTGGCGAACATCTGCCGCAGCTGCTGCCCCATTTCTTCCATGCCCGGTGGGGTCAGGATGTCCATGCCCTGCCCGGCGCTGAGTTCGAGTTCGATCTCGCGCTCGTCGAGTTCGCCTGCGCGCAACTGGCGGCGCAGCTTCTGCCGCGTCTCAGACTCCTTCGACGACGGCTCCGCGCCGATGTCGACCGTTGCGGTCTGCGCGCCGAAGCCGAAGCCCGGCTGCGGGGTTTCGCGCCTGGGCAGCAGCGCATCGAGGATGCGGTCCTCGGCGCGGTCCTCGGCCTGCGTGCGCACGCGCACCTTGGCCTGCTCGCGGTAGAGCTTGACCGCGGTGTCGGCGAGGTCGCGGATGATCTGCTCGACATCCTTGCCGACATAGCCGACTTCTGTGAAGCGAGTGGCCTCGACCTTGACGAACGGCGCGTTGGCGAGCGTCGCCAGACGGCGCGCGATCTCGGTCTTGCCGACGCCGGTCGGACCGATCATCAGGATGTTCTTGGGCATGACTTCATTGCGCAGATCGTCGTCGAGCTGCGCGCGGCGCCAGCGGTTGCGCAGCGCGATCGCGACCGCGCGCTTGGCCGCGTTCTGGCCGACGATATGGCGGTCGAGCTCCTGCACGATCTCGCGCGGGGTCATGGTCGAGGAATTGACGTTGGTCATGGGAATCGGGTGTCCGTAGAAGCGTGGGCGGGTGCGTGCGACCGGCAGGCGCGTTCGACCCGAGAGGCCGCCACGCGCCGCCGCAGGTCGGTCACAGCTCTTCGACCACCACGTTGCGGTTGGTGTAGATGCAGATGTCGCCGGCGATGTTGAGCGCCTCGGTCGCCACCGTGCGGGCGTCGAGATCGGTATGCGCGAGCAGCGCGCGCGCCGCCGACAGGGCGTAGGAGCCGCCCGATCCGATCGCGATGATGCCGTCGTCGGGCTCGATGATGTCGCCGTTGCCGCTGATGATCAGCGAGGTCTCGGCATCGGCGACGGCGAGCAGCGCCTCGAGCTTTCCGTAGCGACGATCGGTGCGCCAGTCCTTGACCAGCTCCACCGCGGCGCGCACCAGCTGGCCGCCATGCTGCTGCAACTTGCCTTCGAAGAGTTCGAACAGGGTGAACGCGTCGGCGGCGGCGCCGGCGAACCCGGCGAGCACCTTGCCGCCTTCGCCCAGGCGCCGCACCTTGCGCGCGTTGCCCTTCATGATGGTGTGGCCGAGCGTGACCTGGCCATCGCCGGCGACGACCACCTTGCCGCCCTTGCGGATCGACACGATCGTCGTGGCGTGGAAAACGTTGGGATTCTGGCTGGGGTCCATGCGGCCTCCGTGGATCGAATCCACTGGATGGGGCCGCGACCGCCGGGATCAAGGCATCCGGCGCTGCGTCATTGCGTCGCGTCGGCCGCAGGCCCGCGCACGTGGCGGTCCAGCCGGCGTCCGGCGCGCACGCCCAGGACCGTGGCGATGCCGGAGACGACGATCGCCATCGCGTTCACAACCGCCGCATCGGCGAACGTGAACTGCCCGCCGCCCAGGCGCTGCACGACGAGCACGCTCGACACCCAGCCCACCGCCCACAGCACCAGCGCCGCGCGCATGAACGGCTGCCGCGCCGCGAAGGCGCCACCGGTCGAGGCCAGCAATGCGATCAGGCCGGCCTGCACCGCGGTCGACACCGGTGCCACGCCGGAGGGCATCGGCGGAAACAGCGAGGCGGCCAGCAGGCCGAGCAGCATCTGCAGGGAAACCGACACGGCCAAGCCGATGACGATGCGCAGGTTCATGGGCAGCTCCGGTTGCGCTTCAGGACTTGCGCCGCGCGCGCGGATGCGCGGCGTCGTAGACCTTGGACAGATGCTGAAAATCGAGATGCGTGTAGATCTGCGTGGTGGCGATGTCGGCGTGGCCCAGCAATTCCTGCACGCCGCGCAGATCGCCGGAGGATTCGAGCACGTGGCTGGCGAACGAGTGCCGCAGCAGGTGCGGATGCACGCGCTTGAACATGCCCTGGCGCTGCGCCAGCACGCGCAGGCGCAGCTGCACCGCGCGCGCGGTGATCGGCCCGCCGCCACGGCCGGGAAATACCGGCCCCTCGGAAGTGCCATTACTTTCGCGGCGCCACTCCGCAAGGGCGCGCAGCGCATGGCTGCCGACCGGCACGCTGCGCTGGCGGCTGCCCTTGCCGAGCACGGTCACCAGGCCGCCGTCGAAATCCAGATCGCGCCAGCGCAGGCCGACCAGTTCCGACAGGCGCAGACCCGACGAATAGAACAGTTCCAGCAGCGCGCGATCGCGCAGGCCCAGCGGCGCATCGACCGGCACCTCGACCAGTTGCGTGGCCTCGTCGACATCGAGGACCTGCGGCAGCTTGCGCGGGGCCTTGGGTCCACGCACGCCGGTCGCGGGATTGGCGGTGACGTGTCCATGCCGGAGCAGCCAGTGGTAGAAACTGCGGCAGGCCGAGAGTCGCCGCTGCAGGCTTTTCGGCGACAGGCCGCCACGATGACCGGCGGCCACGAAGCTGCGGATGTCCTCGCCCTGCAATGCGCGCAGATCGTCGCGTGCATGCGCGGCGGCCCAGTCCACGAGGGCACCGAGGTCGCGGCGGTAGGCGTCGAGGGTATGCACCGACACCCGCCGTTCGACCTGCAGGTGCGCCAGAAACGCCTGGACGTCTGAATGCATGAGCTGGGCCGCAGACAGGCGTCAGGCGGTCTCGAACCGCCGCATCGCCGTGGCGAAGGCCTCACCCATCATGCGCAGGAACAGTGTGCCCATGCCCGGATAGAAGCGGTTGGCATCGCGGCTGCCGACCGACACCAGGCCGATGCCCGCCAGCGGCAGCAGCGCGCTGGACTGCACCTCGTCCACGCGTGGCCCGTACAGCAGCGACTGCTTGTCCGGATGCAGGCGGCCGCACAGCGGCTCTTCGTCCTTGAGGCAGTCGGCGAACGGCTGCAGCGCGCGGTCGTCGCGCGCGACGATCTGCAGCCAGTCCTCCTCGAGCCCGGGGACCGGGTTGAACAGCACGATGCGCACCAGGTCGCCGTTGAAGTCCTCGGCCAGCGTCGCGGCAAGCGCACGCACGGTGGAGGCGGCATCGGACTGGCGCATCAACGCAAGGGTGAGCTGGTGTGTCCGCACCGCAAGACGCTCGTTCTCCTGCGAAATCGCGAACAGGTCGCGCAAGCGCTTGGACAGTTCACGGTTCTTGTCGCGCAGCACTTCGAGCTGGTAGCTCGCCAGCGACGCGGCGGGACCATCCTCGCGCGGCACCACCAGGGTCAACGCGAGATCCGGAAACTGCTGCAGGAAACGCGGTTGGCGGCGCAGCCAGGCGGCGACTTCGTGCGCGCCGAGCTTGTCGGTGGTCTCGCTCATGCAAATTCCCCTTCGAATACGAATGCGGCAGGCCCGGCCATCGACAGCGTCGCGTCGTCGTCCGGCCAGTCGATATGCAGTGTGCCGCCGGGCAACGATACGGCGACGCTGCGACCGGTGCGACCGCGCCGCGCGAGCACCGCCACCGCCGCGCAGGCGCCGCTGCCACAGGCGAGCGTCTCGCCGACGCCGCGCTCGAATACGCGCAGGCGGATACGGTCGGCGGCGACGACCTGGGCGAAGCCGACATTGACCGACTCGGGAAACCAGTCCGAGGCCTGCAGGGCGCGGCCGACGCCGGCGACATCTGCGGTATCGATATCGTCGACCTCGATCACCGCGTGCGGATTGCCCATCGACGCCGCGCCGAACGCGAGCGTGCCGACGCCATCGACCGGCAGCGTATACAGCGACAGTGGCGCATCGACACCGGCCATCGGAATGCGCGACGGCGCGAACTCCGGCACGCCCATCGCGATGCGGTAACCGTCACCGGCGCGGGTGACGCCGTGCAGGCCGGCCGGGCTTTCGAGCACGAAATCGTCCGTAGCCGCGCCATCGCGCACCAGCCACGCGGCCACGCAGCGCGCGCCATTGCCGCATTGCTGCGAGGACGAGCCATCGGCGTTCCAGATGCGATAACGCGCCAGTGCACCGGCCGCACGCGGGGACTCGATGGTCAGGATCTGGTCGCAGCCGACGCCGGTGTGCCGATCGGCGAGTGCCCGGCACAGCGCGGCATCCGGAGGCGCCACGTCGCCGCGCAGGTCCAGCACGACGAAGTCGTTGCCGGCGCCGTGCATCTTGCTGAAGCGCAACGGTGCTGCCCGACGGGACATCAGCGCGCGGACCGCGGAAAGCAGGCGCGCGGCGCGCGCGGACTCACGGCGTGCCCGTGGCCGGTGGCACGTCGAGGATCACCGGCACCGCCGGCGGGGTGGTGACCTCTTCGACGTCAACCTCCTCCACCTCTTCGACCTCGGCGCCCCGGTCGACCTCGACCTTGACTTCTTCGACCTGGTCCGTCGTCGCGGCATCGTCCTCGTCCCAGGCCGCGGCATCCTCGGCTTCGAGCTGTTCGCGGGTCGGAATCGACGACTTGAAGATGTAGCGCCCGCGGTCTTCCGGCGGCACCTCCCGCGGCTGCAGGAGATCGGCCTTGTTGCCGCAGGCGGACAACAACACGGTGGCGGCGAGGAGCGGCAGGAGGCGGATGTGCATGCGCGGAAGTGTAGCCGCGTCGGGATGCGGGCAACACCATCGGCTCCCCGCAGATGCCGAACGATCACGGCCGACCAAGGGTCGACCCCAGATTGTCCGGCCCGGCCGCCACTCCCAGACTTTCCGCACCGCGCCGACAGGACCGAAGGATGGGCATTCTCGATGGACTGGGCAACGCCGCCTCGCAGGTTGGCGGTGTCTTCAAGGGCGCGGGAGAGGTGCTCTGGGAAACCGGCGAAGGCGCCCTCGCCCTCGGCGGCAACGCGCTGAAGGCCGGTTACGACCTCGGCCCTGCCGGTTGGGCGGTGGATGGCGTCACCGGACTCTACGAACACGTCAGCGGGGAGACGGTGGACACGCCGGACTGGCTGCCGTCGGCCGCGCGCGGCGGGCACCGCATGGAAGCGGCCGCCGAGGTCGCCTCGACCATCGCGCGCAACCCCGGCCTCCTGGTCGACGCGGTGGTCGAACCCATCGTCGCCGACTGGCAGGCCGGCAACTACGGCGAGGCGATCGGCCGCGGCGCGACCGAACTGCTGCTCACCGTGGTCGGCACGAAGGGCGTCGACAAGGCCGCGAAGGTCGCGAAGGCCACGGACGTGGCGGATGTCGCCGATGCCGCGCGCGTGGCCGACCGCGTGGAGGCCGCTGGCGACGCGGGCCGCACCAGCGCCGCGCGCGGCGCCGACGAGGCCGCGCTTGCCGACATCCTCGCCAATGCCCGCACCGATCGCAGCATTGGCGGGCGCCCGGTGCTGGCGTTCGAGTCGATGGACGACTTCAACCGCGCCGCCAACGCCGCCCGCCCCGACACCGTCTACGAGTTCGGCAACTACCGCTGGACCACCGACGACGCCGGCCGCGTGATCAAGGCCGAGGGCAGCGTGTCGCTCGAGGCAGCGGGCCGCAACGATCCCACGCTGCAGCGCGCGATCGGCAACGAGGGCTACGCCACCGATGTCGGCTTCCATCTGATCGCCGACTCGTTCGCAGGCCCGACCAACCGTCTCAACGTCGTGCCCGGCAACGGCAAACCGCTGGCAGACGGCACCAAGAACCTCAACACCGGCGCCTACGGTCATCAGTTCGAGGGCCAGATCCGCGCGCTCAAGCGCGAGTCCCCCGACCTGGACATCCAGATGCGGGTCGAGCCGAGCTACGACGCCGGCAACACCAGCAACCGACCCGACAGCTTCATCGCGGCCTACCGCCAGGAAGGCGGCAAATGGGTGGAATTCGATTTCGATAACATCCACTGATCTCCTGTCCGGCCCCTACCTCCATGATCGACGCCGTCGCCATCCAGCAAGCCCAGCAACAGGTCGTGCGTGAAGTCGCCGCCTGTGTCACCGATGTCATGGACGGCGAATGGGGCAACCGGGAGTGGAAGCGCATCGGGCTGCACGCCGAGATCGACACCGAAGGCGGCAAGCGCATCAGCTCGCAGACATCAGCGATCGCCGCGGCGCCGGGCGAGCCACTGGAGGATGTGGATTTCCGCCTCTCGCGCGCGGCCAAGGACGCGCTGGTCGCGCTGCGCGAGGCCATGCGCGACGATCGCGGCGCCTGGTCGAGCACGCTGCTGACGATCGAGCCCAGCGGCACTTTCTCGTTCGACTTCTCCTACGAACCGCCGCGGCGCCTGGCCGGTGACCTGCTCTACTCTCCGCTCGACGGCTTTCTCGAGCAATACGAGGCCCAGACCGGCGCGCGCTGAGCGTTTCACCCCGGCGGCGGCTCCGGTCGCAGCCACAGCCAGCACCCGACGGCGACCATGCAGGCGATCGGCAGCGCGGTCATCCACCAGCGATGCGCGGGGATCCACAGCATCAGTCCGACCAGCACCAGGCCGCAGCCGGTCATCGCCCCGGTCGCGAGCCATTTGGCGCGGCGGGTGACCGCGCCATTCGCCTGCCAGTCGCGGATGACCGGACCGAAGCGCGGGTCGGCGAGCAGCCGCCGCCGCAGGCGTTCCGATCCGCGCGCCGCGGCCCAGGCCGCGATCAGCACGAAGACCGTGGTCGGCAGGCCGGGCACGAACACGCCCGCAATCGCCAGGCCCAGGCTGGCATAGGCCAGCAACCACCAGGCCCAGCGGAAGCGCGCACGTCGTTGCATGCCCGCATTCTATGCGTGGCCCCCGGCCGGCCACGTGTGCGAAGCCGGCGCCCCCGCCTCGTCGCGAGGGCCGCGCGTACTGGAGACGAGGCGCGCGCACTGTCGGAGTGCCGGTCCGGCCCCTCTACGCCGGCATGCCGGCGCTGGCACGCGGGGCACGCGGCCTGGATGGACTCGAATCAGCGCGCTGGCCCCGCGATGCCCGATCCCTGCAACGGATCACGGTCGCGGAACGGGACCTCCGCCTGGCCCGGCGGAGGTGGGGCCAAGCGTCCGCGAGGCGTGCGCGAGACGGATCGGACCGATCGATGGCCCGCAGCCCGGCGATGCCGGTGCGCGCATGCAGGCCGATGTTGTCATTGCCCCGGCGCCGGCCACGCCCGAGAATGCCGCATGGACATCTTCAAGGTTTTCACCCTCGAGGCGGCGCACCGGCTGCCCAACGTGCCGCCGGGGCACAAGTGCGCGCGTCTGCATGGGCACTCGTTCCAGGTCGAGGTCCACGTGTCCGGCGAGCCGGGCCCCGAGACCGGCTGGATCATGGACTTCGGCGATCTGAAAGCCGCCTTCCGGCCGCTCTACGACCAGCTCGACCATCACTATCTCAACGACATCGACGGGCTCGAGAATCCGACCAGCGAGCGGCTGGCGATCTGGATCTGGGAGCGGCTCAAGCCGACCCTGCCCGCGCTGAGCGCGATCGTGATCCGTGAAACCTGTACTTCGGGCTGCCGCTATACCGGCCCCTGAGCCCCCCGGGGCGACGTTTCAAGCGCCGCAAGCCCTTGATACGCAATAGAACTGAATACGTGGGGACCGTTCGTCGGAACAATGTTGCGATGCAACATGGGCGCGTTATGCTGCATCGCACAACCCGGCAGAGTGCCGGCACACGCAGGTAACCGCCATGTCGTATCAGTTCAACGAGCAGTTCACCGCCGCGTCGCGCCAGTTCGCCGATGCCGCCTCCCAGATCAATCACCTCGCGCTGGATAACTTCCAGAAGATCATCGGCCTGCAGCTGACGACCTTTGCCGAGAACGCCAACGCCACGTTCGCCCTTGCCAACGAAGCACTCGACGTCCGCGACATGGACGGCCTGAAGGCGCTGTTCCCGAAGGGCGCGCAGGTCGCCCGCGAGAACACCGAGCGGTTCGTCAATGCCTCGCAGGAAGTGGTGGGCCACACGGTGAAGACGCACGAAACCATCGCCCAGCTCGCGAAGTCCCAGGTCGAGGCCTCGACGGCCGATGTCCGCGCCCAAGCCGAGAAGGTCGCCAAGAGCACCGCGAAGACCACCCGGCGCTGAGCGCGCTGCGGAGTTCCGGCTCCGCGCAATGAACTCCGGGCGATCCCTCCCTCGCCCGTAGCCGACCCGGCAGCCCCCACGCTGCCGGGTTTTTTTATGCGCCGCCCACCGGCCCGGGCGGCAGCACCATGCGCGCCATCAGGCGCGCGCACAGCCCGTCGGGATCGTCGGTGCGGCCGGTGTGCACCGGCGAGACCTGGATCATCGAGCTGCGCCGCGCGGTGAGCCAATGGAAGCGCGCGCGTGCCGGCAGCGCGGCGATCGGCCCACCATCGGGATCGCCGCGGCAGATGCGCACGATCGCGTCGAGATGCCGCTGCAGCGTGGCGATGTCGGCATGTGGATCCAACGCGTGCAGGCGCGACGGATCCAGCGCCACCGCGGCCGCGAGCGTGCGTGCCCCCTGGCAGGACACGATCACGCCCGCGTTGATGAATTCCTCGCGTTCGACCCGTGGCACGACCCGGATCACCGCGTAGTCATAGACCCGCTGCATGCGCACGCTGCGCCTCCCCGACGAAGACGGACCGGTGCGCCAGGCGCGTGCAGAAGAACTCCACGTAGGCCGCGCGGTGCGCGTCGGCATCGGCGAAGCGCGGCTCTCCCGCGAGCCACTCGTCGGGCACCAGCGCGACGATGCGGCGGATGTCGGCCTCGCTGATGCGCGCGGACAGCGCCGCATCGGCGGCGTCGAGCGCGCTTGCGAACGGCAGCAGCACGTGGTCGGCGATCCGCGCGAAGGGCCCGGTCGCGATGCGCGCCGCACTGTCCCAGTCGTGGTGGAAATACAACGCCGCGCCGTGGTCGATCAGCGTCAGGCGTCGATGCCAGACCAGCAGATTGGTGTTGCGCGCAGTGCGGTCCACGTTGCAGATGAAGGCATCGAACCAGACGATCCGCGACGCCAGCGCGGCATCGGGCCGGTCCACCCCGGGATCGAAATTGATCGAACCGGGCAGGTAATCCAGGGCCAGGTTGCAGCCTGCGCTCGCGCGGATCAGATGCTGGATTTCCGGGTCGGGCTCGGTGGCGGCCATGTCCGGATCCAGATCGATGAAGACGATCTCCGGCATCGGCAGACCCAGCAGACGGGCGAACTCGCCGCCGATCAGCTCGGCCACCAGTGCCTTCGGCCCCTGCCCGGCGCCGCGGAATTTCATCACGTACATGCCGTCGTCGTCGGCTTCGACGACCGCCGGCAGCGAGCCGCCCTCGCGCAGCGGTGTGACGTATCGCGTGGCTTCGACCGCGCGGATCACGCGACGAGCTCCGCGCGGCGCGGCAGCGACCAGTCGATCGGCGCGATGCCGCGCTTGCGCAGGAAGTTGTTGGTCCTGGAGAAGTGCCCGCTGCCCAGAAAACCACGGTGCGCCGACAACGGCGATGGGTGCGTGGTGCGCAGCACGCAATGGCGATGGGTGTCGATGACTTTGCCCTTGGCCTGCGCGTAGCTGCCCCACAAGAGGAACACCAGATCCTCGCGCTCGCGGTTGAGCACGTCGACGACGTGGTCGGTAAAGCCTTCCCAGCCCTTGCCCTGATGCACGCCGGGCCTGCCCTCCTCCACGGTCAGCACAGCGTTGAGCAACAGCACGCCGCGCTGCGCCCAGGGCATCAGCCAGCCGTGATCGGGCCGCGCCAGGCCCAGATCGCGTTCGATCTCCTTGTAGATGTTGACCAGCGACGGCGGCACCCGCACGTCCGGCCGCACCGAGAAACACAGGCCATGGGCCTGGCCCGCCCCGTGGTAGGGATCCTGGCCGAGGATCACGACCTTCACCGCGTCGAACGGCGTGGCATCGAAGGCGGCGAAGATCTCCGGACCCGGTGGAAAGATCCGGGCGCCGGCGTTCCTGCGCGCGCGCAGGAACGCCGACAGGGCCTGCATGTCGTCGCGGCGCAGCCACTCCCCGACATGTGCTTTCCACGACGGTTCGAGTCTGATGTCGGACATGTTCGGTTGGACGGCCGGGGGGCGCGACAGGGTAGCGCGCCCTCAGTCCCGAATTGCCGACAGGCGCAGCTGGAACAGGGCCTTGGTCGCCAGCACCCGTTCTTCGGCCGGCTTGACCACCAGGTCGTTGGCACCGGCACGCAGCAGCGCGACCTGGTTGTCGTGGTTGCCGTCGCCGGTCATCACCAGCACCGGCAGCTGGCGCTTGCCATAGCCGAAATCACGCCGCACCGCGCGCAACAGGTCGTGGCCGCTGAGCTCGCCCTTGAGATAGACGTCGGTGAGCACGAGGTCCGCGCCGGGTGCGGCCGGGCCGTCGCGATAGGCCTCCAGATACGCCAGCGCATCCTCGGCGCTGAGCACATGGGTGACGCGCATCTGCTGGGCCTCGAGCATGCGCCGGGTTGCCAGCGCCACCGTGCGGCTGTCCTCGACGTAGAGCACGTGCGCATCGGGAATCGGCTCCGGCTGAACGTAGCCGCGGATGAACTCGGCCAGGGCGCGATGGCCCAGCGCCTTGTCGAAATGGTCGGTGACATCGTCGGTGAAGCGCCGCGCTTCGAGGTGCGCCTGGGCGTCGGCCGACACCACGATCACCGGCACGTAGCGCTGTCCGGTGGACTCGCGAACGCTGCGGGCCAGCTGCAGGCCGTCACCGTCAGGCAGCGACAGCGCGGTGCTGACCAGATCGACCGGCGCGGCGGCCAGGGCCTGCGTCGCATCGGCGAGGCTGGCGCAGTCGACGATCTCCACGCCGGGCAGCGACTGTCGCAGCACGTCGCCGATCAGCCGGCGCACCAGCAGGGAGCCGTCGGCGACCATCACCCGGGGCGTGTCGCCGCCGAGGTGGCGGAGGTCTTCCATGCATCAGGTCTCGGTGGGTCGCGTCTGGCGCAGGAAGTGCCCGGTGACGATGCCGCCGCCGAGCCAGCCCAGCAACGCCGCGCCGCCCAGCACCGCCAGTACGCCCAGGGGCCCGAAGCCACGCAGGGCGAACGTGGCGCCATAGCTTGCGGCGAGTTCGGCAAGTGGCGGCTGCAGTGCGCGCCCGGCGAGCGCCAGCAGGCCCAGCGCGACCGCGCCGGCTGCGAGCCCGTACCAGGCGCCCAAGTAGAGGAACGGCCGCCGGATGAAGCCATCGGTGGCGCCGAGCAACTGCAGCACGCCGAGTTCCTCGCGTCGCGACTGGATATCGAGCCGAACCGTATTGCCGACCACCAGCAGGGCGCCGATGCCGAGCAGGGCCGCGAGCACCCAGACCACGCGTCCACCGAAGCGCAGCCAGCCGTCGAGCCGCTCGCGCCACTGGGCGTCGTGCTGGACAAGCTCGATCTCGGGCATCGCGCGCAGGGCGCCCGCCAGCAGCATCTCGTCGCCGCCGGGGGTCACGATCAACACGTGCGGCAGCGGATTCTCCCCCAGCACGTCGATGGTGTCGCCGAACTCGCCTCGCTCGCGCAGTTCCGCCAGCCCCTCGTCCGGCGAACGATGCACGACGCTGCCGACGTCGCCGCGCCCGCGAAGTTCCCCGGCCAGCGCCTGTGCACGCGCATCGTCGACATCCTGCTTGAGGAAGACGCTGATCTCGCGCGAGGCATCGATGCTGCCGCCAAGGCGGCCGACGTTGTCGAGCACCAGCCACAGGCCGAGCGGCAGCGCCAGCGCGACCGCCATCACGCCGATCGTCAGCGCTGCCGACCAAGGCTTCTTGAACAGCCGGCCGAGGCTGGCGAGCACGCTGTAGAGATGATGGTCGAACCAGGTTCCGACCGGAGAGCTGCCGCTGCGCGCAGGCTGGTTGCGGGGCGCCTCAGGCATCGGCGAGATCCTCCGGCGAGATGTCGTCGGCGAGCGTGCCGTGGTCGAGGACCAGGGTGCGCTTCTTCATGCGCTTGACCAGGCCCAGGTCGTGGCTGGCGATCAGCACGCTGGTACCGCGCTCGGGCAACTCGGCGAACAACGCCATGATCTCCGCCGAGAGGGTGGGATCGAGGTTGCCGGTGGGCTCGTCGGCGACCAGCAGCCGCGGTTCGCCGACGATGGCGCGGGCGATGCCGATGCGCTGCTGCTCGCCGGCCGACAGCTGGGTGGGCAATGCGCGCTCGCGGGCGCCGAGCGCCAGACGCTCGAGCACGCTGCGCACGCGCTTGCCGATCTCCGGTCGACGCATGCCGCGCAGGATCAGCGGCAGGGCGATGTTGTCGAACACCGTGCGGTCGGCCAGCAGGCGGTGGTCCTGGAACACCACGCCGATCTCGCGGCGATGCAGGGCGACCCGGCGGCCGCGGACCTTGAGCAGGTTGCGCTCGCCGAACATCACCGCGCCGCGGCTGGGCCGCTCGGCCAGATGGATGAGTTTGAGCAGCGTGCTCTTGCCCGCACCGGAATGCCCGGTGACGAAGATCATCTCGCCTGCCGCCACCTCGAAACTGACGTCCGCCAGCGCCACGTGGCCGCCGGAGTACTGTTTGCTGACATTGTCGAATCGCAGAACGCTCATGCGCCGAAGTATCGCAGGGAAACCGTGCGTGGCGATGTCATGCGCCGCACGCGCCGGCTCGGCAGCGACGCGCATCGCCGGGCGGGTGCGGGCGAGCGGCCCGACCACGCCCATGCGCCAGCGCCCTCGGGAAGACAGCGTTGCGCTCCATGCGGGAGCGCGGCATGCGGTATCGAGTGCGAAGTTCGCGCATCGCGCCGGCCCCGCAGCGCCAGGCCCGGACTGCCGTGGCCGCGCTGCTGGCGGCGCTGCCGTTCCGGGGGCCGCAAGCGCGGCCATGGCCCGCCTGCGGGTGCGACCGCCGAGCGCGGCATCGGGTGGAGTCACCGGCGCACGTTCCCGCGCTGCTCGGTGACCCGCGCGGAACCCCCCGCACGAAAAAGCCCCGCCGGAGCGGGGCTTTTTCTTCGACGGCCAGGCGACGCCGGATCAGCGCGTGTCGCCACCTGAGACCAGACGACGCAGCCCGCGACCGATGCGGCTGAGCAGCGATGGCGCCATGTCGGCCTTCGGCGTGGTCGTCGCCGGCCGCTGGGTCGGACGCACTTCACGCGGACCCTTGCCGGCATCGCCACGCGGCTTCGCCGGCGCTTCGGCGGCTGCGGCCACACCGGGCTGCGGCGCGGGCGCACCCTCGACCTTCTTGCCGCCACGCCGGCGGCGCGGCTTGCGCGGCGGACGCGATTCGTCCGGCGTCGCCTGGGCGACTGCAGCCGCGGCATCGATGACGGGCGCCGCTGCTGCGGCCGGCGCAGCGGGCGCAGCCTCGGCTGCGGCGTCTTCAGGCCGGCGACGCGGCTTGCGCGGTCCGCGCTCGCCACGGCCCTCGCTGCCCGCCGCGCGCGCGCCGGGACCACTGCGGCCGCCACCGGCACCGCGGCCGCCGCCAGCACTGCGACCGCCACCACGCTTGGCATCCTCGACCGCGCGGGCCTCGCGCACTTCCTTGAAGATCTCGCCGATGCTCTCGCCGTCCTCGGGATCGAGTTCGACGCCCTCGCGCGGCTTGCGCGGCAACGCGGTCAGCAACTCCGCGGTGACCGGCTCCACCGGGATCTTCTGTTCGATGTAGGCCTCGATCTCGGGCAGGCTCTGCGCATAGCGCTCGCAGGCGAAGCTGATCGCGTCACCCTCGGCGCCCAGGCGCGCGGTGCGGCCGATGCGGTGCACGTAGTCCTCGGCATCGAACGGCAGGTCGTAGTTGAAGACATGGCTGACGCCGTCGATGTGCAGGCCGCGGGCGGCGACATCGGTGGCCACCAGCAGTTCGAGCTGGCCGGCCTGGAACTTCTTCAGCAGGCTCTCGCGCTTCTTCTGCGGCACATCGCCAGACAGCACGCCGACGCGGTAGCCGGCCTTCTCCAGCGCCCGCGCGACCCGCTCGATGAACGCCTTGGTATTGACGAACACCATCGTGCGCGCACCCTCGCTGCGCGAGAGCAGGCCCAGCAGAAGCTGCAGCTTCTCGTCGTCGGCGGGGAAGTACATCACCTGCCGGACCTTGGCATTGGTGATGAACTCGCTTTCGACGACCAGCTTCTCCGGCTCGTTCATGTGCTCGTAGGCGAGCTCGAGCACGCGGTGGCTCAGCGTCGCCGAGAACAGCAGCGTCTGCCGCTCGGTACGGATCGGCATGCGCCGCAGCAGGAAGCGGATGTCCTTGATGAAACCGAGGTCGAACATGCGGTCGGCTTCGTCGAGCACGCAGATCTCGCAGGCGTGCAGGCTGACGACCTTGTGCTGCTTGACGTAGTCGATCAGACGGCCGGGGGTCGCGATGATGACGTCGGCGCCCTCGGTGAGGATCTGCCGCTGCTTGTCGTAGTCCACGCCGCCGTAGACCAGGGCGAACTTCAACCCGAGGTGGCTGCCGAACTTCACCGCGTCCTTGTGGATCTGGATGGCGAGTTCGCGGGTCGGCGCGAGGATCAGCGCGCGCGGGTCTTCCGGCTTGCGGTCGGCCAGCGCCGGCTTCGACAACAGCCGGTTGATCACGGCGACCAGGAACGCCAGGGTCTTGCCGGTGCCGGTCTGGGCCTGGCCGGCGACGTCGCGGCCGGCGAGCGCCAGCGGCAGCGTCAGCGCCTGGATCGGCGTGCAGCGGGTGAACCCGGCCTCTTCCAGCCCGGCAAGCAACGCCGGATGCAGGTCGAAGGACGAGAAGGTGATGTCGGTAAGAGGCTTGTCGCTCATGCGTAGGAAGGTGTCCGGGGCGTCGCCGACTGGAGGGCGCCGCGTGCTTGCGTGGGAGGCAGTCGCGACGGCAGACTGCCTGGGCGCAGGACGCTATGCCGTCCCGCAGGAGCGCCACCTTGATTCCGGTCGGCGATTCCCCATTTTACATCCATCCCGGCCCCGCTGCTTCAAGCGGGCGCCCAGCCACCGGAGACCCCCGTGACCGAAGCCGTCATCCATGCCAGCGATTCAGATTTCGAAGCCACCGTGCTGCAGTCCGACGTGCCGGTGCTGGTCGATTTCTGGGCGCCGTGGTGTGGCCCCTGCAAGATGATCGCCCCGGCGCTCGACGAGCTGGCGGGCGATTACGCCGGCCGCGCCAAGGTGGTGAAGGTGGACGTGGACCAGAACCAGGCCACCGCGCTGAAGTATCACGTGCGCTCCATCCCGATGCTGCTCCTGTTCAAGGACGGTCAGGTCCAGGCGACCCAGATCGGCGCCGTCGGCAAGCCACAGCTTGCCCAGATGATCGACAAGGCGCTCTGAGTCCGTTCCAACTGTCGGCGGACCCTGCAAGGGCGATGCCGACTGAACCGACCGTGCGGCGCCCGCTTGCCGCCGGTCGGGCGCAGTGCTAGGTTTGCGCTCCTCCGGCGTGCCATCGGCCCGCCGCACCCATCTGACGTCACTCCAGACCGTCCATCTTCCGCCACCGCCCGTCCCGGGCGCTCGCACCGAGCGAGGATTTTCCGCTTGTCCGACAATACTTCCGATCCCGGCACGCCCGAGGGCGACACCGCGGTGAAGCGCGTGCGTAAGCCGCGCGTGGCCAAGAAGGCCGCCGATTCCGCACCATCCGACAGCCAGTCGCAGTTGCCGCTGGCCACCCAGGACGCCCCGGCGCCCAGGCCTGCGGCGATCAGTGCGCCTCCGCCCCGGGACGCCGCACCACAGCCCGAAACGCCACGTGCCGACCCGCCCCGGGCGAGCGGTGAGTCCGGCCAGGGCAACGGCGACGCCCAGCGCGGCAACCCGGGCAGCCCCGGCAATGGTCAGCCCAATGGCGGTCAGCACAACGCCCAGCAGGGCGGTGAACCGCGCCAGCAGGGTGGCGGCCAGCAGAACCAGAACCGCGGCAACAACAACGGCAACAACAACGATCAGGGCGGCAACAACCGCCGCGACCGCTTCAAGAACCGGCGCGACCGTCCCCGCGGCGGTGGCCGCGACGACGGCCTGCCGCAGGACGGCGGCAACGACCACGTCCAGCGCCTGCCGCCACCGAACATCCCGGAAGGCTTCCCGCAGTACACGCTGAGCGATCTGAAGCAGATGCCGGCGCACAAGCTGCTCGACATCGCCGACCAGCTGGCGATCGAAGGCGTGGCCCGCGCGCGCAAGCAGGACGTGATCTTCGGCCTGCTCAAGGTCCTGACCCGCCACGGCGAAGGTGTCGTCGCTGACGGCGTGCTCGAGATCCTGCCCGACGGCTACGGCTTCCTGCGCGCGGCCGAGGCGAGCTATCTCGCCGGCCCCGATGACGTCTACATCTCGCCCAGCCAGATCCGCCGCTTCAACCTGCGCACCGGCGACCATCTGCTGGGCCGCATCCGCTGGCCCAAGGATGGCGAGCGCTACTTCGCGCTGTCGGTCGTCGACACGATCAACGGCGAGCCGCCGGAAGCCAGCAAGGGCAAGGTGCTGTTCGAGAACCTGACCCCGCTGTTCCCGCGCAAGCGCTTCAAGCTCGAGCGTGGCGACGGGTCCAGCGAGGACATCGCCGGCCGCATCCTCGACCTGATGGCACCGCAGGGCAAGGGCCAGCGCGCCCTGATCGTTTCGCCGCCGAAGGCCGGCAAGACGATGATGATGCAGCAGATCGCCAGCGCGATTACCTACAACCATCCCGACGTGCACATGATCGTGCTGCTGATCGACGAGCGGCCCGAAGAAGTGACCGAGATGCAGCGCACCGTGCGCGGCGAAGTCATTTCCTCGACGTTCGACGAGCCGGCCGCGCGCCATGTGCAGGTCGCCGAGATGGTGATCGAACGCGCCAAGCGCCTGGTCGAGCACAAGAAGGATGTCGTCATCCTGCTCGACTCGATCACCCGCCTCGCCCGCGCCTACAACAACGTGGTGCCGAGCTCGGGCAAGGTCCTGACCGGCGGCGTCGACGCCAACGCGATGCACCGCCCCAAGCGCTTCTTCGGCGCGGCGCGCAACGTCGAGGAAGGCGGCTCGCTGACCATCATCGCCACTGCCCTGGTCGACACCGGCAGCGCGATGGACAAGGTGATCTACGAAGAGTTCAAGGGCACCGGCAACTCGGAAGTGCACCTCGACCGCCGCATCACCGAGAAGCGCGTCTACCCGGCGATCAACGTCAACCAGTCGGGCACCCGCCGCGAGGATTACCTCATCGAGCCGGACCTGCTGCAGCGCATCTGGATCCTGCGCAAGCTCCTCCACCCGATGGACGAAATCGCCGCGATGGAGTTCCTGCTCGACAAGATGAAGAGCACGAAGTCCAACGACGAATTCTTCTCGTCGATGAAGCGCTGACGAAGCGTCGTCCAGGAAAAAGCCCCGCATCGCGGGGCTTTTTTTCGACTGCCGGCCGGGCGACGGGGCCCGATACTGCCCGCCAAACAGCATCGGGATGTCGCGAGTGGAGCTCCCACCCGCGCTCCATGATCAGCCCTCGAGCGCCGTCAGCAGCTTGAAGCGCGAGGACTCGGGTGTCATGCCGCCGGCGACCAGTGTGTCGGGACTGAAGCCCAGAGGCGCGGGCGCCGCCCACGCCGGTCGCTGCACCGGACCCGGGTGATAGGCAATCCACTTGCCATGGGCGGTCTCTCCGCTGTTGTCCAGCCGGAAATCGACAGGCACGCGGACCACCCAGTAGTCGCGTCCGGCGGCTTCGCCCGCATCCGGCGGCGTGAAGACCCAATGCTTGCGGGCATTGTCCACGGCCGTCTTCGCCAGGGCGGTCCGGATCATCTCCATCTCCCGCGCGCTGCCCACTGCAGTGAGGTTGACCTGCTCGGCCACGACATCCATGGGCCTGCCATCACGGCCCACCTGGACCAGCAGGTAGACCGTCCCCTTGCCACCGATCTGCGCGATGTTCATTGGATAGCGCGGCGGACGCAGGTTCGACCGCCGCACGCTGGTGCGATCGCTGTCGGAGTATTCCTCGCCGAAATGCGCGCCCGCGATGCGGAGTTGCATATTGCCGTCGCCATCGCCGGTCGGCTTGGCCACCAGCCGTATGCTCATCTTCGCCCGTGCGAGCACCGGGGCGCCGTCAACGAGGATCGGTTCGAAACGCAGCGCCGGGAGGGCGCGCTCGACCAGGTCGATGACGTAGGGCGGTAGCTTGTCAGGCCGGTCGAGGACGTGCGCGCTGACCCGGCCATCGCGATCGATGTCGACGTGGCCGGTGACCAGCATGCTGGCCTCGACTTGCTGGCGCGCCTGGCGCGCGTTCTGGGCGTCGGCGACGGGCGCGGCGGCGGCAAGAAATGCGATGCCGAGCAAGGCGGAGAGAGTTCGGTGCATGGGTGCGTCCTGCAGGTGACCGGACCTCGACTGTGCCGGCCCGGCCCCTGTCCGGCAAGCCCCGGGCTTGCCGGCCGGCGCCTGGCTCAGCGCTGCTCGCGCAGGAACCGGGCCATCGACACGCCATCCCCTGCCTGGGGCGGGGTGAATTCCGCCGCCACGTCGATGAAGCCGCGCATCACCGCGATCTCGCGCGGGGTGCGGTTGAGCGTGTCGCGCAGGTCCGGGTCGGCACCCGCCCTGAGCAGCCGGCGCGCGATGCGCAACTGGCCGTGCAGGCCCGACAGGTGCAGGGGACCGAAGCCGCGCTGGTCGCGCGATTCGAGCGAGACGCCTTCGTCGAGCAGATGTTCCATCGCCGCCAGCACCACGTCCTCGTCACAGGCAGTGCCGGGCTCGGCGCGGGCGCCGAGCAGCAGCAGCAGCGGCGTCACCCCGCCGGCGGCCGGCGCATCGACCTCGGCACCTGCCAGAAGCAGGGTGTCGAACAGGGCGAGCAGGCGAGGCCGATCGCGCGAGGTGAAGCCGTAGAGCGCCGCGCAGTGCAGTGCAGTGAGGCCCTGGGCGTCGGTGGCATGGATGTCGGCGCCCGCGGTCAAAAGACGCCCGGCCAGATCCGGCAGGCCCAGTGCCGCCGCGAGCATCAGCACGCTGACCTCGCCCGGCAGACGATGGTCGAGCGAGGCACCCGCTTCGAGGAGACGGTCGACGACGTCGGCATGACGCATGCTGACCGCCGCCGACAGCGGCGTCGCCCCCGACTGCGCGGGACGCGCGGGATCGGCGCCGCGCGCCAGCAGCAGGTCGACGACGGCGCGGTGCCCGCCACCGGCAGCGCGCAGCAGCGCCGTGCAGCCCTGCCCATCGGCGGTATCGACCGGGAATCCCAGATCGAGCAGCCGACGCACTGCATCGGCGTCGCCAGAGCTGGCGGCGACCGGCAGGTCCGTCGGCTCCAGCGCACGGCCCGGCAGTTTCCAGCCCCGCCAGTCGAGCCAGTCGGCGAGATCACGGCGACCGGCCGACAGGGCCACGCCCAGCGGCGTCTGGCCGTCGGCAGCGCAGGCCACCGGCGAGGCGCCGTGGCGGATCAGCACCTTCAGCGCACCTTCGCGTCCCAGCGCGGCAGCCAGATGCAGGGCGGTCATGCCGCGGCTGTCGCGCAGGTCGAGGTCGACGCCGTGACAGACCAGGCGTTCGATCAGATGCAGCCAACCCAGTCGGACCGCCAGCGCCAGCGGCGGATCGCCATTGGGCGCGGCCGCGTAGGGATCCGCGCCGCGCGCCAGCAGATCCAGCGCGAAGCTCTCGAACGCGCGCCCGGCCTGGTCGTCCTCGACGCAGGCGGCGAGATAGCGGGCGAGATTGCCGGCGCCGCCCGGGGACGCGCCGTGACGCAGCAACGCCTGGAGGATGGGCAGCACGGTCGGCGCCGAGGACAGCAGCGCGCACAGCGGCGGCCGGCCCTCGGCATCGGCCACTTCGACGTCGGCGCCCTGCGCGAGCAGCCACTCGATGCGCGCGAGCGAAGGCGGCATTTCCGGGTCGAGCAACAAGCCGCCCAGATCGCGCGGGCCGAGCAGACGCAGCACCGGGCCCTGGTCCTCGAAGCGGCCCTCGCGCAGGCTCGCGCGCAGCAACAGCACCGGCGTGCGATCGCCGCCCGGGGCGAGATCATCGTCATCGTCGAGACCGAGATTCGCCGGCAACGGATAGTCGGGGTCGAGCAGGCGCACGAGCGTCCAGCGTCCGGTCTCGGCAGCGCGGTCGACCGGCTTGCGCCCGTCCCCATCGACCACGTCGGCCGGCACCCCCAGATCCAGCAACCGCTGCACCAGGGCTGCCGACGGCAGCTCTGCCGAGCAGGCCAGCATCAGCGCGTTGCGGCCGGCGATGTCGACCGCGGCGACGTCGGCGCCCGCAGCCAGCAGCGCATCGAGCGCCGCCATGCGTCCGCCGCGCGCGGCTTCCAGCAGCGGCGTGCGGCCGTCGCTGTCACGCCCGCGCACGTCGGCGCCAGCGGCGAGCAGGGCCGCGAGGATGTCGGCGTGGCCATGGAAGGCCGCCACGTGCAGTGCGCTGCGGCGCTGCGCATCGCGCGCGTCCACGCGCGCCTTGTGGCGGATCAGCAACTGCACGCCAGCGGCGTCGTCCTCGTCGCCGCCGGCCGCGGCCAGCAGCGCGGGGGTACCGCCCTCGCTCTCCGCTCGGGCTCCTCGCTCGAGCAGGAATTTCGCCAGCCGCCAGTTGCCCACCGCGCAGGCCATGCCGAGCGGGGTCAGACCGTCGTGGTTGCAGGCCTCGAGCTCGGCGGCCGCATCGCGCAGCAGCGCGGCGACACCCGGATCGGAGCTGCGCGCCGCCAGATGCAGGGGTGTGTTGCCCTCGTGATCGACGATGCGCGGATCGGCGCCGTTCGCCAGCAGGGTCATCACCGCATCCGGGCGACCGTGCCAGCTGTCGCGGGTCGCGGCCAGCAGTGGCGTCATGCCGGCATGGGCGGCGTTGACGTCGACGCCCGCTGCGATCAGCGCCCGCAGCAGGCGCAGGTCGGGCAGCACCGCCGCGAGCACGGCCAGGCTGCGCTGGTCGCGATCGCCGGGTTCCGGCAATGCACGGACATCGGCGCCCGCTTCGATCAGCGCCAGCGCGCGATCCACGCGCCCGGCGCGCGCGGCAGCATAGAGCGCGACGTCGGGCGCGGCGTCGAGCGGAGCTTCGGTCAGCGCCGCCGCCGGATCGCCCGGCATCTCGATGATCGGCATCGCCAACGCGGCGGGCGGGGCCAGCCCTTGCAGGACTGCATGCAGGCCGCCCCAGGCCACGATGGAGAAGACCGCAAGGCCGATCCGCGGACCGATACCGCCGGGCGGCAGCCACGCCGGCGCGAGCACCAGCGCCACGATGGCGGCGACGCAGAGCGCAGCGCCGACGCCGCGCCAGTGGCTGGTGTCGCGTTCGGCCAGGGTGCGCCAGTGCACGCGCAGATCGCCGCCATCGCGCTCGAGCGCGTGCCACAGCGGCCAGGTGCGCCAGAACGCGATGACCGCAAGGCCCGCGGCCACGCTCAGCACCAGCACCGCGCCGAGTTGTCCGCCCTGGCGCAGGGCCGAGAGCGGCCAGACGATCAGGGCCGCGGTCATCACCGTCGCGCCGCTCCACGCGACCGCGAGCGAGACCAGGTCGGTCTGCAGCGCGGGGCCGGGCGGAGCCGCGCGCGTCCGCAGCGCGCGGACGAACAATGCGAATGCCGGCTGCGCGAGCGCACCGGCCAATGCGGCGACCGGGCCGCCCACGACGGTCAGCGCGGCCAGCGCCAGGCCGGCCAGGAACACGAGACTCAGGGGTCGACCGGTGACGGACGAGAAACGCTGGGTCGACTCAGGCATCGGTGCCCCAGTCCTCCGTCAGCGGATCCATCAGCCCACGCGGCGGCATCTGCAGATGGAATCCCTGGGTGCGCAGGCGCTCGCGTACGGTCGAAGCGTCCTCGCGGGCGAGCCTGCGCTCGGGCGTGAGGGCGACATCCAGCACGAAGCTCAACGTGCCCAACTGCTCGCGTACTGCATCGGGCAGGACGTCGAACGCGTCGCGCTTGGCGAGGTACACGTAGGTGTCCGCCTTGCGCTGGCTTTTGTAGACGTAGGCGTGCATGGGCGAAGACCGCGGAAACACACGGGATTGTGCGGCATTCGCGCGACCTTGGGTATGGCGGGGACCGGGCTGCGGCGCGCGGCGATGACGCGGGGTTCAGTGATAGCCGGCGTCGGCGGCCACCTTGCCGCGGAAGACGCGGTATGACCACGCCGTGTAGCCGAGGACCAGCGGCAGCAGCACCACCAGCCCCGCGAGCACGAAGCCCTGCGACGAGGGCGGCGACGCCGCCTCCCAGATGCTCAGCGACGGCGGCACGATGTTGGGCCAGATCCCCAGCACCAGGCCGGCGAAGCCAAGGCCGAAGAAACTCAGCGTCAGCAGAAACGGGCGCGCGTCGCGGCCTTCGCGCATCGCCGCGCGCCACAGCCAGACCGCATTGACCAGCGCCAGCATCGGCACCGGCGACAACCACCAGAAGTTCCCGTCCTCGAACCAGCGCGCCATGATCCGCGAGTCGAGGAACGGCAGCCACGCGCTGACCAGGCCCATGAACGCCGCGACGACCATCACCAGCGGCCGCGTGAGCGTGCGGGCGATCAGCTGGAGCCGGCCCTCGGTCTTGAGGATCAACCAGGTGCTGCCGAGCAACGCATACCCGAACACCACCGCCACACCGGTCAGCATCGAGAACGGACTGAACCAGTCGAGCGCGCCGCCTGCGTACTTGCCCTCCTCGAGCGGCATGCCCTCGACCAGCGCACCGAGGATCACGCCCTGCGCGAACGCCGTGAGCAGTGAGCCCACCGCGAACGCCGCGCCCCAGAAGCGCTTGCCGCGCCGGGCCTTGAAGCGGAATTCGAACGCGACGCCGCGGAACACCAGCGCGATCAGCATCAGCAGCACCGGCAGGTACAGCGCCGACAGCACGATCGCGTAGGCGCGCGGGAATGCCGCCAGCAGACCGGCGCCGCCCAGCACCAGCCAGGTCTCGTTGCCGTCCCAGATGGGCGCAGCGGTGGTCATCATGTGGTCGAGCTGGCTGCCGTCCTCGGCGAAGGGCGCCAGCACGCCCAGCCCCAGCACGAAACCGTCGAGCAGCACGTACATCAGTACGCCGAATCCGATCACGCCGAACCAGACCACCGGCAGCACGGTCGCCATGTCCATCAGTCGTCTCCCACCGGACCGTCGGCGGCGGAGATCGGCCGCGCCGGTGTTCGCTCGCCCTCGTCGGAGTCCGGGCCGTCATCGAAGGGCTGCGGGCCCTTGCGGATCATCTTCAGGATGTAGCCGCCGCCCGCGCCGAACACCACGGCATACGCCAGCAGGAAGGCGCCCAGCGAGACGATCACACTGGTGTGGTCGATGTCGCTGACCGCGTCCGCAGTGCGCAGCAGGCCCTGGATCACCCAGGGCTGGCGGCCCATCTCGACGACCACCCAGCCGGCCAGCACCGCGATGAAGCCACTCGGCGCCATCAGCCGCCAGGCGTTGAGCAGCCAGGTCGACTCGAACAGCCACCGGCGCCGCCATGCCCACAGCGAGACCACGCTCAGCGCGAGCATCGCCAGGCCGATGGCGACCATGATCCGGAACGCATAGAAGACCGGCGCGACCGGCGGCCGCTCGTCGCGCGGCACGGCGGTCAGCGGCGTGATCGTCCCGTCCCAGCTATGGGTGAGGATGAGGCTCCCGAGCCGCGGGATCGCGAACTCGAAGTCGTTGCGTTCCGCTTTCGCATCGGGCACCGCGAACACCACCAGCGGTACGCCCTGGCCCGGCGCGCTTTCGTGCCAGTGCCCCTCCATCGCCGCGAGCTTGATCGGCTGGACCTCGGCGGTATTGAGGCCATGCAGGTCACCGACGACGATCTGCACCGGCACGGTGATCGCGGCGAACGCGACGGCCAGCTTGAGCATCCGTCTGGCGCCATCGACATGTTCGCCGCGGCGCAGGTACCACGCCGCGACGCCCCCGATGACGAAGCAGGTGGTGATGAACGCCGCCAGCACCATGTGCGTCAGCCGGTACGGAAACGAGGGATTGAAGATGATCGACATCCAGTCGGCAGGCTGGAACACGCCGTCGATCAGCGCATAGCCGTCTGGCGTATGCAGCCAGCTGTTGGCCGAGAGGATCCAGAACGTCGAGATCACGGTGCCCAGCGCGACCAGGAAGGTCGACAGGAAATGCAGTTTCTCCGACACCCGGCCCCAGCCGAACAGCATCACACCGAGGAAACCCGCCTCGAGGAAGAACGCCGTCAGCACCTCGTAGCTCAGCAGCGGCCCGAGGATGTTTCCGGCCGCGATGCTCAGCGCCGACCAGTTGGTGCCGAACTGGAAGCTCATGACGATGCCCGACACCACGCCCATGCCGAACGACACGGCGAAGATCCGCATCCAGAAGAAATAGAGCTCGCGCCAGACCGGATCGCGTGTCCGCAGCCACCGCCATTCCAGGAACGCCAGCCAACTCGACAACCCGATCGTGAATGCGGGGAACAGCACATGGAACGAAACCACGAAGCCGAACTGGATCCGCGACAGCAGCAACGCGTCCAATGTGGTCGTCTCCGATCATCGCGAACCAACGGGAGTCTGCGGCGCTCCTCGTGAAACGGGCGTGCGACCCGACGTGCATGCGACACCCGATCGCGCCACCGTGACCTTCGCCAGTGCTGGGGCCATGCCGGCGGCCGGTACACTCCGCGGTCCTTTCGTCCTGGAACCGCCGAATGCGTCGACTGCCGCTGAGCTGGGTGCTCGCCTGCGCCCTCGTGTCCCCTCTCGCCCTTGCGCAACCGGCGCAGCCGCTGACGATGGAGCGGATCATGGCCGATCCTGACTGGATCGGCGCCCCAGTTGAGCGTACGTGGTGGCGCTGGGACGGCCAGGCGGCGTACTACGCGCAAAAGCGGGAAGGCAGCAATGTCCGCGACACCTGGATGCAGCCGCTCACCGGCGGCGCCGCCACGCGTGTCGAGGACGGTGCGCGCGCCGAAATCGACGGCCAGGGCCCCATCTCCGATGCGACCGGCACGCGCATGGCCTTCCTGCGCAACGGCGACCTGTTCGTGCGCGACCTGCGTACCGGCGCGCTGACCCAGATCACCCGCACCGACGCGCAGGAGGCCCAGCCGCAGTGGACCCCGGCCGGCGGGCTGGTGTGGCGCACCGGCAACGACTGGTTCGGCTGGGACGCGCAGCGTGGCACCGCCCAGCTCGCGAGCCTCAAGGCCGAGGACGATCCCACGAAGCCGCCGAAGGCCGACGATCTGCGTGAGCGCCAGCTGCGCATGATCGAGACCCTGCGGGTCGAACGCGACCGCCGCGAGGAATTGCGCAGCCAGAACGAGGCCTGGCGCCGCGGCGATGCCACGCGCGCGCCCGGCCCGGTGTTCCTCGGCAGGGACGTGACGATTGCCGGCAGCGCGCTGTCTCCTGCCGGCGACCGGATGATCGTGGTCACCACCGCCAAGAGCGGCAACGCGGGGCAGGACGGCAAGATGCCCAGGTACGTGACCGAGTCGGGCTATGAGGAATTCGAGGACGTCCGCACGCGCGTGGGCCGCAACGATCCGCTGCCGCATACGCTGTGGCTGGTGGATGTGGCCAGCGGCCAGGTCCGCGAGCTCAAGACCGATGCCCTGCCCGGCATCGCCAGCGACCCGCTGGCCGATCTGCGCCGCGCCGCCGGCAAGGATGCGCTCAAGGGCAACCGCCCGGTGCGCCTGGAACTCGATGGCCGCGGCGGCGGGGGCGGGGCGATCCGCTGGAGCGATGACGGCCGCAACGTCGCGCTGTCGATCCACTCGGTCGACAACAAGGACCGCTGGCTGGCCACGGTCGACCTCGCGAACGCCTCGCTGCAGAACCGCGACCGCCTGAGCGACCAGGCGTGGATCAACTGGGACTTCAACGAGTTCGGCTGGCTGCCCGACAACCGCACGTTGTGGTTCCTGTCCGAGGCCACCGGCTATTCGCACCTCTATCTCAACGACGGCAGCCGCTCGCGCGCGCTCACGTCCGGCAACTGGGAGGTGTCCTCGCCGGTGATGTCACGCGACGGCACGCGCTTCTTCTTCATGTGCAACCGCCAGTGGCCGGGCCGCTATGACGTCTGCAGCGCCTCCGGCGGCAGCGTCGCCGAGGTCACCAATGTCGGCAACGTCGACGACTTCGCCCTCTCGCCGGACGAGACCCGACTGCTGCTGCGCACATCCAGCAGCTACACGCCGCAGCAGCTTGCCGTCGCCGACGTCGCGGGTGGCCAGGTGCGCGTGCTCACCGACACCCGCAGCGCCGAGTACAAGGCCTACGACTGGCTGCAGCCCGAGTACGTCCAGATCCCGTCCAAGCACGGCGCCGGCACCGTCTGGGGCAAGTTCTACGGCCCCAGGACCTACGAGCCCGGCCGCAAGTACCCGGTCGTGCTGTTCGTCCATGGCGCCGGTTACCTGCAGAACGTGCACGAGCGTTATCCGAACTACTTCCGCGAGCAGATGTTCCACAACCTGCTGGTGCAGCAGGGCTACATCGTGCTGGACCTCGATTTCCGCGCCTCCAGCGGCTACGGCCGCGACTGGCGCACGGCGATCTACCGGCAGATGGGCCACCCGGAACTCGAGGACTATCTCGACGGCATCGACTGGCTGGTCGACAACCACCAGGCCGATCGCGACCGCGTGGGCATCTACGGCGGCAGCTATGGCGGCTTCATGACCTTCATGGCGCTGTTCCGCGAGCCGGGCAAGTTCAAGGCGGGCGCGGCGTTGCGTCCGGTAACGGACTGGTCGCAGTACAACCACGCCTACACCGCCAATATCCTCAACACGCCGGACATCGATCCCGAGGCTTATCTGAAGTCCTCGCCGATGGAATACGCCGACCGCCTGCAGGACAACCTGCTGATCGCGCACGGCATGATCGACGACAACGTGTTCTATCGCGACTCGGTGATGATGTCCCAGCGCCTGATCGAGCTGCGCAAGGACAAGTGGGAACTGGCGAGCTATCCGCTCGAGCGTCATGCCTACCAGCATCCCGCCTCCTGGTACGACCAGTACCGCCGCATCCATGAGCTGTTCGAGCGCACGCTGAAATGACCGCGCCCGGCGCCCTGCCGGCGGTGGAGCTGCTGCGGCCGGCGCCGTGGAAGATGCTCGCGCTGCTGGCGATCAGCGCCGGCCTGGTCTGGGTTGCGGTCGGTCTCGCCGACCGCAGTCCGATGATCGCGTGGACCTGCGGTGGCTTTTTCGCGCTGTGCGGCCTCGTGGCGGCGGTGTCTCTGGTCCCGGGCGCCAATCACCTGCGGCTCGATGCGAACGGCATCGAGCTGCGCGCGTTGTTCCGGGTCACCCGCTGGCACTGGCGCGATATCGTGCGTTTCGGCCCCACGCGGGTCGGCCTGCACACGGTGGTCGGCATCGACTTCGCCGACCACGTCGATGCCGCGGGGCGGGTGCGACGCGTCAACCGCGGCCTGACCGGTTTCGATGGCGCGTTGCCCGACACCTACGGCCAGCGCGCCGCCGTACTGGCCGCGCGGCTCGATGCCTGGCGCCAGGCCTACAGCTGACACCAGGTCCTGCAGCCGGCGCTGCGCCGCCGACGCGACCGATCGCTCCCCGCTGCGACGCCCCGATGCTTCCACGGCCCCACGGGACCTGCGTGCTGGCGCCCGCCCGGGCGCGGGCGCCCACCGGAGACGCCGTGCTTGCATTGACCACGATCAATGTTGCCGCGTACGCGCCGCCTACAATGCGTGGCATGAACGATTTCGACACCATCCGCGATTACCTCACCGGCCTGCAGGACCGGATCTGCCAGGCCATCGAGGGCGCCGACGGACGCGCCCGCTTCACCGAGGACCTGTGGGAGCGTGCCGAAGGCGGCGGCGGCCGCACCCGCGTCCTGCGCGATGGGGCGGTCTTCGAACAGGCAGGCATCGGCTTTTCCGACGTCTCCGGCGCGGCATTGCCGCCTTCGGCGAGCGCCAACCGCCCCGAGCTCGCCGGCGCTTCATGGCGCGCCTGCGGCGTGTCGCTGGTGTTCCACCCCCGCAACCCCTACCTGCCGACCACCCACGCCAACGTGCGCCATTTCCGCGCGATGCGCGATGGCGAGACCGTGGCCTCGTGGTTCGGTGGCGGCTTCGACCTGACCCCGTTCTATCCGGTCGACGAGGACGTGCTGCACTGGCACCGCACCGCACGGGAGCTGTGCGAGCCTTTCGGCGGACAGGCGCGCTACGAGGCTCACAAGCAATGGTGCGACGAGTATTTCTTCCTCAGGCACCGCAACGAGACGCGCGGTGTCGGCGGCCTGTTCTTCGACGACCTGCACGGTGATTTCGACCAGGACTTCGCATATATGCGCGCGGTCGGTGACGGATTCCTCGATGCCTACCTGCCGATCGTCGCGCGCCGCAAGGACATGACGTATGGCGAGCGCGAACGCGAATTCCAGCTCTACCGGCGCGGCCGCTATGTCGAGTTCAACCTGGTCTACGACCGTGGAACCCTGTTCGGGCTGCAGTCGGGCGGCCGCGCCGAATCGATCCTGATGAGCCTGCCGCCGCGCGTGCGCTGGGAATACGGCTTCACGCCCGAGGCCGGCAGCGACGAGGCACGCCTCGCCGCCTACCTGCATCCGCGCGACTGGCTGTCCGAACTCGCCTGAGCCGGTGACCGCCGGAGTCGACATGCGTTCGGAGGTCGCGCCCGGCGGCCTGCACGTACTGCATGTGGATGCGCACCTGCTGGCCTTCGACAAGCCCGGCGGCCTGCTGTCGGTGCCCGGCCGCGGCGCCGACAAGCAGGACTGCCTCGCCGCACGGGTGCTCGCGCAATGGCCCGACGCACGGGTCGTCCACCGCCTGGACCAGGCGACCTCGGGCGTCATCGTGTTCGCACGTGGGCCGGACATGCAGCGCAGGCTCGGCGCGGCCTTCGAACAGCGGCGCATCGACAAGGCCTACATCGCCATCGTCGACGGCTGGCTGGCCGAGGCCGCCGGCCTGATCGACCTGCCCGTAGGGGCCGACTGGCCGAACCGGCCGCGACAGGCGGTCGACCAGCTGAACGGCAAACCGGCGCGTACCCGGTGGCGCCTCTTGGAGCACCTGCTGGCCGCCGATGACGCCCCCTGCACGCGTCTGGCCCTGGCGCCGGAGACAGGCCGCACCCACCAGTTGCGTGTTCACTTGCAGGCGGTCGGCCACCCTATCCTGGGCGACACCCTGTATGCGCCTCCCGAGACGACCGCCCGCGCACACCGCCTGCTGCTGCACGCCGAGGCACTGGTCTTCGATCATCCGCACACCGGGGAGCGCTTGCGCATCGCGTCGAGCGCACCGTTCTGACGCAGAGGTCCAGCCTCCTGGCAGTCGCACCGGTGCTATTCAAACGTCGTGTCCCGGTGTGCTTCGGAGGCCCGCCTCGAATCGCGGACATAAAAAAGCCCCGCAGGCAGGGGGGGCCTACGGGGCTCGGGAACCGGGCGCGGGGAGACGCCTGATGGTTCCGGCGATCGCTCCAGGGGAGGAAGCGATCTGCGACAGACCTTGCATCTGTCGAGGGACATAAGACCATTTGGCAGATGGATGGATCGTGAAGGATCCGGTTAATTTTCCGTTGGATTCAGGGGCCATTTAGAAGGCTGCGGCCAGCACCCGGCTGCGGCCAGACTCGGCAAATCCGCCGGTCAATGTGCCTCGTCCCAGTTGTCGCCGACGCCGCTGTCGACGACAAGCGGCACCCGCAGATCCGCCGCCCCGGTCATCAGTTCGACGACCTGGGTACGCAACGTTTCCACGAAGTCGAGATCGGACTCGAAAACAAGTTCGTCATGCACCTGCAGGATCATCTTGGCACGCGCCGCGTGTGCGGCGATCCAGCCGTCCACGCGGATCATCGCCCGCTTGATGATGTCGGCCGCCGTGCCCTGCATCGGTGCGTTGATCGCCGCACGCTCGGCGCCGGCGCGCTGCGAGGCGTTGCCCTTCTGGATGAAGTCGAGGGTCAGGCGACGGCCGAACACGGTTTCGACGTAACCGCACTCGCGCGCCTGCTGACGGGTGCGTTCCATGAAATCGCGCACCCCGGGATAGCGCGAGAAGTACAGCGCGATGTAGTCCTGCGCCTCGCCGCGGCTGATGCCGAGGTTGCGCGCCAGGCCGAACGCGCTCATGCCGTACATCAGCCCGAAGTTGATGGCCTTCGCCGCGCGGCGCTCATTGATCGTGACTTCGTCGAGCGGGCGGCCGAAGACTTCGGCGGCAGTGGCGCGATGGACGTCCACGCCGGATTCGAAGGCCCGGACCAGGCCGGGATCCTCCGACAGGTGGGCCATGATCCGCAGCTCGATCTGCGAGTAGTCACAGGCGATCAGCTTGCGGCCGGGCGGGGCGACGAAGGCGCGGCGGATGCGGCGACCGTCGTCGGTGCGGATCGGGATGTTCTGCAGGTTGGGATCGCTCGACGACAATCGGCCCGTAGCGGCGCCCGCCTGGTGGTAGCTGGTGTGCACGCGCCCGGTGGTGGCGTTGACCATTTCCGGAAGCTTGTCGGTATAGGTGCTGCGCAGCTTGGCGAGGCCGCGGTATTCGAGGATCACGCGCGGCAGTTCGTGCTGGTCGGCGATCGCTTCGAGCGCTTCTTCGTTGGTGCTCGGCTGACCCTTGGGCGTCTTGACCACGGCGGGCAGGCCCAGTTCCTCGAACAGCAGCGCGCAGAGTTGCTTGGGCGAATCGAGATTGAAGGCGCGGCCGGCGAGTTCGGTGGCCTTCTGCTGGGCGGCGAGCATGCGCCGCGACAGGTCGGCGCTCTGCCTGCGCAGTTCTTCGCCATCGACCATGACCCCATTGGCTTCGATGCGCGCGAGCACCGGCACCAGCGGAATCTCGATCTCGCCGTACACGCGGGCGAGCCCCGGATCGGCCTCGACGCGTGGCTTGAGAACGCGGTGCAGCCGCAGGGTGATATCGGCATCCTCGGCGGCATATCGCGTCGCGTCGTCGATCGCGACCTGGGCGAACGAGATCTGCTTGGCACCCTTGCCGGCGACGTCCTCGAACTTGATCGTGTCGCGGCCGAGATGGCGCCGGGCCAGCGAATCGAGATCGTGGCGGGCAATGCCCGCATCCAGCACGAAGCTCTCCAGCAGGGTGTCGTCGGCGTAGCCGCGCAACTCGACGCCGTGCCGGCGCAGGACATGGATGTCGTATTTGCCGTGCTGGCCGAGCTTGCGCTTGCCCGGATCCTCGAGCAGCGGGCGCAGCGCGTCGAGCACTTCGGCGCGGTCGAGCTGCTGCGGAGCACCGGGATAATCGTGGGCGACCGGGATGTAGGCGGCGCGACCGGGCTCCACCGCCACGCTCAGGCCGACGAGGCCGGAGCGCATGGCGTCGAGCGCATCGGTCTCGGTATCCAGCGCGAACTCGTCGGCCGCCTGCAGCTGCTGGACCCAGGCATCGAGACGCTCTCGTGTGGTCACGGTCTCGTACTCGCCGTCCCCCGACAGCGCGGGATCGAGCGATGCAGGCGCCGACAGCGGCGCCGCCGCCGCGATGGCGGGCGCCGAAGCGGCCGTCCCACCGTCGAGGTCGCGCAGCGCCTGGTTGAATCCGTAGCGCGCGTACAGCACGCGCAAGGCGTCGGTATCGCGCTCGCGCAACACCAGGGATTCTGCCGTGCAGTCGAGTTCGACACCGGTCTTGATCGTCGCCAGCTCGCGGCTCAGGGGCAGCTGCCCGAGCACCTCGCGCAGGTTCTCGCCGATCTTGCCCTTGATGTTGCCCGCGTTCGCGATCACGCCATCGAGCGATTCGTATTCGACCAGCCACTTGGCCGCGGTCTTCGGCCCGCACTTGGCCACGCCGGGGATGTTGTCGATGCTGTCGCCCATCAGGGCGAGCAGGTCGGCGATCTGGTCCGGGCGGACGCCGAACTTGTCGACCACGCTCTGCTCGCTGTCCATGCGGCTGCCGCTCATCGTATTGACGAGCGTGATGCGCGGACGCACGAGCTGGGCGAAGTCCTTGTCGCCGGTCGAGATGGTGACGTCGATGCCGGCCTCGCTCGCCTGCAGTGCCAGGGTGCCGATGACATCGTCGGCCTCGACGCCCCCGATGCGCAGGATCGGAAAGCCCAGCGCCTCGACGATCGTGCACATGGGCTCGACCTGCGCGCGCAGTTCGTCGGGCATCGGCGGGCGATTGGCCTTGTAGGCGGCGTAGAGGTCGTCGCGGAACGTGCGGCCGGGCGCGTCGACGACAAAGGCGGCGAAGTCCGGCGCTTCCTTGATCGTGGCCCGCAGCATGTTGACGATGCCGAACAATGCGCCGGTGGGCTCGCCTTGCGCATTGGTGAGAGGTGGCAGCGCGTGGAAGGCGCGATACAGGTACGAGGACCCGTCGATCAGGATGAGGCGTTTCATGATGCGATTCTACCGCCGCACCCCGCCCGCCCCGTGAGACGCATCACTGCGATGCGACCGCCTGCCCCGCATACTGCCCGCCCACCGATTGCGCCGGAGACCGTCATGCACCGCTTCCGCACCGCCCTGCTCGCTGCTGCCCTGTGCGGCCTGACCGCTTGTGCGACGACCGGCGACGGCCTGCCTGAAGGCATTCCGGCCGATGCCGAGCAGGTGACCCGCAGGGAAGCCAATGGCGACCAGATCACCGAATACCGGATCGCGGGCCAGCTGCGCGCCGTGCAGGTCGTGCCCTCGCGCGGTCCGACCTATTACCTGTACGACCGCGACGGCGACGGCAGCATCGACAACGAAGGCGACGACGTGCCGCAGACCTATTACCGCCTCTTCAGCTGGTAGCACAGGGTGGAGGACGGCCTGCAGGTGGCGCTGGTCGGCTACGGCCTCGCCGGGCGGGTCTTCCACGCGCCGCTGATCGAGGCGACACCGGGCCTGCGGCTGCATACCGTAGTGTCGAGCAACGCCGACAAGGTCCATGCGGATTTCGCAGATGCCCGGGTCGCCGCCGATCCCGGGATGGCCTTCGCCGACCCTGCAATCGACCTCGCGGTGATCGCGTCGCCGAACCACACGCATGCGCCACTGGCGATCGCCGCGCTCGCCGCTGGTCGTCATGTGGTGGTCGACAAGCCGTTCGCGCTGGATCTCGACGAGGCCCGCGCGATGGCTGCAGCCGCGCGGCGTGCCGACCGCCTGCTCACCGTGTTCCACAACCGGCGCTGGGATGCGGATTTCCTGGCGCTGCGTGCGCTGGTCGCCGCAGGCGCGCTCGGCGATATCGCCGAGCTGCATTCGCATTTCGACCGCTTCCGGCCGCAGGTGGTCGATCGCTGGCGCGAACGCCCCGGCCCCGGCGCGGGGCTATGGCTCGACCTGGGCCCGCATCTCGTCGATCAGGCCCTGCAGTTGTTCGGCCTGCCCGATGCGGTGCAGGCCGATATCGCGATCCAGCGCGAATCGGCCGAGGTCGATGATTTCTTCCACGTGGTGCTGCGCTATGCGCGCCTGCGCGTGGTGCTGCATGCCGGCGCCCTGGTGCTCGGCGCCGGACTGCGCTTCGCGGTGCACGGCACACGCGGCAGCTGGTTCAAGCACGGGCTCGATCCGCAGGAAGCCGCGCTGCGGACAGGGGCGATTCCAACCGGCGATGGCTGGGGCGTCGACACGGCGCCGGGACGACTGCTGCAGGTGGACGCCGAAGGCACACTTCGGGAGATGCCATCGCCCGCGCCGGCCGGCGACTACCCCGCGTTCTACGCCGGGGTCCGCGATGCGATCAGCTCTGGCGCCGCGCCGCCGGTGACGCTCGACGAATCGCTCGCCGTGATGCGGGTGCTGCAGGCGGGGCACGACAGCGCTGCGAGTGGGCGGGTCGTCAGACCCTAGGGCGGAAACAGCGACGGCGCCCCGCAAACCAGGGCGCCGTCGCAGAGCCGCGAAGTCGAATGCTTACTTCTGCAGCAGTTCCTCCACCAGCGCATCCGCCCCGTACACCGACTTCAGCGACTCGATGATCGCCGCGCTGTGCACCGAGACCGTGCGGTTGAGGCGCGGGTCGTACCAGAAGTTGCCGCCCAGCGAGTGGATGTTGCCGTCGAACGCCAGCCCGACGACCTCGGCATCGCGGTTGATGACCGGGCTGCCGGAATTGCCGCCGATGATGTCGTTGGTGCTGACGAAGTTGAACGGCGTGTCCTGGGCGATCCGGCCCTGGGCGTCCAGCCAACGCTTGGGCAGCGCGTAGGGTTCGGCGCCGGTGTTGCGGGCGAACACGCCGCCCATCGTCGTGAAGGGTTCGATCGGCTTGCCGTTTTCGTCCCAGCCGGCGACATCGCCGTAGGACAGGCGCAGCGTGAACGTCGCATCCGGATAGACCGTGGTGCCAAGCTTGTCGAAGCGCACCTTGGCGATCTGCGTGGCCGCGCGCGATTCGATCGACGACACTTCCGATTCTTGGCGCTTGCGCACCGCGCGGGCCGGCGCATCGACAATGCGAGCGAGGCGGATGAAGGGATCGTCCGAGGCCTCGATGGCCGCCGCGCCACCGTTCCAGAGACGCTCGCGCTCGGCGACATCGGCCAGGTTCGAACCTTCGACCAGTGCGGTGGCCACCTGCGCCGGCGACTGCGTGCCGAGTACGGCCTTGACCAGCGGGTCGTCGGTGCCCAGCAACTCGCGGAACTTGGTCAGCGACCACGTCAGCTTGGCGATCTCGTATTCCGGATAGACCGGCGCCTTGCTCAACAGTGTCTGCTGCAGGCGGCCCTGACCGGCCTCCTGGTACTCGGGCAGGCGCGACTCGTTGGGCTTGGCGCGCTCGTCAGCGCCCCGCACCAGGGTGCGCGCGATGCCGAACAGGCGCGAGTCGAAACCGCGGCCCTGCTCGAGCAGCATGTAGGGGACCGCCAACTGGCGCGCGGTGACCTGCGCGGCCTCGACCTCGTTCCACGGCGCGGCGTCGACGCCTTCGCGCAGGCGCGCTTCCTCGGCACGCTTGCCGGCGAAGACCTGCGGATCGAGCAGCGCCTGCAGCTGGCCGCGGACAACCTTGTAACTGTTGTCGGTGAAGGTGAGGTCCGACTGCGCCTGGCGCGCGGCCTCCTCGCTGCTGCGGCCGTACTGGCCGAGCATCGCCCGGCGTTCGGCCAGCCACAGCAGGGTGTTGATCAGACTGACGTCGCGCACGGTCTCGAGCTGCGCCACGGTGAGCTGGCGCTGGGTGCGACCGGGGTGGCCGGTGACCATGACCAGTTCGCCCGCCTCGGCGCCTTCGGGCTTGATCGTGAAGTGATGGTCGACCTGCGCCGGCTTGCCGTCCTCGTAGGCGCGCAGCAACGCCGCGTCGAGGTTGTAGCGCGGGAAGTTGAAATTGTCCGGATCGCCGCCGAAGAAACCGACCGAGTACTCGGGGCTGAACACCAGGCGCACGTCGGAATAGCGGTGGTAGCGATAGAGGTGCTGCTGGCCGCCGTTGTAGAGCTCGACCACATCGCAGCGCGTCTTCGCCTCGTCGTCGCCCACGCATTCCGACTCGATACGGCTCTTCTCGGCATTGCGGGCGTCCACGTAGGCCTGGCCCTGCTTGCCGGCGGCCGCGCTGGCCAGACGCCCGCTGACGTCGGTGATCTCGCGCAGCACGTTGAGTTCCTCGGCAGGACATTGCAGCTCCTCCTCGCGCGCCCGGGCGACAAAGCCGTCGTTCTGCAGGTCGCGCTCGGCCGAGGACAGACCCTGCACGCAGCCGACGACGCAGTGGGCGTTGGTGAGCACCAGGCCGTCCGGGGAGACGAACGACCCCGAACAACCGCCAGCCAGTCGCACCGAGGCCTGCATCGCATGGTCGATCCAGGCCTGGTCGGGCTTGAAGCCGTACTGCGACTGCAAGGCGGCCTTGGGCAGGTTGTCGAGCGTCCACATGCCTTCGTCGGCGAGGACCGCCGGTGCGCCGAGCAGGCCGCCGATGCACACGGCAAGCAGATGGCGGGAGCGGACGGGGCGCGATCGGGTGAACGCGGAAGCGGCAGGCGCCATGGGATCTCCAGTCGATGCGACCTCGACGCGGCCGCTGGGCCGCCAGCGTACGCCCGCCGAAGGCGCCTGCGAAGGCGGCAGCCCGGGCTCGCGGCCGGTTTGGCCGCAATTACCCCTTCACGTAGCATGTCCGATTGTGCGCGGCGCGCGCCGTCGCCTGTCACGACGCCCGAGGACCCCATGAGCCGCGAACGCCGCAGCCCTGAGCCGCCCGACACCGCCACCCTTCGCGCCGGCCTTACGCCGGCCCAGGCGAGTGCGATCGCGACCCTCGAGGTCTTCGGCTGGAAACTGCGCTTCGTCCGCCGCCCGTTGTTCCGCGATCCGGTGCCGGTACTGTTCGACAAGAGCGGCAACCGCTGGATCGTCGTGGATGGCGACGGCGCCCTGGAGGAGAACCCGGGTTTCGAAATCCGCGAATGATGTCGTTGGATCATTCAGCTGAATGCGGACGGCCCTCACATCGGCCCCGCTAGCATCCGCCGTCATTTCCATAGGAGCGGCCGATGTCTTCGTTCTCGATCTATCTGGTAGGCATGCTGGTACTCATCGGCGGCCTCGCCTACGGTGCCTATCTCGCCGGCCTGGCGCCGCAATGGATCGCGGTCGGCGTGGTCGTGCTTTTGGGCCTCGGCATTGTCAAGGCCGTTTCGCGGACACGGCGTCCGGACCCGCCGGCGGCCTGACAACCCGCGACCCTGCGCCGGCCTCAGGCCGGTTGCAGGTTCGCGTAAGCCAGCACCAGCCACTTGCTGCCGGCCTCGTCGAAATTGACCTGCACGCGCGCATGGGCGCCATCGCCTTCGATGTCGGTCACGGTGCCGGCACCGAACTTCGCATGGGTCACGTTCTGGCCCAGGCGCACGCCGACCGAAGGCGCAAGGCTGGCGTGCCCGTAGCCGGCGCGCTGGCGCTGCGGGAACGAGGCGCGCATGACCTGCGGCTTGGGCCGCACCTCGTGGAGCAGCACGGGTGGAATCTCGCGCAGGAACCGCGACGGAATGCCGAGCATGTCCTGGCCGTGCAGCCGCCGCGCCTCGGCATAGGTCAGCACCAGCTTCTGCCGCGCGCGGGTGATGCCCACGTAGGCCAGCCGGCGCTCTTCCTCCAGCCGGCCGCTTTCTTCGGCGGTGCGGGCGCTGGGAAACAGGCCTTCCTCGAGGCCGACCAGGAAGACCAGCGGAAACTCGAGCCCCTTGGCGCTGTGCAGCGTCATCAACTGCACGCCGTCCTCGCCGGCCTGGGCCTGGCCTTCGCCGGCCTCGAGCGAGGCATAGGCGAGGAAGGCGACGAGCTCGGTCAGCTGCGCACTTTCCTCGTCGTCACCGCGGGTGAAGCGCGAGGCCACCGAAACCAGCTCGTCGAGGTTCTCGACCCGCGAATCGGCGCTGCCCTTGGATTCGTTGGCGTAATGCACGCGCAGGTTGGAACGCGCCAGCACGTGGTCGATCTTGTCCTTGAGCGGCAGGTCGGCCAGTTCCACTGACAGCTGGTCGATGAGCTGGGCGAAGCCGGCCAGCGCATTGCGTGCGCGTCCGGCCAGCACATCGCCCTGTGCGCATCGCAGCGCCGCTTCCCACAGCGGGATGCCGTGCGCGCGCGCCTGCTGGCGCACTTCGTCGAGCGTGCGCTCGCCGATGCCGCGCGGTGGCGTATTGACCGCGCGCTCGAACGCGGCATCGTCGTCGCGGTTGCTGACCAGACGCAGGTAGGCGAGCGTGTCCTTGATCTCGGCACGCTCGAAGAAGCGCACACCGCCGTAGACGCGGTATGGCACCTGCTCGGCGACCAGCTGTTCCTCGAGCGCGCGCGATTGCGCATTGCTGCGGTAGAGAATCGCGATCTCCCCGTGGCTGCCGCCGTCGCGCACCCATTGCAGCGCGCGCTCGACGACATAGCGGGCTTCGTCGATCTCGTTGTAGGCCGCGTAGAGATCGATCGGGTCGCCATCGCCGCTGTCGGTCCACAGCTGCTTGCCGAGGCGTTCGGGGTTGTGGGCGATCACCGCATTGGCGGCCCCGAGAATGTTGGCGCTGGAGCGGTAGTTCTGTTCCAGGCGGATCGTCTCGGCGCCCGGGTAGTCGGTCAGGAAGCGCTGCACGTTCTCGACCTTGGCGCCGCGCCAGCCATAGATCGCCTGGTCGTCGTCGCCGACGACGAACACCTTGCCGGTGTCGCCGGCCAGCACGCGGATGAAGGCGTACTGGATGGCATTGGTGTCCTGGAACTCGTCGACCAGCAGGTGGCCGAAACGCTGGCGGTAGTGCGCCAGCAGCGCCGGCGTGTCGCGCAGCAGTTCGTGCGCGCGCAGCAGGATTTCGGCAAAGTCGACCAGACCCGCCCGGTCGCAACGCTCCTGGTAGAGCGCATACGCCTTGCGCATGACGTCCGACCACTCGTCGGCGCCATCCTGGATGTGCTGCGGCCGCCGTCCCTCGTCCTTCTGGGCGTTGATCCACCAGGCGATCTGACGCGGCGGGAAGCGCGCATCGTCGAGCTCAAGCTGCTGGACCACGCGCTTGACCAGGCGCAGCTGGTCGTCGCTGTCGAGAATCTGGAAGCCCTCGGGCAGCTTCGCGTCCTGCCAGTGCAGGCGCAGCAGGCGATGGGCCAGGCCATGGAAGGTGCCGATCCACGCCCCGCGCGCGCCATGACGCAGTTGCGCATCGACCCGATGGCGCATCTCCGCCGCGGCCTTGTTGGTGAAGGTCACCGCGAAGATGCCGTGCGCAGGCACGCCGACCACCTCGTTCAGCCAGGCGATGCGATGCGTCAGCACGCGGGTCTTGCCGCTGCCGGCGCCGGCGAGCACGAGATAGTGGGAATCGGGCGCGGAAACCGCCTGGCGCTGGGCCGGGTTCAGCCCGTCGAGCAAATGCGAAACATCCATCGCCGCATTCTACGCGTGCACCGTCTAACGGGATGAGACCCCGCCGGTCAGTGGGCCACGTGCTCGCGCTTGGCGGTGCTGCCGGTCATCAACCGGTCGGTGTAGGCGATGCCGATCGCCGACAGGATGAAACCGCCGTGGATGATCGTCTGCCACATCACGCCCGCCGCGGTGACCTTGGTGCACACCGGCGCCGCCAGCGACAGGCCGCCGGCAATCGCCTGGGCATGGGCGACCGATGCGGCGATGAAGTCGCCCGAACCGCAGACCGGCAGGCCCACCTCGCCCGCGGCGATGAAGGTCTTCAGCAGGTGGATCGACGAAATGCCGATGATCGCCATCGCCAGCTTGACCTTCAGCACGCTGGCGTTGACGTGGCTCAGCCACTCGGGCTGGTCGGGATGGTTCTGCAGCCCCAGGCGCGAGACGAAAGTCTCGTAGCCACCGACGATCACCATCACCAGCAGGTTGGAGATCATCACCACGTCGATGAGCCCCAGCACCAGCAGCATGATCCCCTGTTCGGTCAGCGTGTTGGCGTCCTGGACCAGGTGGGTGAGTTCCTTGACGAACAGGAACACGTACACGCACTGGGCGACGATCAATCCGAGATAGAGCGGCAGCTGCAGCCAGCGCGAACCGAAGATGATGTAGGTCAGCGGCGCCTGGCGCGGCGGGTTCGGGGCGATCGACATGGGGCAGATTCCTTGGGGACGCGCGGGGGAGCGACGGCTCAGCGCCTTGCCGACCGCGATGAATGCCGCGATACGGTAGCGCCGCGACGTGCTGCGCTGCAACACCCGCGGACCGCAGCGTTGCGCCATGTCGCCGATGGCTGGACCGTCGCCGCGCGATTGCGATTTCGCGTTGACAGCGTTGTCATGCGTCGCTTACAAGTCCGCCCCTGGACCGCTCGGGTCTGCCGTCCTTGAGGACACAAGATGCATCGACAGATCTCCGCCCAAGCCGGTCGCTACGCATGAACGCACAGTCCTCGACGCTTTCGAAGCCGGCCGCGATCGCGGTCGTCAGCCTCATCTTCTTCACCTGGGGCGGCCTGACCAGCCTCAACGACGTGCTGATCCCGCATCTCAAAGCCGTGTTCTCGATGAACTACACGCAGACGATGCTGATCCAGTTCACGTTCTTCGGCGCGTACTTCCTGATGTCGATGCCGGCGGGCGCGCTGGTCGCGCGCGTGGGATACAAGGCGGGCATCGTCATGGGGCTCGTGGTCGCCGCGGTCGGCGCGGCGCTGTTCTATCCGGCCGCGCGCATGCCGTCCTATCCGGTGTTCCTGACCGCGCTGTTCGTGCTCGCCAGCGGCATCACGCTGCTGCAGGTCGCCGCCAATCCCTACATCAGCCTGCTGGGCCGACCGGAAACCTCGCACAGCCGGCTGAATCTCGCGCAGGCGCTGAACTCGCTCGGCACCACGGTATTCCCGCTGCTGATCGGCCCGCTGATCCTGGTCGGCGCGGTGCTGGGCGCCGACGAGATCGCGGCGATGGGCGCCGCCGAGCAGATGGCCTACCGCGCCGCCGAGGCGCGCTCGGTCGAGATGCCCTATCTGATGCTGTCGGGCGCCCTGCTGCTGCTCGCGGTTTTCGTGCTGCTGATGCGCATCCCCAGCCTGCGCGACGCCACGGAGGCCGGCCCCGCCGTCTACCACACCTATCTCGAAGCACTGCGCCAGCCGCACCTGCGCTGGGGCGTGCTCGGCATCTTCTGCTATGTCGGCGCCGAGGTCGCGATCGGCAGCTTCCTGATCAACTACATGGCCGAGCCTTCGATCGGCGGCCTGAGCGAAGCGGAGGCGTCGCGGTTCCTGGCCTTCTACTGGGGCGGCGCGATGGTCGGCCGCTTCATCGGCGCAGCATTGATGACCCGCATCGACGCGCGTCGCCTGCTCGGCTTCGCCGGCGCGATGGTCTGCGTGCTGCTGGTGACGACGATGACCACCACGGGCAGCGTCGCGATGTGGAGCGCACTGGCGATCGGCCTGTTCAACTCGATCATGTTCCCGACCATCTTCACCACCGCGATCGAACGCCTCGGCACGCTGACCAGCAAGGCCTCCAGCCTGCTGGTGATGGCGATCGTCGGCGGCGCGGTGATCCCGCTGGCCCAGGGTGCACTGGCCGATCGCATCGGCATCCAGCTGGCGTTCGTCGTGCCGCTGGTCTGCTACGTCTACATCATCTGGTACGGCCTGCGCGGTTCGCGCCTGCACGGTTCGACGCCGGTCGGCGGCAGCGCAGTCGTGTCGCGCTCCGGGGCGATGCACTGACGCAGCCCTGCGGTCCCGGTGATGCCCCAGCGCGGGAGCGTGGACGCAGTCGTTGGCCCGCATCCGCCGGACCGCATCCGGGCTCGCGGGCTCTCGAACCCCGCAAAAAAGCGGGGTCCCGCCTCCAGGACGTCGTGTTTCGACGGCGAGATGCAGTGCGCAACCGCGCATCGCACTCGCCAATATCTGCTGCAGCGCAACAAGCGCAAGCGTATTTCCTCAAGGTTCCGCGCACTTGCAATGGCGAGTCGCCGTTTCATTGACAACGCTGTCAACCTGACTTCCAATTCCGCTGCCTCGGCGCGTCCGCACTGTGGACGACGGGTCCATCTTTAAAACCACATGAGAATTCCTTGGGAGGGGAAATCCATGAAAACCATCAACACTGCGCCCAGAAAACGGCTTCTGACCTCCGCCCTGCTGCTGGCCCTCGCGCCGCCGCTGGCCGCACAGGTCGCCGACGAGAACCAGACCGCGACGCCCTACACCACCGCCAGCTCCGATGACCCGACCGAGCTCGACGCGATCACCGTCACCGGTATCCGCGGCAGCCTGACGTCCTCGATGAACCTCAAGCGCGATTCGCAGGGCATCGTCGACGGCATCGTCGCCGAAGACATCGGCAAGTTCCCCGATACCAACCTGGCCGAATCGCTGCAGCGCATCTCGGGCGTGTCGATCGACCGCACCTCCAGCGGCGAAGGCTCGAAGGTCACGGTCCGTGGCGTCGGCCCGGATTTCAACCTCGTCCTGCTCAACGGCCGCCAGATGCCGGCCTCGAACCTCGGCCCGGGCGGCGGCGGCACGTCGAACTCGCGCGCCTTCGACTTCGCCAACCTGGCATCGGAATCGGTGTCGGAGATCGAAGTCTTCAAGACCAGCCGCGCATCGGCTCCAACGGGTGGCATCGGCGCGACGATCAACGTCAAGACTGCGCGCCCGCTCGACAACCCCGGTTCCGTCGCCAACGTGGGCATCAAGGGCGTGCACGACACGTCCGTCGACAACCTGCCCGACACGTATCCGGGCCAGTCGATCACCGGTGAACTGTCCGGCATCTTCAGCCACACCTTCGGCGACGACCGTTTCGGCATCGCCCTGAGCGGCAGCTACCAGGAGCGTGACTCCGGCTTCAGCCAGGCTTCGGTGGCCGATGGCTGGGCGATGTTCCGCGGCGACGACACCGACTCGTGGAACCGCCTGCCGGTCGCCGGCGAGCCCGGCTTCGACCGCATCACCAATCGCCCGGGCCCGGACACCATCTACGGCCGTCCGCAGAACACCGGCTACAGCGTCAACGGCGTGCAGCGCCAGCGCACCAACGGCCAGGCCACCTTCCAGTGGCAGCCCACCGACAACGTGCGCACCACGCTCGACTACACCTACGCCGAGAACAAGGTGCAGCAGCAGCGTAACGAACTGTCTGTGTGGTTCAACTACGGCCCCGGCGACAGCAGCTGGGCCGACGGCCCGATCGCCGCGCCGATCGTCTACGGCGAGGACAACGTGTCGTTCGACGAGAACGGCAACCCGGTCTACGCCGACATCGCGATGGGCGGCATGGAGCTGGCGACCCGCAATACGCTGGAATCCACGGGCTTCAATGTCGAGTGGGATGCGAGCGATTCGCTGAAGCTGTACCTCGACTACCACAACTCCACGGCCGAATCGCGCCCCGACAGCCCGTTCGGCTCGGCCGGCGTGCTCGGCACGGCGGCGTTCCGTCGTGCGTCCACGTCGGTGGACTACAGCGGCGACTTCCCGATCCTCACGATCGGCCTGCCGCCGGGCGTGGACCAGATCTCCCCGTCGGATGTCGTGGTGACCGGCTCGGTCTTCCAGAACAGCTACAACAAATCCGAAGTGGAGCAGATCCAGGCTGGTGGCCGCTTCACGTTCGAGAACTACTCCAACCTCGATTTCGGCGTGTCGATGACCGAGGTCAACAACCGCACCGCATCGGCCGTCATGCAGCGCGACACCTGGGGCGGCGTGGGCAATCCGTCGGACTACGACGACAGCATCTTCTACGCCGACGACATGGGCCGTTACTTCGACGCCTTCCGCGGCCATGACGATCCGCGCTTCACCGGCCGCTTCATGATGTTCGACTTCGACCGCCTGCGTACCCGTGCGGCCGAAATCGCCGGGGATGACGCGCTCTATCGCGCCCCGACCGAGTTCACCGAAGACCTGCGCACCGAAGAGAAGTCGAAGGCCGCGTACGTGCAGTGGAACACCGTATTCGACTGGTCGATGCCGCTGCGCGTCGCCGCCGGCGTGCGCTACGAGGAAACCGACGTCACGTCCGAGGCGCTGGCCCGCGTCGCCAACGGCATCAGCTGGGACTCGGCGAACGAGCTCTACGTGGTCTACGACGGTGAGCGCGACTTCATTTCCCAGACCGGCAAGTACGACCACTTCCTGCCGAGCCTCGACCTGAGCCTGGAAGTGGCCGAGAACATGGTCCTGCGCGGCAGCTACAGCCAGACCATCGGACGCCCCGGCTGGCAGCAGATCCAGGGCGGCCTGAGCCTGGCCAACATCGTGCGCGTGGACGGCGGTGACGGCTCGCAGGGCAATCCGGCGCTCGAGCCGCTCAAGTCCAGCAACTTCGACCTGTCGTTCGAGTGGTACTACGGCGAGGCCAGCTACGTGTCGGTCGGCTGGTTCCGCAAGAACATCTCGAACTTCATCAGCAACACCATCGTCCGCGACACGCCGTTCAACCTCCACACGCCGGTGGGCGGGGCGTACTGGAACGACGCCGTCGCCAATGGCTGCGGAACGTCCGATCTGGTCTGCATCCGCAACTACATCTTCATCAACCACGCCGGCGATCCGGGCGTCACCTATACCGGCATCAACGCCAACGGCGAGCGCACCGGCAGCATCGTCGGTCTGCCGACCGATCCGATCGCCGGTTTCGACATCAACACGCCGGCCAACCAGCGCTCCGATTCGCTTGACGGCTGGGAGTTCAACGTCCAGCACATGTTCGGAGAGAGCGGTTTCGGCGTAGCGGCAAACTACACCATCGTCGATTCGGGTCTGACCTTCGACAACCTCAGCCTCGGCGACCAGTACCCGATGATCGGGCTGAGCGATTCGGCCAACGTTGTCGCGTTCTACGACAAGAACAAGTGGCAGGTGCGTGCGGCCTACAACTGGCGCGACGAGTTCCTGTCGGGCATCGGTGGCCAGGGTCCGAACCCGAACTACACCGAAGCCTATGGCCAGCTCGACCTCAACATCAGCTACCAGGTCACGCCGCAGTTCTCGCTGCATGCCGAGGCGATCAACCTGACCGACGAGACGTACCGCACGCACGCGCGGCACACCAACCAGCTGCGGTTCGCCACCCAGACCGGTCCGCGTTACATGTTCGGCGCGCGCTACAGCTTCTGACGCGTCATGCCGCCGCGCACCTGCAAGGGGTGCGCGGCGGTCCCGTGGTCCACGCAGCGTTATGCTGCGCACGCGCTTCCCGCGCCAGGAACCGTCGGCACCCGATGACCAATCACGTACAGCTCGATCCGGTCGCGCATCGCGACCTGCGTATCGATATCCGCCATGCGCCCTCGCTCGGCGACGATGTCATGGTCGCCCCGACCTTCCCCGAAGAGTTCCGCGACCTGCAGCCGCATTACCCCGTCGTCTTCCGCGTCGACGGCGACCGCGTGCAACCACTGGCGCTGCTCGGCCTGCAGCAAGGCAGCAACCTTTTTCTCGACGCGTCCGGATGGGGCGCCCACCACGTGCCGCTTGCGATCGCGCGGCAACCTTTCCTGATCGGCATGAGCGGCGGCTCGTCCACGATCCACATCGACCTGGATCATCCACGCGCCCGCAGTGGCGAGGGCGAACCGCTGTTCCTGGCGCACGGCGGCATCGCGCCGCATCTGCAGCGCATCCAGGAGATCCTGCTGCGTCTGCAGGCCGGCATCGCCGCCCTGCCGGACTTCGTGGCCGCGTTGCAGAGCCATGCACTGCTCGAACCATTCACGCTCGACATCCGGCTCGACGATGGCCAGCCGCACCGGCTGAGCGGCTTCCACATCATCGACGAGGCTCGGCTGCGCGCACTCGACGGCGCTGCGATCGCGGCATTGCACACTGGCGGCCATCTCGAGCCGATCTACATGGCGATCGCCTCCATGTCGCGTTTCCGCGACCTCATCGACCGCATGAACCGGCGCCATGTCCGGGCCTGAGGCGATCCCCGAGCGTCACGACGTGCGTGCGGAGGCGCTGCCCGACGCACTCCTCGACGGCGATCGCCCCGTGGTGCTGCGCGGCGTGGTCGGCCATTGGCCGATGGTGCAGGCCGCCCGCGCAGGCGCGGCGTCGGCAGCGGAGTATCTGCGCGGCTTCCTGCGTCCCGACGCTGCACCGGTCGTGGCTACGGTCGGGCCGCCGGAAATCCGGGGGCGCTTCTTCTACAACGACGACCTGCGCGGCTTCAACTTCCGCCGCGAGCACGTGCCGCTCGACGTGGTCCTGCGCACGCTGCTGCGCGAGGCCGCATCCGCGGCGCCGCCGTCGATCTATGTCGCCTCGACGACGGTCGATACCTGGCTGCCGGGCTTCCGCTCCGACAACCCCATCGGTTTCGGCCCGCGCGATCCGCTGGCGAGCATCTGGATCGGCAACCGCAGCCGCATCGCCGCGCACCAGGACGTACCGGACAATCTGGCCTGCGTCGTCGCCGGACGGCGCCGCGTGACGCTGTTTCCACCCGGGCAGCTGCGCAATCTCTACATCGGTCCGCTGGACCTCACCCCGGCCGGCCAGCCGATCAGCCTGGTCGATTTCGCAGCGCCCGACCTGCAGCGTTTCCCGCGCTTTGCCGAAGCGATGCGCCATGCGATGGTCGCCGAGCTCGACCCGGGCGATGCGATCCTCATCCCCTCGATGTGGTGGCACCACATGGAAGGCCTCGCGGATTTCAACGTGCTGGTGAACTACTGGTGGCGCCAGTCGCCGGCCCGGATGGACACGCCGATGAACGCCCTGATGCTGGCGTTGATGACGGTGCGCGACCTGCCGCCGGCGCAGCGCGAGATCTGGCGCGACGTGTTCGACCACTACGTCTTCGGCGCCGATGCCGACACCGCCGGCCATATTCCCGAGGCGGCGCGCGGCCTGCTGGCACCGCTCGATGACGAGCTCGCGCGCAGGCTGCGCACCCGCCTGCTGCAACGACTCAACCGCTGACGGAGCACACGATGCAAGAGACCCCTCCCAACACGGCGGTACGCCGCGTCGTGATTGCCGGCGGCGGCACCGCGGGCTGGATGGCGGCCGCCGGCATTTCCCGCACGCTGGGTCCGATGCTCGACATCGTGCTCGTCGAGTCGGACGAGATTCCGACCGTCGGCGTCGGCGAGGCGACGATCCCGACACTGGTGACGTTCCACCGCGCGCTCGGGCTCGACGAGCGCGAGTTCATGGCCGCGACCCAGGCCACCTTCAAGCTCGGCATCCGCTTCGCCGACTGGAAGGCGCGCGGCGAGGAGTACGTCCATTCGTTCGGCACCACCGGCAAGGACCATTGGAGCGCGGGCTTCCAGCACTTCTGGCATCGCGGCCGCTCGCGCGGCCTCGCCGGCGATTACGGCGACTACTGCCTGGAACTGCGCGCCGCGCTCGAGGACCGCTTCGCGCATCTGCCCGAGAACGGTCTCAACTATGCCTTCCACATGGACGCCGGCCTGTACGCGCGCTACCTGCGCAGGTTTAGCGAATCGCATGGCGTGCGCCGCATCGAGGGACGCATCGCCGAGGTGCAGGCCGACCGTGCCTCGGGGAATATCGAGGCCCTGGTGCTCGCTTCGGGCGAGCGCATCGAAGGCGATCTCTTCATCGATTGCACGGGTTTTCGCGGCCTGCTGATCGAGCAGGCGCTCGGTGTGGGCTACGAGGACTGGTCGCACTGGCTGCTGTGCGACAGCGCGATCGCGGTCCAGACCGCGTCGGTCGGGCCCGCGGTGCCGTACACGCGCTCGACCGCGCGCGAGGCGGGCTGGCAATGGCGGATTCCGCTGCAGCACCGCGTCGGCAACGGCATCGTCTACGCCAGCCGCTACATCGACGATGCGCAGGCGCGCGAGACGCTGCTGGCCAACCTCCAGGGCGAGCGACTGGTGGAGCCGCGCACCATCCGCTTCCGCCCGGGTCAGCGCGAGCGTACCTGGCACGGCAACTGCGTCGCGCTCGGGCTTGCGAGCGGCTTTCTCGAACCGCTGGAATCGACCAGCATCCATCTGATCCAGCGCGGCATCATCCGCCTGCTCCAGCTGTTCCCCGCCGCCGGCATCAGGCAGACCGATGTCGACGAGTACAACCGGCAGTCGCGCGAGGAGATCGAGAGCATCCGCGATTTCGTGATCCTGCACTACAAGGTGACCGACCGCGACGACACCCCGTTCTGGCGCGCCTGCCGGGAGATGCAGGTGCCCGACTCGCTGGCGCATCGCATCGCCCTGTTCGCCGACAGCGGCCGGGTGTTCCGCGAGGGCTTCGAGCTGTTCGCCGAGAATTCGTGGGTCCAGGTCATGCTCGGCCAGGGGCTCGTGCCGCGCAGCCACCACCCGACGGCCGACCTGATGGACGATGCGGAACTCTCACGCTTCCTGGGCCAGATCCGCGAACGCGTGGCGCGCACGCTCGCCCAGCTGCCCGCGCACGAGACCTACGTACGCGGCTACTGCCCTGCCGCTCCGGTCTGAGCCTGCAGGTCCGGTGCGCGCGTCAGGCGCGCACCGGTCCCGTCGATTTGCGCACCTGCAGCGCGTAGGGCAGCTCCAGGGTTTCGCCGGCGCTGCTGTCGCGGATCGCCTTGAGCAGTTCCAGGCCAGCCAGGCGCCCCATCTCGCGGCTGGGCTGGCGCACCGTGGTCAGTGACGGATAGATGTGCCGTGCGATCGGCATGTCGTCGAAGCCGCAGACCGAAACGTCCCTGGGGACCGAGAGACCGCGCTCGCAGATGGCGCAGATCGCGCCGGCGGCCATGTCGTCGTTGGCAGCGAAGACGGCGGTCGGCGGCTGCGGCAGGTCGAGCAGCCTGTTGGTCGCATCGAAGCCGGATTCGTAGAAGAACTTGCCGGCAACCACCAGCGAGGCGTCGTACTCCAGACCCGCCTCCTTGAGTCCATCGCGGTAGCCCGCCAGGCGCCAGCGGCTGGCGCCGTGCGCGGCGTGGCCCTTGATGTGGGCGATGCGCCGGTGGCCGAGCGATGCGAGATGCAGCACGACGTCGCGGGCGGCGCTGCGCTCGTCGACCACCGTGCCGATGCGGCGGTTCTGCTCCTGCGCCGAAATGCTCGCGTACGGGACGCCCAGTTCATCCAGCCGCGCCAGTAGCGAGGCATCGTCGGTGATCGGTGGCGTGAGCACCACGCCATCGAGCTGGGACTGCGCGATCATCGCCTCGACCTTGGCCACGATGTCGCGCGCGGTGTAGTCGACCGGCGCCAGCATCAGGTTGTAGTGCTGCGACTGGCAGGCATCGAGCACGCCGAGTTCGACCTCCATCAGATAGTTGCTCGATGGATTGTCGTAGAGCATCGCGACCAGATAGGAGCGGCGGCCGGCCAGCAGCCGGGCCGATGCCAGCGGGCGGTACTGCAGCTTTTCCACTGCCGTCTCGACGGCGACGCGCGTGCGCTCCGAGACATTCGGCTCATGGTTGAGCACGCGCGAGACCGTCTTCATCGACACGCCCGCCGCTTCCGCGACATCCTCGATCCGCACCCGCATGCTGTTCAATCCGGCCATCCTCGTTTCGGTCCCGATTCTGCCAGAGTCGCCGCAGGATCCCGCGCCGGCGTGCATGTCGCCGTGCAGCAAGCGCCCGCGGGCTTGCGCCGGTATGCTAGCCGCCGCGTGACAACGCTGTCATCGCTGCGCCAGCGTGACAGCCCATCCTGCGGCCTCTGCCGCTTTCCCGGAGCTCTTCGATGATCGAATCGCGTCGCCCCGTCCGCCATGTCCTTCGCCGCGCACTGTTGCCGGCCATGCTCGCCGCGCTTGTCGTTGGCGTCGCCGGATGTGCGCGCGACGAGACCCCCGCCGCCCAGGCAACCGCACAGGCCGGTGCAGCCGATGCCGACCCGGGCGCCATCGATGCAGCGAACTGGCCCGATACCGCATGGCCCCTGCCGCACGACGCCGAGCTGGAGAAGAAGATCGACGACCTGCTGGCGACGATGAGCGTCGAGGAAAAGGTCGGCCAGATCGTGCAGGGCGACATCGCCGACGTCACGCCCGAGGACGTGCGCAAGTACCGCCTGGGGTCGATCCTCGCCGGCGGCAACTCCGATCCGGGCGGCCGCTATGACGCCTCGCCGGCGGCATGGCTGGCGCTGTCGGATGCCTTCTGGGAAGCGTCGATGGACACGTCGGGCGGCGGCAAGGCGATCCCGGTGATCTTCGGCATCGACGCCGTACACGGCCAGAGCAACATCGTCGGCGCGACGCTGTTCCCGCACAACATCGGCCTTGGCGCGACCCGCAATGCCGAGCTGATGCGCGAGATCGGACGCGTCACCGCAATCGAGACGCGGACCACCGGCATGGAATGGGCGTTCGCGCCGACCGTCGCCGTGCCGCAGGACGACCGCTGGGGTCGTACCTACGAGGGCTATTCCGAATCGCCCGACATCGTCGCTGCGTTCGCGCCGGCCGTGGTCGAAGGCATGCAGGGCAAGGCGGGCTCGCCGGAGTTCCTCAACGACCAGCATGTGATGGTCTCGGTGAAGCACTACCTGGGCGACGGCGGCACCGCCGGCGGCAAGGACCAGGGCGAGACCGCCGTGAGCGAAGCGCAACTGCGCGACATCCACGGCGCCGGCTATCCGCCGGCGATCGCCGCGGGCGCGCAAGCGGTCATGGCCTCCTTCAACAGCGTCCACGGCCAGCGCATGCACGGACACAAGGCACTGCTGACCGACGTGCTGAAGGACCGCATGAACTTCGGCGGCTTTGTCGTGGGTGACTGGAACGGCCACGGCCAGCTGCCGGGCTGCACCACGACCGATTGCGCAGCGACGTTCAACGCCGGGCTCGACATGGCGATGGCGCCCGACAGCTGGCGCGGCCTCTTTGATAGCACGGTCAAGCACGTGCAGTCGGGTGAGATTCCGATGGAGCGCCTCGACGACGCGGTGCGCCGCATCCTGCGGGTGAAGTTCCGCATGGGCCTGTTCGATGCGCCCAAGCCCTCGGAGCGCGCGCTCGGCGGCAAGTTCGAACTGCTCGGCGCACCCGAACATCGCGAGGTCGCGCGTCGCGCGGTGCGCGAATCGCTGGTGCTGCTGAAGAACCAGGACGGCATCCTGCCGATCGCCGCGAACCAGCGCGTACTGGTGGCCGGCGACGGCGCCGACGACATGGGCAAGCAGTCCGGCGGCTGGACGTTGAACTGGCAGGGCACGGGCACCAAGCGCGCCGACTACCCCAACGGCGACACCATCTGGGACGGCATCAGCAAGCAGGTCGGCGCCGCCGGCGGCACCGCGGAACTCGCGATCGACGGCAGCTACCGGCAGAAGCCGGACGTCGCGATCGTGGTGTTCGGCGAGGAGCCCTATGCCGAGTTCCTCGGCGACCTGCCGAACCTGTTGTACAAGCCCGGCGACGACGCCGACCTCGAGCTGGTCAAGCGCCTGCGCGCCGACGGCATTCCGGTGGTCTCGGTGTTCCTCAGCGGCCGTCCGTTGTGGATGAACCGCGAGATCAACGCGTCCAATGCCTTCGTCGCAGCCTGGCTGCCGGGCTCGGAGGGTGCCGGCATCGCCGACGTGCTCCTGCGCGGCGCAGACGGTCAGCCGCAGCACGACTTCAAGGGCAAGCTCAGCTTCTCCTGGCCGCGCCGCGCCGACCAGTACGTCAACAACGTGGGCATGGAAGGCTACGACCCACTGTTCGCGTTCGGCCATGGCCTGACCTACGCCGATGACGGCAATCTCGCCGCGTTGCCGGAAGACGCCGGGGTCAGCGCCGAGGACGGCAAGAGCGCCGGTTTCTTCGCCCGTGGCGTGCCGGGACCCGGCATCCGCCTGGTGGTCACCGGCGCGGATGGCCGCGGCGCCGACGTGCTGCACCCGCGCGTCGCCACGCCCGACGGCACGTTGACCCTCGCCGCGGTCGATCACCAGACCCAGGAAGGCGCTCGACTGCTCACCTGGACCGGCAATGCCACCGCCGAACTGCTGTCGCATTCGCCGGTCGATCTGAGCCGCGAGACCAATGGCGATTCGCTGCTGCTGGTGACGCTGCGTGTCGATGCACTGCCGGCCAGTGGCGACATCGTCCTGTCCGCCGGTTGCGGCGAAGCCTGCAAGGGCGAGCTGCCGGTGCGCGAATGGCTGGCCACGTTGCCGCGCAACGAGTGGGTGACCGCGGGCATTCCGCTCAAGTGCCTGGCGGGCGCGGGCCTCGACACCACGCGTGTCAGCACGCCGTTCGCGCTGCGCGCTCCGGCAGGTCTGACCCTGGGTCTGGCAGAGGTGCGCATCGGCACCGATGCCACGCACCGGCTCGACTGCGCCGCGCAGTAAGGCCTGCCGCGGGAACCCCCTCCGACGCCGCCCCCCGGGGCGGCGTCGTCATATGCGCGCTTGGGCGGCAACCGCAACACACCGTACGCGTCGTGTGGAGGTTGCCCGTCACCGACGCGCCTAGACTTCAAGCACCCGACTACGAGTGGATCTCCCATGATCGACCTCTACTACTGGCCAACGCCCAACGGCCACAAGATCACCCTCTTCCTCGAAGAGGCCGGACTCGATTACACGCTCCGTCCGGTCAACATCGGCAAGGGCGACCAGTTCAAGCCGGAATTCCTCGCGTTCTCGCCGAACAACAAGATGCCGGCGATCATCGACCATGCTCCTGCCGACGGCGGCGCGCCGCAGACCGTGTTCGAATCCGGGGCGATCCTGCTGTATCTGGCGGAGAAGTCCGGCCAGTTCCTGTCCACCGAGCCGCGCACGCGCATCGAGACGCTGGAATGGCTGTTCTGGCAGATGGCCGGCCTTGGCCCGATGACCGGCCAGTACGGCCACTTCAACGTCTATGCGCCGGAGAAGATTCCCTACGCGATCGAGCGCTACACCAACGAGGTCAACCGCCTGCTGCAGGTCCTCGACACGCACCTGAAGGGCCGCGACTTCATCGCCGGCAACGCGTATTCGATCGCCGACATGGCGGCCTATCCGTGGATCGGCGTCTACGACAAGGCGCCGATCGACATGACGCCCTACCCGCAAGTCCAGCGCTGGCACGCCGCGATCAAGGCGCGCCCGGCAACGCAGCGTGCCTATGCGAAGGCGAAGGAGGTCAATCCGGATGCCGGCAAGCCGATGAGCGAGGAGGAGAAGCAGCTGCTGTTCGGGCAGGGCCGGCGCTGAGGCACCGATATGCGTGGCGGCCTGCACCGCCACGCGCGCTTGCGTAGGATCGGTCGCCTCTCCGGATCAAGGATGATGTCCGATGCGAACGATCGCGCTTTCGACCGCGACCTGCCTGCTCGCCGCATGCGCGACGACGCCTGCATCCCTGACCGCCGACCCGACGCGCTGCGATGCACTCGCCGGCGATGACCGGCAACCCACGGCGGCGCCCGACGTGGCTGCGGAACTGCTCACGCTGGCGCATGTGACTGCGGCGCCCGAGCGCGCGCTCTGGTATCTGGCCCCCGATGGCGCGCGGGCCGCGTGCCTGCCGGCGGCCACAGTCGGCACCTGCGGCCATGTGCTGCACACCTTCCAGCCGCAGGTGCATCGCATGTGGGCCTGGTCAGGCGGCGCGACGCGCCGGGAGGCCTGCGCGGACTGAAGCGTCAGCGCGCTCTGCCCGCCCGATACACTGACGCCTTCGCTCCAATGGACCCGCCATGCGCTCCGTACTTGCCGCTGCCGCCCTGATGATCGCCACGTCCTCCGCCCTCGCTGCCACCCCGCCCGCCTCCGGCGGTCTCACGCTCGAGGCCATCACCGGCGATGCGCCGCTGTCGGGGCCGACGCTGATGAAGCCGCAGGTCGCCCCGGACGGTTCGCGCGTGACCTTCCTGCGCGGCAAGGACGAGAACCGCAACCAGCTCGACCTGTGGGAGTACGACATCGCCAGCGGGCAGACACGGATGCTGGTCGATTCGAAGGTCGTGCTGCCGGGCGAGGAAACGCTCAGCGATGCGGAGAAAGCGCGCCGCGAGCGCCAGCGCATCGCGGGGCAATCGGGCATCGTCGATTACCAGTGGGCCCCGGATGCGCAGCGCCTGCTGTTTCCGCTCGGCGGCGAGCTGTATCTCTACGACCTGTCGAAGTCGGGCAGCGACGCGGTACGGCAGCTCACCGACGGCGGTGGCTTCGCGACCGATCCCAAGGTCTCGCCGCGCGGTGGCTTCGTCAGCTTCGTACGTGCGCGCAATCTGTGGGTCATCGATCTCGCCAGCGGCATCGAGCGACAGCTCACGACCGACGGCAGCGACGTGATCGGCAATGGCGTCGCCGAATTCGTCGCCGACGAGGAAATGGATCGCCACACCGGTTACTGGTGGGCGCCCGACGACAGCGCGATCGCCTTTGCCCGCATCGACGAGTCACCGGTGCCGGTGCAGAAGCGCTAC